>JBNLBB010000037.1:0-20405 GCA_050302415.1 Gammaproteobacteria bacterium | reverse complement strand
CCAACGGCAACGCCACCGCCAATGCATCGCCGGTGGAGGGCACGGCTTTGGCAACGCCCCGGTATTCCGTGCGCGCCGGCGTCTGGGTCACCTGCACGCTGAACCCTTTGCCCGACTGCGCGGCGAAGGCGCCGTCGGCATCATTGATTGCCAACAGCAGTTGGGTGGCCCCTTTGGGAACCCGCACGGTCTTGGCGTCACCGATCAGGAAGGAGGTCTCGAATCCGTCAAACGAACCCACCAGGGCACCAAGCGGCGCCTCCCTGACCAATGTTTTGGGCAGGTTCAGGGTCGCGGTGCGCGCGGTCATCCGAGTCAGCGCCACACCCCCCAGCGGTCCATCCGGAAGCGGACTGACGCCTTCTGTCTTGCGTTGAACGGCGCCATCCGCAATCAGGGTCACCACGTCACCGGCGCGGACCGTCACCGCCACCGGCTTGACACCACTTGGCCGCTGGAACAGAGGCAGGGTGCCGCCACTGCCGGGTGGAATGGCGATCATCTCCTTGGGAATTTTGATTTTGGGCGGCGTCACCGCGGTATAGACGCGCCGCGTCTCTTCAGGACCCAGTTTTAGTGTGTATAAACCGGGTTGGTCCCCCACCGGGGTCAGGCCATCAATTTGCGAAATCCAACGCGAGTCAACTGGAGTATTGAATGTATGTTCCCGGAGTATCAACTCATGCCGCTCGGCATTGTCCGGCAGTTTGAATCCCTTAACTCCGATGTGCGCCTCTCGCTTCACGGGCGAAGAAGTCTCTTCAAAATCCATATTGCGATACGCAATGTGATTCAGAAACTCAACGCTATTCCCAGGTAACACCGCAGCCGGATCCACATCGAGGTCAACCCGCACACACTGATGATTGCGAGGAGGGGCATAGTTGGCTATTTCAGTCCCGCTCAGCACCCAGGCTCCTGTGGTCAGTGTGTTCTGTCCGGCTGCCGGAACGGTCCCAACGGGCCGGTTATTTGCGGCCGGCACCTGACTCCATTCGGATGTTCCCGGTATTCCCCAGTTGGCGAGGCTGAACTTGGCACGTACACCCGGGGCTTCCACTGAACTGCCCATCGAATTAATGCTGGAGTTGTGCACGGTGACGCTGAAGGTGTTCGCTGTACCTGGTGTACGGCTTATAAGGCTGGTGGGATTCTGGTTTGTGGCGATGTCCATGGTTCCGAAGTAGACACCACTGCAACTCACACCTCCGCGGGTTCCATTTCCCCAGTTGGCTTCCGGTGGAGTTCCTGTTTCCAAAAAGAAGGAGACTTCTGAAGCCGTCGCGCCCGATATATCGGTGACCTCTGGCGGCCAGTCAAGCTGGCGCGCGGTATTGCTGCCGGAATCAATCCGGACCATATTGAAATACATCCCAAACAGACCACTCGCTGGAACGGGCATTTCGGCCAGCGGGATCTTCACTTCTAGTGACCAACTGCTGGACGTGCCAGCGTAAACAACATGGGCGTCAATCCCCAACCAGGGTGGATTTTCTTCCAAACCCTCCCAATTGGCGGTGCCCGCGTTCCAGGTCCATACCTTCGCCTGGTGAACCACTCCGCCGGGACAGCCCCCGGGAATGCAGCTGTGATAGAGATGAAAGCGTTTGCGGGGGCCACCGGGACCAGCATCCAGGGTCAATACCACCACGTCGGTGGCGTCGATGGTGGCATCGTTGTTTACCTGAAAGGCAAAATAGAGGTTGTTCGCATCTCGAGTACCCTGGGCGATGCCATCTGGCAAACTGGTACCGTTACCGGCGACATACTTCCAGGACCCAGACTGCCATGCTCCATTTCCCCAAGCGGTATCATCGAGCAATCCGTTGATGGTCGGTGTTCCGGTCCGGGTGAAGCAGAGCTTCTTGTTGGGATTGGCTGCCATCGCCTGTCCCCCCATCAGAGCGGCCAGTAGTAAACCGAGCAGCAGCCGCCAAATACCGGACAGTCCTCCGTCCGAATGCAATGCGTCGTTCAACATGTTTGCGCTCCTTCCCATGATGGTTTTAGGGCAACGCCAAGGGCTGGCGAAGAACATCGTTAATGGCCGAGTTGCCTTTGGCTTCTACTGAAACAACCAGCACCGCATCGGGTGCGCCGGACGCGGCCTGGATCCCCACCGGAATGGAGACGACCTGGTTGTCTGCCGAGGTGGTGAATTCGCGCGTACTGACTCCCAGCGCAGCAGTCCAACGGTTGGAGGGATCGTCTTCAACCAGCAGATCCTGGATGACATAGGTGCCGGCTGTCGCAATGAGGGCGCTGAAGGGCGCAAAGGCCAAACCACCTCCGGCGGGCACTTGCAGAACGCCGCCGACAACCTCTCCGGGTGGAAGCACATCCCCCGGGTTGAGAAACAGATGGATCGGACCGGGTGCCGGTGGCGCCTGACCTACGGCCAGATGAATACCGTTCTTCTCACCCGCCAGCTCTGGATTGCGCTCCGCCACCAGCCGCACGTTAAGATCGGCCGCTGTCGCACCAAGCGGAATCACCACCCGGATTTTGAAGGTCTGGGTGGTCACACTGGGCGGTGAACCCACGTCGACAGTGATGCGCGGTGGAACGATGGCCGTCCCGGCATCGTTTACGAGCGCCGCATTCCAACCCGCCGGAGATCCGGACAGTCCGGTCTCCACCACATAGGTTTCGGTCATGTTCACCGTTGCGCGCACGGCATAGGTGAATATAAAACTGTCGTCGTCACCCAGGGTCGCCACCGGAGGCGGATCCTGATAGGTGACCATCAGACTGCCGGCGGGCTTGTCGGGTACCGCGGGCAGAATCCGGACTGTCGTGTCGTCAAAGCCGTTGGGACCGGACACGGTCAACGGGATCACAATGCCCGTGGCGGGTGTGCTGGGAATGGGGGGTACATCAAAAATCAGGACATTGGCATTGCTGCCCACCTTGAACTGCTGGATGGTCGCCGAACCGATGGTGACGATATTGAGCGCTGGGATGCCGAATCCCTGGCCGATCACCCGCAGCTCCTGACCCATATGCACACCGTCGCTGGGCGAGAGGCCAAGCACGGTCAGTTTGCCGCCCGGTCCACCTCCGGCTTCCAGTACGGCAACTCGCGTTTCCAGATCCGTGAGGTAGTCGACAAAGGCGTTGAGGTGGTTGGCGAGTATCAAATCGCCGGGTGCCACTTTGGGGGGAAGGTCAGCCATGATCAGCTCCTTGTTCAGCTTCCTGAATCTCAGCGGTAGTTGCCGAAATTCCAGTATTTGGCGTTGTATCTGGACTCCCCGTAGGGACCCATGGCGGGAGTTGCGAACAGCATCTGGGGCTGCCGCCGGTCGGCGGCCAGGGCGGCGCTCGCGGCCTGGATGTTCTCGCGCACCACGTAGCGCCAGATCAACTTGTCCTCGGCAAATCCCACCGGTGGCGCAAGCATGGAGTCGCGCACCATGCCAGCCACCTCTCCACCCTCAACAAAAACCGGAATTGCCAGCGTCAATCCATCAAAAAAGAGATCAATGTCGATACCGGTGGTAAAGCCGTAGCCATGCACCGGCACGATGCCCAAGGGTGGCAGCCAGTGAAAATAGTCGCGTGCCCTCAGGTTTTGTGGCGCTGCGGCGGCGCCGATCAATTCGCCGGCCTGGATCTGAAACTGCTGCATCCGGGCATGGGCCACCGCATCGTCGTGGCGCCAGCCGATAGCGGGATTGGCACCGATGGGGACAGCGTTGCGCACCCGCCGGACTGCCCACACATCAAGAAACTCCACGCCGTTGGTGGTCCAGTAGCAGAGTGCCAGTGGTACGTCGCAGGAATCGAGAAGTGCGCCGAAGGAGTCGCCGTAGGCGCGCGCTGCGAAACTGTCCGGCGGCCTGGCCGTCCACTCGGCGAGGGGGTCACGATAGGCGCCGATCAGGCGTTCCGTGGAGAAGAGGCGGTGGGCCAAGCGGTTGCGCAACAGCGCGAGTTCCGTCGGTGAATCCCGGGTCGGAAATTCAACCCCGTTGAGTGCCCCTGCGATCAGCGCATCCAGCGAATCGGTGGCCGAACCGCTGCCGCCGCCGGTTACCGTGCCCTCCGTGCCCGGGACCACCAGCAGCCGGAAACGCACGCCCTCCTGCACGTAACGGCTCCCGCAGCCCTTTACCACTCCGGCATCACCCAGTCCGCTCTTCGGTGCCCGTTCGCGATAACCGGCCACCGGGGACATCACCAGCACGTAAACCCCCACCCCATTGGGCAGTTGGCTGCTCGCGGGCGGTCCGGCACAGGCGAAAAAATCGGCCTCGGTGGTCACCACCGACTCCAGCGAACGGGCGAGCGCCACCTGCACGCCTCCTTCGGGCAGGCCGATCACCTCACCGCCCGCGGTGATGGCAAGACCCGACTCAACCGCCAGCACGGGCGGCGTGCCGTCGCTGCCGTCACTCACCAGGCTCACTTCCAGCCCCTCGACGATGCCGGGGCCGATGGCACGCGCCAGACGCCGCGCCCGTTCCCGATTGGCACTCTGCTCATCGCGCAGATCCGCCGCCGAGAGCAGGCGTCCCTCAAAAAAATTGGTGTTGCGGATACCGCCGTCGAGAATCGGTGTCAGCAGATGTTTGACGCTCATGGGTGCATCACCCTCCTCTCAACCACGCTCTAGAACTTTCCGAGAATGGAAATTTCGATATTGAATCCCGTGGCCGCAGTGGTTCCTGCAACCGGAGTGGCCTGGATCAGCAACGCGCGATCCTCGTAGGCGGCGACATGAAAATTGAGCGGTCCTCCCTCACCGGTTCCCTTCACCACGTAGTTGTGGGCTGCACCCGCCGCGTCGGGATTGGCGTATTTGCCGAAGGTGAGTCGAAAAACGCCCTGCCGACCGGTTACGGGGGCCACCTTGAGACGGTTGTAGACCGGACCCACGGCCCGGCCGCGAACCGTGAAGCGCCCGGCGGCAGCCACCCCATAGGGGCTGCCCAGGGCACGCACGAAATCCTCCTCGGCCTGGCCCAGCGGCAACGCATCACCCGGCAGTGTGGCATTGGCCAGGTTGCCGATTTTGTGGTTGCCCACGTCCCAGTCGGCACCCAGCGGCCGGCTGCCATCGGCCAACAGGTATTGGGGATGCTGGTCCAGACCAAGGCCGCCCAGATCGGCATGGGCCACCTTGCCCGGGACCCAGACTCCGCCCTGGGCCAGCAGCACGTCGTTGGCCGCGGGCGCGGGTGCGTTGACGTCGCTCAAATCGTCCATGGCGTGGAGATGTCCCAACTGGCTGTAGCGGGCATCGCCACGCGCCGGGTTGAGATACTGGGTATGGGGGTCGCCCACGGTCAGTCCGCTGAGCGCGTTGTGCTCGGATACACCACCGCCGCCGCCACCACCGTCCGGATGGCCACAACAGCGCTCCAGAAACTCCTGCAGCAGCCGGCTGTGCAGGAGGTAGGGGCGATCACTGTCATCAATGACCGGGTCCACCGCGTCGTCCACCCGCAGTCCCGCCGGCGTGTCGGTCAACTGCAGTTCCACCCGTGCCAGCAGCACGCACGCCTCCTGCGGCGGTCCGTTGACACAGTTGGTGCCCGCCTCAAGCAGCACGGGGCGCACTTCGGTAATCCATACGCGGAAGGCGGTGCGGAACAAAGCCACCGCCTGGCCGGCTTCCAGGTGGCCCGCGGGTGGCGATCCCGCCGGCGGCGAGGCGCCGGGTATCAGTCCACGCACCAGCTCCGCCATCTCTTCGTGGGTCAGCCCGCCCGGAGTGTCGTTGACGGGAATGGTGTCCAGCAGTTCGCCCAGTGCGCGCACGGCCAGCTCTTCCGCCTGTTGCGGCAGCGCCAACTCGGTACGCAATTCCAGTTGGAAATGATCCGCCATCCGGGATGGCACGGTGGTGCGGTCGAGCGACTGGCATGGACCGCTGGGCACGGGCACGAGGTCGGTTGCACATTCGTCGTGGCAGAGCACCACGTAGAGTGGCAGCAGCAGCGGCGAACCGCTGGGCGGGGATCCCAACAGCGCCTCCACCTCATCGTGATGGCGCACCAGCCATTCGTTCAGCCGTGAGCACCGGGTATCCGGTACCCGTATTTCGCGGCCCTGCGGGTCAATCGCGATTCCCGGCGCCACCTGAACTTCCGGCTGCCCGTCGCGCACGTGCCATCCGACATGCAGCCCGCACACGGTGCCGTAGCCGTGCAGCCCGCGGTTATGCAACCGGTGTTTTTCCAGCAGGTAGAGCTCCTCCTGAACAAACTCGTCGACCCCCAGGACCAAGCCGTGCGAGTAGTAGACCCGTTTGTGGGGATCGAGCAATACGGTGTCCGGATAGGCGGGTTGAAAATCATTCATGACCCAAGTCTCCCTGCAGTGATCTCGGCAGACGGTCGCGGCCAAGCACACGCCGTTGCATTGCGTTCCAAGGTTGTGAGTGCCCCAGCAGCCCCTGCCCCAGGTAGGTGCCGCCAAGAACGATGGCTACAAAGCGGGCGCTGTCGCCAATCTGCGTGTCCTGACCGAGGCGCGCGCTGCCCACCTGAAACAGTGCCCAGAAGAGTTTCACTTCGTGATCGGTGTGCGCCGGCTTCTCGCGCTGGACCACGCGGTCCACCCGCGCCATGCGCTGCGCCCTGCTCTCCGGGAGTTCGCCCGGCTCGGTGGGTACCAGTACGGTGAAGCGGTGGGCGTTGCGCCGGATGGGCAGCAACAGCGAGACGAAGGCGATCCAGTCCTGCAGCGCCGCACCCCCGACCGGCAGTTCGGCGGGCAACGTGACGGCGTCGAAACCGCTCCAGCCCGCGCCGGAGGTGACACCGTAGCGTTCGTTGAGGCGTTCGATCCGACGGTAGCGCCGGCGCAGAAAATCGCGATAGCGTTCCGTGTCGGCCGCCGCGACCGGGGCATAGGTAAAGCCCAGCCGATCCCTGATAAACAGCTCCCAGTCGGTTGCCGCCGCCTCCGCATTCGGGCGCAACGGCGGGAAGCGTACGGCCTCAAAGGCGTTCACACTGCTGTCCCAGTGGGCGTTGAACCGCGCCACGGCCTGGTCGCCGAATTCGGCATAGCGGCTGCGCAGGTACTCCTGAAACCGGACGTGCAGCGCAAATACGCCCTGGGCCGGCTGCCAGCTGCCGGTCAGGGCCAGTTCGCGCTGGAGAAAGGCCATCCAGTCGCTGCGCCGGGCTCCGGGTGGCGGTGGTTCGGCCGGAAACTGGATCTCATCAAGAGCACCGTAGGTACTGCCCCAGGCGGTGTTGATCCGGGCCAGCAGATCGGCCTCACCGTAACGGCGCTGGAGAAAGACCCGAAAGCGCCGGCTGAGCTGCCGGGCATCTCCCAGGTCACCACCGGTGAGCAGTTGCTGGGCCAGTCCCGCGGTGGTCGGATCACCGACCAGGACTCCGGGCTGATTGCGCAGCCTGAAGCGTTCGACGATGCGCACATCGCGCCCGGCAAACCGGGGAGTCGGATCCGGCAGGCCGCGCAATGGCGCGAAGATGGCTGCGTCGGGACACGGATCGACCGCCAGACGCACCATGGTCAGCATTCCGTCCAGGGTGCCGCGCCACCGGTAGAGCAGTTCCGCGTGATCCAGCAGCAGACGACGCCGCGATGCCCCCCAGTGGTCATCGAAGACCACGCCCAGCCACCCGGCCAGCCAGGGAAGGAACTCCCCGTCCGCGGTACGGCTGTCGAAGCGCGCTTCGGCGCGGGCGATCCGGTCCTCCAGGTGGGAGAGGATGCCTTCGGCGTTGGCCAGGTAGCGATCCAGGAAACCGGCGCTGTGGGTCTCTTCCCGGTAGACCGCGGGCAGATGATGCTCCAGGTAGGAGTACCGGGGATAGTAGGCGCGCAGCGCCCGCAGCCGCGGGGTGGCGCGGCCGTCGCCCATCCAGCTCAGACGCAACTCCAGAAACCGCCCCCGCGCCTCCTGGAACAGCAACTCCCAGGTACCTGCGCAGTCCGGCGCCGCTTCACCGTACGGGGCAAAACCGTCGATTTCCGAACCCCCGCTACGCCGGACCGGTACCGGTTCCGCGGCCCATGGCAGACCGGCCAGCAGCTCGCGATCATCGGCGGCCCGACTCTCGACCCGCAGCGCGGTGTGTGACGGGATGGAGGCATCGAGCAGCAACCGGTGCCAGACACAGCCGGGATCCCGCCCATCAAATACCAGTCCCGCCAGGACGGCTGCCGCGGCGGCACGCCGCCGCGGCTGTTCGGTAACCCGGTACCAGCGCTCTTCCAGGTCGTAGTACGCACCATCGGCGCCGCCCACCAGCGCCTTGCCACTGAAGCGGCGCAACGGCAGATAACGCGGGCGCAGCGTCAGTTCCAACTGTTCATGGAAGGCTTCCAGTCCGAAGAGCAGGGCCTGGTTGCCGTCACCCAGTACCACCGCCAGTTCACCGCGGACCTCGTCCGGTGCTTCAGCGGCGCCCGTGGGCACGAAGGCAAAATCGTGGGCTGCGATGGCCGGATCCTCCAGCACCCGATCCAGGATGCCGCCGCTGAGCACCACGCGGTTGCTCTCGTGCCAGTCCCGGATGCGGACCAGTACACTTTCTCCGGCACCGTCCATGCCCAGGATCAGGGCCGATCCATCCGGCAGACCGACCACCGAAATGGCCTCCTGCAGGGGGTCGGGCGCCCCCGTCAGCAGCGGCAGTCCGGTGGGAAAACCGGCGACGCTTGAGGCGGGGGCCGATGCCGATCCGTGGGGGGTGAAATCGGCCGGCTCCTGCATCACCGTCGGCGTGGGGCCGGTGGCGCGGAACAGCCGATCCAGAGCCCACAGATCCACGCCGCTGCCCACTCGGCTCAACACCCAGATGCCGCCGTCGGCCGCCGCCGCCAGGTCCTCGGGCGCAAAGGGGCGATCGGCCGGCCAGCGCAACCATTCCGGTGGTCCACCCCCATGCAGGTCAAAAATCAGCAGGCCACCCGGATCCAGGGTGCCCACCACCAGATAGTGTTCGCGGGTCACGGCCAGACCGCGCAGGCGTGGGGGCGACGGCTCGCGCACGGCGAGGGGTTGGAAATCACCGGTTTCCGCCGCGGTGCAGCCGGACTCCCAGTCGGCCAGACGCCACCAGTCCCCGGCCTCCGTGGTTCCCGCCGGGAGTATGCGGATTCGTGTGGCGTGCTCATCGAGCCAGAAAAAGTTGCCGAAGCGGTCGCAGTCCGCGCCCCGTCTGCGCTCCCGGCTCAGCGGCTGCTCCGCCGGATTGACGCCATAGCGCAGGATCTCCGGCAGCAGCGCCACACCGCCCGCTTCCGTGTCCCACCACAGCGCCACCTCCGGGGTCTGCATCAGCAGCGGTTCCCAGTCGTCGGCGCCGGTCAGGAGATGAAAGCGGGTGCCGTTGATGTCCATCCGCTCAGCACTCCTCCGGAATGACCGGCAGCGGACGGCGTACCGGCAGTCCCGTCTCATCCACCACCGGTTGGCGTCCCTGCAGTTCGGCAATCGAGACCGCACTGCCGCCGCTCACCTCCACCGCCATCACCCGGGGCAGCTCCAACCCTTCCAGGGCCACCCGCGGCGTCCCGCCTCCCGTGTCGCCCAGCAGCAGCTCATTGATTCTGGCCACGCCCGGTACCCGTGCAGCGGCAGCGAGCAGCTCTGCGGGCTCGACGCTGCGCGCCAGCGGCCAGCCTCCCCCTCCGAATCCACCACGCAGGGGGGAGACGAAATCCAACAGCGCACGGCGCACCGCTTCCCGCACCGGACCCTCCGCCTCACCGGGAACCACCTCCAGTCCAACGGCCATCCAGATGGGCACGTAAACGGGGCCCACCACGTGCAGTTCGGTGGTCAGTAGGCGGCGGGGCTGCAGGTGGGCGCAGATGTTGCCGAGGAACAGCCGATCGGGCCGTGGCGCTTCCGGCTGTACCGGATCGGTGCGCGGAATCACCAGCACCGTGACCACGCCGTCCGACGCCTGCGCCGGGAGTTCCGGATGGAGGAGCGGCAGCACCTCCACGCGCCCCAGGTCCACGCCCGGCGTATTGCGCACGATATCGAGGTAGTCTTCCTGGGTTACCAGCCGTTCGCGATGCCGCAGGTGGGCGGGGATCCGGCGTTCGGCGTCCGCCACCGACTCCCCTTCGCTGCCGCCCCAGGTCGGAACGGGGTTGCGCACCCGCAACCCGCTGGGCGCCCCCTTGTTGATGGCACCAATGCCCAGATTTCCGGAGGCGCCGCCACCGAAGGTGTAGGTGGCCTGGACGGCCGCTCCGCGCGGTGGCCGCCGGCCATGCAGGCCGTCCCCAAAACGGATCTCGCCCGACTCCCGATCCGCGGTGTAGACATTGACCGGCGGCGCACTGATCACCTCTCGGGCAGCCAGCCGCGGGCTCTGGGCCGGCACCTCGGCCCCGGCGGCGGCCAGGTCATCGATGCGCGTCCACAGTTCCCCGTTCACCCGGATTTCCAGGCGCTCCAGCACCACCGGCGTATTGGCCAGGGTGGCCCCCTGATCCGGCTCTCCCGTACCCACGGGCAGTGCTTCGGCCGCCACCAGCGCCTCCTGCACCACCCGGGCGGCATTGATGCCGACCCAGCTCAGGGGCACGTGGACCTGGCGGCTGCCCCCTTCGCTGCCGAAGGCCTCCGGCGAGCGGATGCGCAGCCAGGTGACCAGCCGATCCTGCAGATCGGTATCCTCCAGTGAGGGCGGATAGTCACCGACGCCGGCCTCCAGCGGATCCAGGGCGTTCCAGTAGTCAAGACCGTCCGCTTCCGGCAGACGCAGTTCCACCACGCCCGGGGTGGTGAGCAGGTCCACCTCCTGAGTGGGCGCCAGCCGGCGATAGCGCGGCTCGCCGGACTTGGTATCGGGCATTTCGTAGACCAGGGTGGCGTCACTGGCCCGGGACCCGCCGCGCGGGTGGATCACCGCACCCTCCTGGCTCACCGCCGGCAGGATGCCCAGGCTCAGTGTCTTGCCCGCCAGTTGGGTACGCAGCGCGTGGATATCCTGTTGCGGGGCGGCCAGCAATGCCACCCAGAGGGAGCCGTCGACCGTCTCGGTGCCGATATCAAGCTGGGGCAGCAGGTTGCCGGCGGCGGGCAGAACCAGGCGTTCGGTCTGGTAGTACTCGGCCACCTCTCCCTCCTGCAGCTGACTGGCATAGAGCTGGGCATAGATGCGTTCCACGTCGGCCACCTGGGCGGGAGGCAACGGCCGTTTGTAGTAGAGCTGGGCGGTGAGCGGCAGCACATCCAGTCCGTTGCGGGTACGAAACGGCAGGCCGCCGGCATAGAGCACGCGTTCGGAGGCCAGGGTGGACACCGCGCTGCCGGCACCGTGCTCGAATGCGACCAACCCCTGGGCCGGTGCCGCGGGGCGCATGGGCACCCCCAACAGGCGCAGAAACTTGCGCCGATTGCGCTCCGGAATCAGGTTGGCGCGATAGATGATGCTCTCGCTCATGAAGGCGAAGAGTTGCAGCAGGGTGACGCCCGGATCACTGTCGTTGAAGTTGGTCCACTCCGGTGTGTGTGCCGGTATGCGCGCCAACGCCTCGTTGAGTATGTCGCGGTAGCTGCGGCGGTCGAAGACGGGTTCCGGGATCGGCATGCGCTTTGCTCCTTTAGGCGCCCAGTTGCACGCGCAGGGTCATCTGGCCGTCACTGCGATCGGCGACCAGGGTGTAGCGCAGTTCCACGAGCGCCGCCTGCGGGTCGGCTTCGTCGGCGGTGACGCTGATTTCGGCCAGGCGGATGCGCCGCTCCCAGCGTTCCAGGGACTGAACCACGGCCTCTTCAATGCGCCGGTGGGTGGTGACGGTATTGGGCTCAAACAGGAATCGCTGCAGTCCGGCACCGAATCCGGGCAGCATCAGCCGTTCGCCCGGTTCGGTGGTGAGGATGAGGCGGATCGATTCGCGGATGTTTTCCGCTCCCTCGGACCAGGCCATGCGTCCCGCGCCGTCCAGGCGCGGTGGAAAGGCCATGCTGCGGCCGTAGCGGCGACCGGTTTCACTCATGGCTTTTTGCCTTTCAGCCCCGGAATGGGCAGGCAGACGAAGAGGTAGGGGAGCCAGCGGAAAATCATGTCGAAGAGCGACACCATGATGATCAGCAGAATCAGGGCGCAAATGGTGACAATGGGGATCGACAGTGAGCAGAACATGCCGAGCGGATTGCTGCCATCCCGGCAGGGACCGCCGGCCGAGGGATCGGGCAGATCCTTGTGAAACGGCCAGGGCAGTACCGACAGCACCAGGTCACCCAGGCTCATTTTCCTGATCCGCTTGAGCTGGCCGCAGAGCGCGTCGGAGATCATCAGCGTGGCACTCTTGTTGTACTTGCGCAGCCCGGCCGGAGAGATGTCGAAAGGCATGGGAATGCGGATGGGCCGCGCCGGGGCTTCGGGATCGAAAAAGCCAGCCATCTGGAACGGCACGGTGGGTTCACTGAGCACGGTCTCGGCCCGCGGTCCGCAGTTGGGCCGCTCGTAGACGCAGCGGATGGCAAACCATCCGTCACGCACGTCGCCAGGTACCCGGTCGGGGATGGGGATTTCCGGTGCGGGGGCACCGCCCGATGGTGGCAGCGCCGCCTGCACCCGCGCCTCCAGTTCGGCCAGCGCCGCACCCACCCGTTGCAGGGTGATCTCGCGACCAAACGGGTTGCCTGAAAGGTTGACCGCCTGCACCACAAAGGGAAACGGTCCCAGGGCGCGTGGTTCAGCCAGGGGAAACAGAAATTCGGGCCAGTGACCCCTGCTGGCGCGCCTGAACTCCACCTCCACCTGGTCTGAATCCAGCCGCGCCTGCAGCGCCTCGTTGGTGGCCAGTTCCATCAGCGCGGCCAACAGATTGGTACGCACGTCGGCGACGGCGTAATCGGGACCGGCGGCCAGCGGACCCGCCAGTCCACCCACCAGCACCACCTCCTCCAGCCACGCCAGCAGCGGCTCCTCGGTCGCGGCATCCAGGGTATCCCGGTCCCGCTGTCCCGCCAGCACCTCCCCGATCCTCGGCGCGTGGTCCCTGAAAAACTGGACACAGTCGAGCAGCACGTACCAGGAGATGGTCTGGATCTGGTCCCGGGACCGGTCCAGGGTACGGTCCGGAAGCGGTGAGGGAGCGCCGCCGATTTCCCCTTCGATGTCCGAATCTCCGGTTCCCGCCTTGGTGAAGCGTTCCTGGTCGTCCAGCGCCTGTTGCACCAGTTCACTCCACGGCCCGGTCACCCGCAGTTGAAACAGCATCAGCCTGGGGTCGGCGGGCAGCTCGGCGGGTGCCCCGCCGGTCGCCGCCCCGGTGCCGGCAAGCGGTGCCGCCAGATAGGCCTCGCGCCGCGCCACGGGTACGGTGCCGGCAAACAGCTGGCGCCGGTGGCCACGCTCGTCGTCAAACCCAAGTCCGAACATGGGCAGGCGCTCTTCGCCGTCCAGCAGGCGGGCGGCGCTCTGCTGACCGGAGGTGACGCTCTGCCACCGGCTGCCGTCGGGACCGGTGACATAGGCGTACTCCTGCCAGTCGTTGGGATCGGCCGCGGGCACGCCCTGTTGGGTGGCGGGAACCACCCGGCGCAGCACAAAGGCGACCCGCTCCTGGCGGCCCGCGTCGGGCCGCCGATCCGGCAGACCGGCGCGGCGACAGACCAGGGAGGCGGTCACCAGATAATGGCGTTTGTGGATGGGCTGATAGAGTTTGAGCGGTTCGACCGGCGCCCGCTCCCCGTTCGCGGAAGGATTGAAACCGCGCGCCACCGCCAATCTTTTGAGCCGGGTGGAGAGCTGGGAGACCGGCTCGTGGGGCGGCAGATGGGCCGCGGTGGCGGGGGTGGCCATGGGCCGTTCCCAGGTTTCCGCCCGCGCCTCCCATTCGGCCAGTGATTCGGGATAGTAGGCGAGCAGCGCCAGCAACTGCTCCATGAAGCTGTCATCGGCAAACCGCATGATGGTGGGACGCAACAGGCGCTGCCGTCCCGGCACCTGGGTCAGATCGCCGGCGCGATGCCAGGTGGGCGCCGGCGCCAGCCAGCCGATGTCGTGGCGTTGCAGCACGGCTACCATATGTTGCCCGCTCCCGGGGTGTAGGAGACGCTCACCACGCTGTTGCTGATGACCGTATCGGCCTGGACCACGCCGCTGAAGCGCGACATACCGGAGTTGACGGTCACCATTCCGGCCGACACCTCCATGGTGCTGGCACTGATGGAGAGTTTGGCCGAGGCGTTGAGCGTGATGCCGGCCGGCTCCAGTTTGACGCTGTTGCCGTTGCTGTCCTCCAGCTCAATGGAGCCCGGTCCATCCTTGAGCACCACTGTCTGTCCGCCCGGTGTCTTGAGCGTCAGGGTCTCGCGGCCATCGGAGTCGTCCAGCGTGATCACCACACCGTTGCGCGAACGCAGGGTCTTGAGATTGTTTTCGCCGCCGCCGTCCATGCTTTCCGGCGGTGCGTCCTGGCCATTCCAGAGTGCGCCGATGACGTAAGGTCTGCGGCAGTCGCCCCCCTCAAAGCAGACCAGCACTTCGTCATCCACATCGGGAATGAACCAGCTGCCCCGGTTGTTTCCGGCCATCAGGGTGGCCAGCCGGGCCCACACCTCGTAGCGGGTGCCCTCCCCGTCGGGCGACCAGGGCAGTCTGATCTGCACCCTTCCCTGGCTGTCCGGGTCGCTGAGGTCGGTCACCTGCGCCGGGTAGACTCCGTAGAAGCGTCCACCCAGACCGCGGGAGAGGCGCGGATCGGCCCGTTCCAGCATGCCCAGCACTTCCATCATGTGCCGCTTCCGATCCCGGCCCGCTCCACGCGGAAGGCCGTCTGGTAGCCGTGATGCACGTCGTAGCTGTGATTCGCCTCGGTCACGTAATAGCGTCCGCTGAAGAGCGGACCGAGTCCTTCCAGCCGCAGCTGCGTGCCCACCCGAATACGTCCGTCCCCCTCGCAACGGCCATGACCGCAGAGAAAGCGGCGGGCGCGCTGCCGGTAGGCCGCCTCGGCAAAGGCCCGCGCTTCGTCGGCGTCCAGGGGCACCTCGTGCACGATGCGCTCCACCCGCTCACCGAACTGCTGTTGCAGGATCTCACCGCCCCCGGTGGTGCCGAGCAGCTCGCTGCCCAGGGCCTGGTTGTCGGCCCGGTGTTCCAGCCCCTCCTTGGCGGCCACATCCCAACCGCTGGTCACCAGCGCCGTGCGCTGCCCGGCCAGATCGGCATTGACCGCGAATTCCCGCAGGCGGCGGCCATAGGTCAGGGTGAGCGGATCGCCGGAGGCGCGGCGGCCCCGGGTCGCGGCATGCAGGGTGCCGTCGCGCAGCCAGAGTTCGGCATCAACGCGCCGCGCGCAATCGCGCAAAAACGCGAGATCACTCAGATTGAGCTGCGTAATCAGGGAGAAGCTGGGGCCGGAGACTGCCACCTGCGACTGCAGTCCGTGTTCACCGGCAATCTGGGATACCAGGTCGGAAAAGGAGATCTGCTCGAAACTGCGGCTCTTGCGCACCATGCGCAGGTCCTGCATCCGGTCCTCGGCCAGCACCAGCAACTCCGGCGGACTCTGTTGCGGAAAGCGCCCTTCCAGCGCCGTGATCCGCCCTTCGAAAATCTGCGCCGCCGCATCCGCGTCGCCCATCTCCACACGCAGTGTCTTGCCGAAGTCGAGCAGCGTGCGGTCGAAATAGAGGAAGCCGACACTGCCGTTGCCGCTGCCCCAATTGGTGAAGGTGGATTCACAGCGATACAGGCCATCGCTGGATTCATGCACGGACAGGGACAGCAGCCCGGACTCCAGACCCGGATCGCGCACGCCGTCCACCGAAATGGCCGGTCGGGCCGGGAAAAAGGCTCTGGCAGCAGTGGTTTCGGGCATGTGCCTACTCCGCCCTCACCCGCAACATGCGTTCGAGGCGCTGCCGCAGCACATCGTCCATCACCGCCGGGCTGAGACCGGGTGGCGGTGACTCCTCGTCCTGGCGCATCTCCACACCGGGTTCCCGTGGGGCCTGGCTCGGCTGTTCCACCACCACTTCGAAGTCGTTGATGATCACACTCATGCCGTCTGTATCCTCTCCGTTCAGTGACTGCTGGGCAGGGACCGGCCTGCCGGCATCCGCATCGGATCTTCCACTCCGGCCGCCTGGGCCCGATCCTGCCAACCCTCGGGGTTGCCCTCGCGCGCCGACATGGACTGCACGCTGTCACCGGCCCTGGCCTGTTGTTGCGGCGTGGTCCCCGCGCTGGTCGGTCTGAGGGGATCGGCGAAACTCACCTCCACATCCTGCTTGGTGAGGCTCACCGAGACGCTGGCCCGCAGCGGGCGACCGTCGGAGGAGAAAAACTCCAGGTTTTCGTTGATCGATTCCATGACCCCCTCAAACAGGAACGTGCCCCACTGGAACCGGCAGCCCGGGGGGGTGTACTTCGCCTTGTCGCCACTGCCGGTCTGCTCGGTCTGCATGAAGGCCGCCACCCCCTGGGTGAGCCGGCGCACGTCGTTGACCGGTTTGGCGTCTCCGGGTTGGGTTGCGGTGACGTCAAACCACATCTCGAACGAGAGCTTGGTGGTGCCGCGGCTGGCGAACTGGATCGCCGATCCGCCCTTGTTGTTGTCCCCGGCAATCTGGTTGGAAAAGGCCAGCTTCAGGCTCTCCGGATTGAACTGGACCTCGATCCGGCGCACCTTCTTGTCGCCGGTGATGGTGCTTGCCTTCCCCTCCTTGTCCCAGCGGATGGGTTCCAGAAAGGCCTTGGTGACGGTCTGTGGCTTGGGCATCAGCCACCCTCCTGCCGGGACGTTTTACGGCTCAGCGTTTCGTAGGCGATCTGCATCTCTTCGATGGCAATCAGCCCATCCTTGGCATTGAGTCCGGGCGCCTTGATCTTGACCGGCAGACAGCCGCTCAACTCGAATCGCGTCTGTTCCGACTTGCGGTTGGATTGGAGCAGCACCACCAAGCCGGAGGCACGCAGCGAGAACTCGGTCTGCGAGCGTTCAAACCACTCCCACAGGCCGGCATCCGAACTCATGCCC
Source organism: Gammaproteobacteria bacterium (assembly GCA_050302415.1). Taxonomy (GTDB): domain Bacteria; phylum Pseudomonadota; class Gammaproteobacteria; order JBNLBB01; family JBNLBB01; genus JBNLBB01. Next base: position 3,455 of record JBNLBB010000037.1, on the reverse strand, counting down.
CGCTTGAGGGTCAGCTGCCCGTAACTCACGCTCCCCGGCAGATGGATCATCCGACCGTTGTTGCCACCCTCGCGAATGGTCTTGGGCGAGATGCTCATCTCCAACCCGTCGCATTCCGCAAAATTGGCTTCACACAAAGGCTTCTGGGCACCGGCCAAGGTCAGATTGACGCGGAAGTTGAAGGTGGTGAAGGGACGGGCCTGCGGCATCACCCCTCCTGCACCAGCAGCTGGTCTGCGCCGTTCTGCACCAGGCGGACGGTGACGAAATGCAACGGCTGGGAGGGAGCCACCTGGAGTTCCACAACCAATCGGCCCGCGGCCACACTCTGCGGTGGATTGAGTGCCCCGCCACTCGCCACCCGATAGGCGTCGTCCGGTTGCGACCCGCGAAAGGCTCCCCGCACGTAGAGATCGTGCAGCAACTCTTCCCACTGTTGCTGAACCGCATCACGGAAGGCTTCCCCATTGGGCTCGAACACGTAGCGGTTGCCTTCGCGACGGACCAGGCGGCGCAGCAGAATCAGCAGCCGACGCACGGAGAGCGCCCGCAGTTCGCCTTCGGCGGTGAGGGTATCGCTGCGCTCCAGCAGAAAACCGCGTGGTCCCTGACGGATGGTGTTGACTCCCGCCACATCCACCCCGGCCGACGGCGGCGGATGAAGCCCCAGCACACCGGTCATCGGCTGGTTGGCGGCGGAGATCCATGCCCCGCGTCGGTTGGCACGATCCGCCAGCAGTCCCGCGACCGCACCATCGGCCGGCAGGCGGGCAACCGTGGATGCTCCGGTGTCGGCCACTGCCCCGCGTACCAGCCAGGGATGAAACAGCGCGCCAAAATCCATGGCCGCCGCTTCACCGCGCCGCAGTGGCGTCACGCCCGCCGTGTGGTCACCGCCGGTATCGGACGGCCGCAGGGCACTCAGGTGGGAAGCCACATCCTCTTCGCGGTAGTGCTCGGGCAGGCTAAGCAGGGCAACCGCGTCGGCACGCGCGGCGCACAGACGCAGCAGGGCGCGCTGGACCGCCAGCAGCTGATCGGGTTGATAGTCTGCCGGCTGACGCAGGGTGTCGCGGGCCAGCAGGGCGGGCGCGTGGACCACGGTATTGGACCAGGGTCCAGTCACCGCAGGAGCCAGTGCCCGTACCCGGTAGAAGGCCTCCACGTCCACCTCCACCGCCGTATCGAACTGCAGGTCCGGCCCCAGATAGAGCGTCTGCGGGGCCACAAAATGAAAATCGGCACTGCGTTGCAGCTCAAACCGGTTTACCCCGGGATCGAGCCCACCGGCCGCGGTGGCGCTCCACTGCAGGCGGCGGCCGAGTTCCGGCCCCAGCGCAAGGCTGCCCAGCGCCAGACCCATCGCTTCGGCCCGCGGTTGGGCGCAGGCATGGAAATCCGCTTCCGGCAGGTGCACCGCCAGCGTCCCCGACCAGACACTGAGCGCGCCGTGACCCACGGTCTGCAGCCGGAAGTAGTGAACCCGGGGCGTGGCTTCGTCCAGTCGCAGCCAGAGTTCGGTCTCCGGTTCGTAGCTGGCCGCGTTGCCAGCCAGCACCTCCATCAGGTCTGGCCGGCCGATAATCAGGGTCTGTGAATCGGCGAACTCCGGATTGTCGGCCCGCTGCAGACGGTATTCGCGGGCACCCGTGACCGGCTGCCAGCTGAGCCGACGTCGGCCACGTTCATCGACTGCACTCAGCTCCGGCACGTCTGGTGCCTCCAGGCGGGGTTCCGGCGCCTCGGGTTCGCGGTCCCAACGCCGGTGGCCGGCGTCGGGAACCGTCACCAGCGAGACCTCCTCCACACCGTAAAACGCGTGCAGACCCAGCAGCGGTTCTCTGCGGACATAGCGGCGGTGATCCGCCTCGCCCGGTAACGCGCCCAAGCCACTGCCGGCCAACTGCGGGTCCAGGAACAGGTCGGCGGAAAATCGGCCGAGTCCTTCGGCGTTTGACGTGCCGCCGATATTCAGCGGTCCGAATGCGTTGCCGGCGGATGCGGTGAGCGGCATGCCCAGCGGCAGATACGACCCAACCGGGTCCATGGCGGCGAAGGCAAAGCGCGGCGCCTGCAGCTCGCTCATCAACTGGAGTGTCTCCGGGGCCTCAAGCAGTTCGCGATCCCGCAGCGCATACAGGGTTTCATCGGTCGGCAACCGCCCCCAATAGCGGGGATGGCGCGGATCGAACCCCAGCTCCTGTATCGTCCCCAGCAACCGGTCGCCCTCCCAGCAGAGCAGATCGAAGCGCTGCGACCAGCCGTGTATTTCCGAACCCGGACTGCCGCCGCCCGGGAGCATGGCCAGCGCGTCCTCTTCGCTCAACCGCAGGGGGGGAATCTCTGCCGGGAACGGATCCGGGGGCGATGCCGACGGCATCGGTTCCTCAAACCAGACGCCGCGCCTTGCCAGCAGCTGGTCGTGACCACCCTCGCTCCGGTGTTCATCGGTGTAGAGAAAGACCCGCAGACCAGTGTCCGGCAGACGCAATTCCAGGAGCTCCCCGGCCAGGGGTATCAGCGGCAACCCGAAGCAGGTGACCGTATAGTGGCGGTTTCCGGCCGCTCCGCCGACCGCCAGGTGCGGGGATGGCAGCCTGCGGCTGCGCAATCGGGTAGCCACCCCCAGGGTCTGGGCCCAGTTACCCGCGGCCCTGGCCTGCACCCGCGCGGCGGCGGTGGTATCCGCCCTGCAGAGTGCCGGTAAGGGGAAGCGATGGCGTAAGGGCGCGGCCTCACCCCGGTCTGCCACCCGCACCACCCAGCAGCGGCGACCTCCGTTGCGGAAGAAGCTCTCCACCGTCGGACCCAGCAGACTGTAGCGGGGCTGTCCCTGAGCCGGGTCCCACGCCAGCGGCAGGTCGTCGCCGTAGATATCGCGAAACGCGTCGATCTCCTCCACCGCCACCGGTGTGTCGAGCGGCCCACGCGCGGCGAATCCCACGAACCCGGTGACATCCATCGCGGGCAGCTCGCTGCCCGGTCTGCTGAGTCCGGTCTGGAAGTAGATACCCGGCCGACGCGTGGCGCTTCCGCTCATCTGTTCAACCCATGGTGATCCGTTCGGCAGCGAGCACCAGCTCTTCCACCGCAACGTCGGTGCCCTTGCCGTTGAGCGAGGGACCCGTGTATTTCATGGGTCGGACATTTTGCAGAATCCACTCCTGTGCCACCTGGGAGCGGTCTTCGGTCATCAGCCGGATGGTGACGTTTTTGAGCTGGTTCTGGGCGCCGTTGCGCACGGCATCCAGCCACTTGTAGAGATCCGTGCGGCCCATGACGCCGCGCTTGAGCGTGATGTCCGGTGTCTTCACCATGCCGGTCACCTTGATCGGTTCATTGGTGGCGAAGTTGCCGGCGCGGTATTCGGCCACGGTCACCTCCATTCCGATACCGCTCACCTCCTGAAATCCGGCCTCGACGCTCTGCTCGCCCATCGGGTCGCCTTCGTTGTC
>JBNLBB010000036.1:0-20664 GCA_050302415.1 Gammaproteobacteria bacterium | reverse complement strand
CAGGTGATGCAGCAGTTGCTCAGCCAGGGGCAGCATTGGGTCAGTTTTGCCGAGCAGCTGCGCCAGTTGCTGTCCGGTTCGGAGAATCTGAACTCCGACGAGTGGCACGCCCGCATCCGATATTTTATTGCGGACGCCAAGGCAGCCCTGAACCGGGACCGGGGAAATTCCAAAGTTTGGATTGAGGGCCTGCAGAAGGGGCGGGATGGGCTACACATGATGCGCGAGGCGGTTTCTCACTGGCAGTCACTGCTTCCCGGCGCCTGGCAGCCCGAAGGCAACTCACTTGCCACCACAGACAGCGGCTTCGATCAGGCTGTGGATGGCCTGGCGGATGCCTGGTCAAGTTGTGCCGGTTTCTGGAACGAGGCCCATCTGGAGGCGATTGATGGTCTTGAGTCCAGGTTGCATGACGCAGTTGAGGGAGAAAACCGCATACCCAACCTGCAAAGTCTGTTCGATATCTGGACGGGAGAGCGGGAACGCGCCTACCGCGGGCTGCTACAGCGGGACGACTATATTGCGAGTTTTGGCAGGCTCTGCAACGCCGTTACCGATTTACGACTGGCCGTTCGCCACGAACAGGAACGGTTGCTTACACGCTTGGGCCTGCCGACGCAGACCCAGTACGAGGAACTGCACCAGCAGTATCGGCAACTCGCCGAACGCCTGGACGAGCTGGAACGGCGCAGGAAGGATTGATGGGGCCTTTTGCATTCAATACCGACGAGGCGCTGGCCGAAATCCGGCGGTTCAGTGACGCGCTGACCAGAGGGATGGAGCGCTACGCACAGCGGGCAGCCGTCGATGTCGGTGCGACCGCCCGTGACCTGGTCTATCAGGAGGGAGGGTTGCGCCTGTGGCGCTACCGGTGCGGTGATCGGCGACAGGTGAAGACGCCATTGCTGATTGTCTACGCCCTGGTCAACCGGCCCTACATGCTGGATCTGCAGACCAAGCGGTCGCTGATCGGCGGCCTGTGCGAGCGGGGGCTGGACACCTTTCTGGTGGATTGGGGCTATGTGGAACCGGCTGACCGCCATACCACCCTGGAGGAGTATATCGACGGCCGGATCGGGCGCTGTGTCGGAGAAGTTCTGCGCGCAACCGGAGCCCGCCAGCTCAACCTGTTGGGGGTCTGCCAGGGGGGGGTACTTTCGACACTGTTCACGGCGCGGCATCGCGACCAGGTCCGCAATTTGGTGACCATGGTGGCGCCGTTTGATTTTGGCGTACCGGAATTTGCCCTTGCCCGTTTGGTGAAGGGGGTAGATGTGGCGCGCATGGTGCGGGCCTTTGGCAACGTGCCAGGCCAGTTTCTGAACATGCTGTTCATGTCGCTCAAGCCCTTCGAACTGGTTGAGCAGAAATACGTGAAACTGGTTGCCGAACTGGAAGATCCGGAAAAGGTCGACAGTTTTTTACGCATGGAGCAGTGGATAACCGACAGCCCGGATCAGGCGGGAGAGGCGTTCCGGCAGTTTTGCCAACTCTTCTTTCAGGAAAACCGGCTGGTGACCGGAGGCCTTCAGCTGGGCGGAGAGCCCGTTGATCTGCAGCGGGTAACCCAGCCGATACTCAATATCTTTGCCCGGCAGGACCACATTGTCCCGCCAGCCGCGTCGCGGGCGCTGGATGGCATGACCGGGAGTCGGGATTACTCCGAGAACGAGTTCGATGGGGGCCATATCGGAATCTACGTCAGCCGCAAAGCTCAGTCCGAAGTGCCGCAGCGGGTTGTCGACTGGCTGGCGGCGCGCGACGGCGAAACAAAAACGGGCGCCTGAGGGCGCCCGCTGGATTGACCTTGAAGGGGTCGATCAGGCTTCGGCGACGGCTTCCGCCTTGGGTGCGGCCTTGGCCTTGGCGGGAGCTTTTTTCGGCTTTTCGGCCAGTTCCACGCCGAAAATGCCGCTCAGCTCGCGCTGGGTTTCGGCGACCAACTCCATGTTTTCCTTAACATTTGCCAGAATTTCGTTAGCCAGTTCGTCGAACAGGGCAATTTCGGCATTGATCAGCGCCACCGGGCTGTCAGCGGTGATCGCAGCTTCGAACAGCTTGGAACTGCGTTCCATTTGGGCACTGAGAATGCTGATCTGGCGCTGGGCCAGTTTTTCGGTGTTGCGGTAGAGGATCTGGTTGATCTGGTTGGCCGATTCGACGGTTTTTTCGCCCACTTCCGACCAGTTTTCAGGTGTCCAATTCATGAAAGAGTTTCCTTCTGTTATCCAACGATAGAAATAATGACTTCACGCGGGCCTCGATGGCCATGGTGCACCGCACAAATCTATGTGCAGTTGCAGCATCTGTCAACAAACTCTGTCACAAAACGAAGGGGCGGGAGGGGCAGTCGGGCCACGGCAGATGCCGTAGCCCGACGGGGAGGGTCACTCCATATACTGACCACCGTTGATGGAGAGATTGGATCCGGTAATGAAACCGGAAGACTCCGCCGCGAGGAAAATGACGGCATCGGCAATCTCTTCCGGTTTGCCCAGACGATTGACCGGTATCTGGGCGATGATCTTGCCAAGGATATCTTCAGGTACCGCCATCACCATATCGGTCCCGATGTAGCCCGGAGAGACGGTATTGACGGTGACGCCTTTGCGCGCCACCTCCTGGGCCAGCGCCTTGGTGAAACCGATGACACCGGCCTTGGCGGCTGAATAGTTGGTCTGACCCAGCTGACCTTTTTGGCCGTTCAGGGACGAGATATTGATAATGCGTCCGAAGCCGGCATTCTGCATCTCTTCCACAAACTGCTTCGTGACATTGAACAGGCTGTCCAAATCCACCCGAATGACCGCGTCCCAGTTCTCCTTGGTCATTTTTCGGAACATCCCGTCCTTGGTGATGCCAGCATTGTTGACCAGCACTTCCACGGGACCCATTTTCGCCTTGATGGCCGAGGCCATTTCGGCGCAGGAGTCGTAATCACCCACATCGCAGGCGAATACTTCAATATCCAGGCCTTCGGCCCGTTTTTGTGCGGCCCAGTCGGCGGAGCGTTCCGCGCTTCCTGGTGTGCAGTTGGCTGCCACCCGGTAACCGGCTTTGGCCAGCCCCACCGAGATTGCTTCGCCGATTCCTCGGGTTCCGCCCGTAACCAGGGCTACTCTCCCAGACATAATCACCTCCAGCTTTTGATCGCGGTTCATTATTCATTGGATTGCAGGTCGGCCTGCGGGGCAGGTGAACGCCAAGCCTCCACAGGTCAATTGCATGTTAGCAGATATGCGTGCATTGTCTGCGGCGGTACCCCGGGTTGCTGTCTTGAATCAGTATAGCCGCTCCGGTCTGCACCAATAGCGGGGCCACCGGCGCACCAGTCGAGGAGTAGCGACGTGAAAATGACCATCAACGTGGATGCCACGCCGGAGGAGTTGCGGGCTTTTTTCGGACTGCCGGATGTGAGCACCGTTCAGGCGGAGATCATGGAAAAGATGAAGGCGCAGATGCTCGGCCAGGGCGACTATGATCCGGCGGCGTTGCTGAAAGCGATGGCACCGGAGCAGTTGCGTGCCTTCGAGGCCCTGCAGCAGCAGTTCTGGCAGGCGCTGTTCAACATGAACGGCAGTTCGGGAAAGAAAGCCGACCAGTGAGCGGCTAGTTTTGCCGGTACCACCGTTCCAGCAGGCGTTTGGCCACCAGCCCGGCCAGCCCTGACCACAGCAGCGGGCCTTTCTCCAGGAGGGCCGCCCGCTGATCGAGTTGCAGTGCGGTGCCCAGATGGCGTGGTCGAAATGCGGTGCGCGGTCTGCCGTTGACGGCAGCGATGATATTTTGCGCGCAGTGGCGACCGGTCCAGACCGCGCTCGCCGCCCGTTTCGGGATTACCAGGTGATCGCCGGTTGCGGCAAGATCACCAGCGATAAAGACACTGGCCGCCGGATCCGCCGCCAACGTGGCGTCGACGACAATACCCTCCGGGCTCCGCGCCAGGCCGGCACATTCAAAGGTGATATTGGGCCTTCCACCGATGGCGCAGACCACCGTATCCGCAGGCTCCAGGCTGCCGTCAGCGAGTTGCACACCTTCCGGTAGGGCCCTCTCGGCAGCCTCACCACAGCGCAGGATTACACCCCGTCGTTTCAGCTCATCTGCCAGCGCGCGCCGGAAACGGGGCGAGGCCTCCCCGGCGATTTCCGGTGCGCGTTCCAGCAGCGTGATCCGGATGGGCGAACACCGGTCCAGACGTCGCACCAGACTGGCAATGGCCGCTGCAAATTCGCATCCGGTAAGGCCACCGCCGACAATCACCAGCCGGTGGATCTCTCCGCCTGCGTGGGCATGCGCCTGCAGGCGTTGACGCAACTCACGCAGGTGACGAAAGGATTTGGGATAAAAAACCTGGAATCCGGGGTGCTGATCAAGGGGCTCAGCCCGGTTCCCCGTGGCGAGCACCAGGTAGTCGTAGGTCAGGGTCAGATTGTCGCCCTCAATCTGTCGACTCACCGTGTCGATGCGTCCGATGCGTGAGGTTACCAGGGAGATGCCCAATGGTTCGAGCAGCGGGCGCAAATCGTGAGTCACCCGGCCAAGACCGTATCCTGCGCATAGGGCCCGGGGCAGTGCAGGATAGTCATAGAGGTAGGGTTTGTCGTTGAGGACGCTCATCCGGAAATTTCCATCCCGGTGCGCGGCCAGGGTGCGGGCGGCGGCCAGTCCGGCAAATCCGCAGCCACATACCACTACGTGTGGGGTTCCGTTTTCTGGGTCGATGGTGTTGGACATAGGTATTGTGCGCAGGTGTGTGACGGTCTGCCAATGGGCTTGGGCTCTTGAATTCCGAGTGCCGGTCCCCATGTAGAGTGAACAATCGCACCCACCTTGTAAACGGAGAATCACCATGCGACCAACTGTTGTACGCGGCAGATCTGCCTCCCATCCCATCTGGCTGCTTAAACGGCCGCTGCATCTGGGCGAAGATAAGCCCCGTGTTGCGCCCGCCTCCTGGAAACCAATGGCCGAAATCCACGAAGATCACCAACAGATCATCATCGCTATCGATGTGCCTGGTGTTGATCCCGCTGCCCTGAACATCCAGATTGAAAACAATGTGCTGAGTGTACGGGGCGAGCGGCAGCCGGTCGGTGATGGACCTTCCTACCGCGAGCGGCCAAATGGTCGCTTCGTCCGGGAGTTTCATCTGCCGGAGTCCATCAACATGAAACAGATCAGGGCCGAATCCCGGTTTGGGGTTTTGGAGATCGTGCTGCCCAAACTGCCGGAGCCCCAGCCCAGAAAAATACCGGTGAACTGAGCTCAGGCCTGTCTGCGGTCCATGCCACAAGCCGGGAGTCATCCCGGTTTGTTGCGTCTGTGGACAGTGAAAATCCGGTGGGGCGTTGTCACGGTACAAGCAGGAGGATTAAGGTAGGTGTCTGGGCACTGTCCTGAGGACGGATCCGAACCATAAAAACAAACAACACAGCGGAAGGGTTGAGCATAGTGAGATGCTGTTGGGGTAAGCCAGAGTGACTGCGATTGGCGCGCATCCTGCGGGACTATCCGCGTTGCTGGCCCGCCTGTGCAACAATTCCCTGCTGCGCCTGGCCCTGATCTACTCAACCGGAATCCTGCTCTGCAGTGCACTGGTCTTTTCCCTTTCCTATTACCTGGGCCGGGATGGGGCGTTGAAGGGATGGTCCAACCGGCAGGCGGCTGCGGTCATCGGCCAGGTGTCCGTGGTTGACCATGAGCTGGAGGAGCTGAGGACCCTCTTTGGCATCGTTCCCGACAGCCCCACACCGTCGCCGACTGTGCTTCAGCTCTACGAGCGGTTGCTCAATTCCAGCGAGACGGTTCGCGCACTCTTTTCCGTGGATTTTGTCGGAGCGGTCCGCTGGGTATATCCGCCGGGTGAAGCCGAAGCGGTCGGGAAAGCCCTGGCCGGTGAAGCGCAGAGGATACGCCAGGTGAGCGAGTCCGGTCAGTTCCAGATATTCATGCTCGACAGCGCTTTGGCAAACGCGGATGTCATGCTTCTTTCGCCGCGCAGCGGTGTGGCGGCGCCGGGTGCTGCCGCCGCGGTCGGTGCCCTGCTGACCACCGGGACATTCAACAGAATGGTCGGACAGGGCGGCCTGTTTCCCTTCGATCAGATCTACCTGCTCGACGACCGGTTGCGGCTGGTCGCCAGCCATGTCGGTGGTGACACCGCCGGAGTGGGTTCAAACAACACGGCTGTCGGTCTGCTGCTTGGTGGACTGGAACAGACCTCGCCCTATATGCGGGTGGGGGATGCGGATTACTCACTTGTGAATTTCGGAAGCTCCGACTATGTCGTGGCCTCCAACCACCTGGTCAACGGCTGGCACCTGCTGATGCTGGCACCGGTGTCGCACTGGAAGCGGGGGCTGCGCATGGAGGCGTGGCAGGATGCCGGCGCCGTGATGCTGGTACTTGGACTGGTGGCGACCATCGCGCTGGTCGGCGCGATGCTACAGCAGATGCGGCGGTCACGGGAAGGGGGTGCTGCGCCGCTGACCGCGCAGAACCCACCACCGGACACGGGTCAGCATGCTCTGTTGACGGCGCTGGTGGACCATGTTCCCTCTGGCGTGTTTTTCAAGGACCTGGAGCTGCGCTATCGCTTCGTCAATCGCACCTACGCCGAGTGGTTTGGTAAGAGCGAGTGCGACTTTATCGGCAGGCAGGGGCACGAGGTGTTTCCTGCTGAGGTGGCTCGGGCACACCGCGAACACGACCGGCAGGTCCTGGAGAGTCGGCAGGTGGTCACCCGTGAAGAGAAGATCCAGTTCGCGGAGCAGGTGCAGCGCCTCTTCTACACCGTCAAGTTTCCCGTCCTCGACAGCGCGGGAAATCTCAGGGGGATCGGCGGAACGAAAATCGATCTGACCGAGAGCCGCGCGGTGCAGGCACAACTCGAGGAGGCGGAAACCCGGTTTCGGGTGGCGGTGGAGGCGTCCAACGACGGGATCATCAATGTTGATGACCGGCACCGCGTGGTATTTGCCAATCGGGCCGCTTCCCGGTTGTTTGGCTACGCCGACGGCGAACTGGATGGGGATGCGCTGGAGAAGGTGCTGCCCGATTTGGATATCCGCAGCTACTCCAGCAATGGCGATCAGGCGCGCGGTGGCGTGGTGCAGACGGTGGCCTGCTGTAAATCCGGGACGCGACTCCCTGTGGAAGTGACGCGTTCAGACTGGGAGACTCACGGGCAGACCTATGCCACCTACCTGGTGCGGGATATTTCCGACCGGCTGCGGCTTGAAGCGCAGCTGGTCCAATCGCAGAAGATGGAATCTCTTGGGCAACTGACCGGCGGGATCGCCCACGATTTCAACAATCTGCTGCAGGTCATTCTGGGCAACATCGAAATCATTCAGACCCACGAGGTGGATCCGCATATTGGCGAGTATCTGGCGCGGGTCCAAAAAGCGGGGCGGCGGGGAAGTCTGCTGGTCGGGCAGTTGCTCTCCTACGCGCGCAAGCAGACGCTGTCGCCGGTGCGCCTGGATGTGAATGAGGTGATTCGCAGTATCCAGGAGATGTTGGACCGGGCGGTCGGCGCGGATATCGAGTTCAATTGCTATCTCCACCCCAATCCGTTGTGGATCAACGCCGACCTCTCGCTGCTCGAAAGCAGCCTGGTCAACCTGATCGTCAATGCGCGGGACGCCATGCCCGACGGAGGACGTCTGGTCATCCGTTCCGGAGTGGATCTCATACGCGTGCGCAAATACGGAACCAATGAACTGCCGCCGGTGGCTACCGGGCAGTATGTCAGGATAGAGGTCCAGGACTGGGGGTGTGGAATCCCGGCGGAGGCGCTGGATCGGGTGTTCGATCCCTTCTTCACCACCAAGGATGTGGGCAGGGGTACGGGGCTGGGCTTGAGTATGGTCTATGGATTCATCTCGCAGTCGGGTGGTCAGGTGGAGATCGACAGTGTGGTCAACCGCGGAACCACGGTACGTATCTTCCTGCCGCTGGTGGTCAGGGATCCGGATGTGTCCACACCCGGAGATTTTACGGCGACGGAGGAGCCTTCCCGGGGAGCTTCATCCGGGTAAAGTCTCGAGTTGACAGGATAGATCAGTCTGAAACAATAGGCTGAACAACAAGAGGTAAATTCGCGATAATAAATCTGGCGACACCACCAGGAAAACGCGCGACACTACACGCTATGTCCGATCCACAGCACAGCAAAAAACACATTCTTCTGGTTGAGGACGACCAGGAGGTGGCTTTCGTGGTGAAGCACGCCCTGGAGCATGAGCAGCATCAGGTCAAGGTGGCAGAAAACGGTGCCATTGCCATCAAACACATCCAAAGTGAGCAATTCGATCTCATCATCACTGACATCTACATGCCGGAAACCGATGGTATTGAGTTGATCCAGTTCATCCGCAGCAAACAGGTGGGCATCGACGTCATCGCCTACTCCGGTGGTGGAAAGAAATCGCTGTCCGATTTTCTGGATGTGGCCAAGTTGCTGGGCGCACGCCACGTGCTGCGCAAACCCTTCGAAATGAAAGAGCTCTGCCGCATCGTCGCCGAGCTCTGATCCTCCTGTACCAAAGTACAGAAAGTCACCGCCAAGCGGGCGAAGTAATCGCCGCATCGCCTCCGACAGAGTCCGACCGTGATCCATGGGCGGGCCCAGACTGGGAAATTACCTCAGCAGGGGCGCGCAACGTACTAATATTCAGTGTGATTGTGCAACGGGGCCTTCCCGCTTGCGGCATAATGACGGGAAACAGGCAAACAGCAATATGAACATACCGGGAGTCACGGAGTGGGTGGATCAGTTCACCGGGTAACCAAGCGACTGGATCGTAATCTGGGCGAACACCTGATTGCGCGCGGAACGCTGGATCAGGCGGGGCTGGCCCGCGCGCTCAGTGTGCAGCGCCAACAGGGGGTGCACGAACCGATTGGAGAGATTCTCGCCAAGCTGGGACTGGTGTCTGAACGGGAGGTGGCTGAAGCGCTTGCCGACCAGTTGGGACTAGAAATCAAGGGGCCCGCCCAGTTTCCCGACCAGCTCATCTTTGCCCATCGGATTGCCAACAAGTTTCTGCTGGAAAACCGCATCATCGTACTGGCGGATGATGGGGAAACCCTCAAGGTCGCCATGGCCGATCCGTTGGACGGCTATCTGCTGGACGCCATCCGCCTGACCACCGGCCGGGATATTGTGCCCAGTATTGCGCTGGGCGCGGAAATCACCACCGCCCTGCAGCAGCTGATCGCGCAGAGCGAGGAAAACGAGCAGGCGGCGGAGAGCTACGCCCCTGGCGGCAGCTCGGTCTCCTACGCCAACGACATCGAGCACCTGCGCGAACTGGCCACCGAAGCCCCGATCATCAAACTCGTCAACAGCCTGCTCAACCTGGCGCTGGAACGCAAGGCCTCGGACATCCATATCGAACCCTTCGAGAATCAGCTGCTCATCCGTTTGCGGGTTGATGGCCAACTGCAACTGGTGGGCACTCACGGCGTGGAAATGGCCGCTGCGGTCATCTCCCGCGTCAAGTTGATGGCCGATCTCAACATCGCCGAGCGGCGATTGCCCCAGGACGGCCGGTTCAAGGTCAGATTGCTTGGGCAGGAGATCGACCTGCGTGTCTCCACCGTGCCGACCCTGCACGGCGAGAGCGTGGTGCTCCGCCTGCTGAAGCGGGACGATGTGGCCCAGGATCTGAGCGCGTTGGGGTTCGAGGAGGATCTGCAGGCGGGGGTCAACGAACTGCTCGGGTTGCCCAACGGCATTGTGCTGGTCACCGGTCCGACCGGCAGCGGCAAGACCACCACCCTCTATGCAGCATTGCGCCATCTCAACACCACCGACCGCAAGATACTCACCGTGGAAGACCCGGTGGAATACAACCTCTCCGGAATCAACCAGATTCAGGTCAATACCGCAGTCGGACTGGGATTTGCCAACGCACTTCGCTCCATCCTGCGCCAGGACCCGGACGTGATCATGGTGGGTGAAATGCGTGACCAGGAGACCGCGCGCATCGCGGTGCAGGCGGCGTTGACGGGCCACATGGTGCTCTCGACGCTGCATACCAACGACGCGCCCAGCAGTGTGATGCGCCTGTTGGATATGGGCGTGGCCGACTATCTGCTGGCTTCCAGCGTCAGTGGCATTCTGGCCCAGCGTCTGGTGCGCAAGCTTTGCCCGGAATGCCGTGAACCCTATGCACCCGCCAAGGCGCTGCAGGAGCGCTGGGCAGCGCAGTTGCCGGACAGTGATTTTATCTTCCATCGGGCCCGGGGCTGCAGCGCCTGCGATCAGCGCGGCTACTCCGGGCGCACCATGATCGGTGAACTGCTGGTGGTCGATGCGCCGTTGCGGGAACTGATCGTGCGTCGTCCCGGGGTGGAGGCGCTGCGCCAGGCAGCGGCCGCCAACGGCATGCGCAGTATGTTCCACGACGGATTGAGAAAAGTGGCCGCCGGGCAGACCTCACTTGAAGAGATCAGCCGGGTGACCAGCGAACTCTGAGCATGCCGACTTTCCGATACAAGGGCGCACGCCCGGATGGTGAAGTGGTCCGCGGCTCGTTGGAGGCGGCCTCCGTGTCTGATGTCGTTTCCCACCTGCAGGGCGAGCAGGTGATCCCGATTCAGATCGACGAGGAGCAGGGGGCCGCCCCGGTGCGGGGCGTCAGCCGGTTCGCCCGCACCCAGGTTGCACGGGCCGAGGTTGAATCCTTTACCCGTGAGCTGGCAACCCTGTTGCGCGCAGGACTGCCGCTGGATCGCGCCCTGGGCAAGCAGTTGGCCATGTACGGCAGGGACGCTCCCATGGGCAAACTGCTGGTGGAGGTGCGCGATGAGGTGCGGCGCGGCAGCCAGTTGTCCGCGGCGCTGGAAAAGTTTCCGCGGCTGTTTGATGGCGTATACATCAATCTGGTGCGCGCAGGGGAGTCTGGCGGCGCACTGCCCGATGTGCTCAACCGGCTCGCCGACTACCAGTCGCACAGCCGGGAGATTCGGGACTCCCTGGTGTCGGCACTGATCTATCCTGTGATCCTGGTGCTGGTGGCCGTGGTCGCGGTGGCGGTACTGATGAGTTACGTGGTGCCGCAGTTCGCCCAGTTGTTTGCCGATGCCCAGCAGACCCTGCCGCTGCCCACGCGGATCACGCTGTCCATCAGCGAGGCGCTCAGGGATTGGGGGTGGCTATTTGTGTTGGGATGCGCGCTTGCCGGTTATCTGTTCCGGTTGCGGTTGCGCAATGAACGTTTTCGCCTGAAGGTGGATCGCCAGCTGCTGCGTCTCCCGCTACTGGGCGAACTGTTGATGCGGGTCCAGATCGCACGGTTCAGCCACACCCTGGCCATCCTGCTGGAGAATGGGGTCAATCTGATGCAGGGCCTGCGCATGGTGGCACATGTGTTCACCAACCGAGTGTTTGTGCGGGCCATCGAAGAGGCGATGGCCGATCTGAAAAAGGGTGAAACCATCGCCGCCGCCCTGGAGGCGCGGCGCTGTTTTCCGCCACTGTTTCTCCAACTGGTGGGGGTGGGCGAAGAGTCAGGCAATCTGGCGCCCCTGCTGATCCAGGTGGGGGAGGCCTATGACAGTCAGACGCGCACCCTGCTCAAGCGTCTGCTTGCCATCGTGGAGCCGGCGCTGATTTTGGTACTGGGTGTGGTGGTGGCCGGGATTGTGCTCTCGGTGTTGGTGGCCGTCCTCGCGGTCAATGATTTTGCAATTTAGTAGTTGAAAGGTGTGGGTTGTATCGATGATTCGGCAACAGAACAGACAACGTGGTTTTACGCTCATCGAACTGCTCGTGGTGCTGGTGATCCTCGGGCTGGTGGCCGGTCTGGCCGGACCTCGGGTGCTGAAATATCTGGGATCCGCCAAGTCGGACACCGCCAAACTCCAGATCGAGGAGTTGGGCAGTGGGTTGGATCTCTACCTGCTGGAAAACGGGCGGTATCCGAACACCAGCGAGGGACTGCAGGCCCTGGTAAAGGCGCCGGCCGGGCAGCCCAATTGGAAAGGTCCCTATCTGCGCAAACCGACCATTCCGGCCGATCCCTGGGGCCAGCCCTACCAGTACCGGGCACCGGGCGAGCATGGTGCCTATGATCTCTTCACGCTCGGCGCGGACAACCAGGAGGGCGGCGAAGGTGAAGCGCGGGACGTTGTCAGCTGGGAGTAACCGGGGGTTCACCCTGCTGGAGATGCTGGTGGTGCTGACCATTGCCGGCGCGATGACGGCGTTGGTGGCACCCGCGCTGTCGCGTGGTATCGGTGCGGTCAGTGCCGTGGCTTCGGAGCGGGACCTGATGACAGCCCTGCAACGGGCCCGCAGCAGCGCCATTTTCAACAATCGTCAGACGCTGGTGGTGCTGAGCCCGGCCAGCCATTCCAT
Source organism: Gammaproteobacteria bacterium (assembly GCA_050302415.1). Taxonomy (GTDB): domain Bacteria; phylum Pseudomonadota; class Gammaproteobacteria; order JBNLBB01; family JBNLBB01; genus JBNLBB01. The sequence goes on along the minus strand of JBNLBB010000036.1, from coordinate 8,291 downwards.
GGAAATCGTGACACCGCAGAATCGAGAGACGAAGAGTCTGGCACTGGCCGTGACTTCCGATTCGGACCGAGTGTACCGCTATCGTTTTTTCCCCGATGGTTCCGGCGCCGGGGATGCGCTGGTCTTCGAGGTGTCTGGACAACGCAAACACCTGACCATCGAACCGCTCACCGGACGGCTTAGCGTGGCTGTGGTGCAATGAGCATGCGTCGTCAGACAGGATTTACGCTCATCGAAACGCTGGTGGCGTTCACCCTGCTGATGTTGAGTCTGACCGTGCTGATCGCGACCTTTTCCCAGGGAACCAGGGCACTCGCCCGCACCGCGCACTACGAAACGGCGCTGCAGGTCGCGAGTTCGATCATTGCCTCGTCGGGAACCGTGGAAACGCTGCACCCCGGCAACACCCAGGGGGTGACGCCGGACGGCATGAACTGGCGCCTGCGGGTGGCCGAACTGAAGGGCGACTTCAATCTGAACAGGGCGACTCCTCTGACTGTTGAGGTCGAGGTTTCCTGGGACGAGGGGGTGTCGGCGGGCTCGGTTCAATTGCGCACCATGAAGATTGTGCCGGGCGGGGTGGGGGCGGAATGAGTACCGCAATGTACCCCAATCCCGACCGGTCGCGCGGCTTCACCCTCATCGAGTTGCTGGTGTCGATTACCATTTTGGGGCTCATCTCCACGGTGGCGTTCGCCGGGTTCCGGCTGGGGATGGACAGCTGGACGCGGGGGAGCAGTGTCATTGCACAGCAGGAGCTGCGGCGCAGTGCCTGGCGGGTGCTGCAGGGGCAGCTGGCGCAGAGCGTACCCGTCGGACAACTGGTCAAGGTGGGCCGCCGCTATCTCGATTTCAACGGGGATTCGACGCGGATCCGGTTTGTCGCGCCCATGTCCCGTGCCGCCTCGGAGGGCGGACTGTATGTATTTGAGCTGGAGATTGTCGATCGCGCGGAGCAGAGCTATCTGGTGGTCCGCTACCACCCGCACCGGGCGGTGGACGAGCAGTGGCAGGAGGTTACGCTGATCACCCTTCAGGGCAGCGCCCGCTGGGACTACTACGGCGCAGTGCGCCGCTCCATGCGGCCCGAATGGTATGACAGCTGGCAGCGGGCCACCCGCCTGCCCGAAGTGGTTCGCTTGCAGGCCGGTGATCGCGAATGGCACATCCCGATCCGGCTGGGCGGCGTGGACCGGCGGGTATGAGCGCGGTGCGCCACCTTCCGGAAAGAGAGCGCGGCGCGGCGCTTGTGGTGGTGCTGTGGATTTTGACGCTGCTCACCACCGTGGCAGCCAGTTACAGCTACACGGTGCGGGCGGAGATACAGATGACCCGCAACCGGGTCGGTGTGGAGCAGGCCAAATTGCTGGCCGAAGAGGGGATCAATCGCGCGGTGCTCGATCTGCTGCGTCCGGAAGAGAGTCGGGTGTGGCGGGACGGGGTCGGACCGGTGGCGGTCGAGATAGGCCATGCCAAAGTCACCGTGTCCGTGCGCGACTGCGCGGGGCTGGTGGATCTCAATGCCGCCGCACCCGAGGTGCTGCAGCGCCTGTTGAGTGGTTTTGTGGCCGAACCAGCCCAGCGTGACCGCCTGGTCGACGCGCTGCTTGACTGGCGTGACAAGGATGAACTGGTAAGGTTACAGGGGGCGGAGGAACGGGAATATCTGGCCACCCATCGCAGTGCGGGCCCCAAGAACGGACCCTTTGAGTACGTGGAGGAGCTCGGTAGTGTGCTGGGGTTCACCCCCCGGTTGGTTGAGGAATTGAGTCCCTACGTCACCATCCACTCAGGGTTGCCGGGGATCAATGCCAAGTACGCACCGGCATCCCTGCTGCGCCTGTTTTCGGCTGTGGAACTGGTGTCCGTCGCCGGCGAAGAAGCGGAGTCGGGCCGCGAGGCGGCAACCCGGACACTTTTCGTGGAGCAGGAAAGCGGCGTCTTTGAAGTGTTGGCGACTGCCCGTTTGTCGGATGGCGCAAATGCAACGGTTCAGGCTATGGTCCGCCTCGGCAGTGCCGAACTGATTGGATTTCAGGTGATGAGTTGGCGGGTGGTTCCGACGGTTTTGCAAGAAGAAAGTTAAGAGTGAGTACGACAACAGGAATGGGTCTCCCGGAACAGGTGCGGGCAGCTTTCAGCTGGTGGCTGAGGGAATTGCGGGGTATGGTCCCGCAGGCACTGCTGCGCCTGTCGGAGAGCCGTAAGGTCTATGTGCGGGTTGCCGATTCGCAAGTGGTACTGCAAGCGGGTCCAGAGGCGGATTCCGCAGAATTGATGCGTGCCGCACTTGGCGAGCAGTTGCCGCAGAAGCTCACCCAGCCGGAGTCGGTGCTGGTCCTGCACAGTACCTCGCTGCTGCGCAAATCGGTAAGCTTTCCCCTGGTGGTGGAGGAGAATCTGGCCCAGACGCTTCGCTATCAGATGGATAAGCTCACACCCTTCGGCATGGAAGATGTCTATTTTGACTACCGGATCAAGGGCCGGGACCGCCAGAACGGCAAACTCTCCGTGGAGGTGGTGGTGGTGCCGCGCGCCAGCCTGGATGAACTCCTGGTGAATCTGGGCAAATCCGGGTTGCGCCTGAGTGCGGCGGTGGTCATCGAGGCCGATGGGCAGACCCAATTCAACCTGCTGCCTGCCGAAATGCAGAAAGCTGCCAGACCACTCTATCCCACCGTCAACCGGTTGCTGGGATTCAGCGCCTTGCTGCTGCTGGCGGTGTTGGCGATTGCGCCGCTCCAGCAGCTGGACGAGCAGATCGAAGCGCTCGCACCGCAAATCAACGCGGCACGGAAAGAGGCGGCGGCAGTGCGCGAATTTCAAAAGCAGCTCACTCTGTTTGATGATGCCGAAACTTTTCTGCGGGAACGGGTTGGCAGCCGGATATCCGTGACCCGGGTGACGGCTGAGCTGACCCGCCTGTTTCCGGATGAGGCCTGGGTAAGCCGCTTGTCGCTTGCCTCCGGCGCCGTTCAGATCCAGGGGGAAGCCCCCAACGCCGGTGAATTGCTGAAACTGGTCGAGGCGTCCGATCTCTTTGAGGGCGCGCGCTTCAGCTCTCCCGTCATTGAGGACGCCGCCAGCGGGCGCGAGCGGTTCAATCTGACGGCCAACCTGAAACAGGTGACGCCATGAAGTGGCTTGCTCACCGAAGCACCGGTGCCCGGGCACTGGCCCTGGGTATCCTGGTTGTTCTGACGGTGTCACTCCTCTGGCCGTGGCTGGCAGTGCAGGATCGGATGAAGGTTCGGTTGGAGAACGACCAGCGGCGGCTGGCGCAGTTTGTGCGCCTGGCCGGACACAAGGAGCGGTTACAGGACCAGATCGAACGGGCGCAGAAACAGTGGAGCGGATCCGCCGTGTTTCTCAAAGGGGACACCACCGATCTGGCTGCCGTGGATTTGCAGAACACGTTGAAGCGCCAGATTGGCGCCACCGGTGGCAGTGTGCTCAATACCCAGGTGCGTGCGCCGGAAGAGCAGAGTGGTCACATGCGGATACATGTTCGCGCGCAACTCAGAACCTCCACGGATGGTCTGGGGAAACTGCTGGCGCAGTTGGAAAACTCGATCCCCATCGTCTTTGTGGACGGTGTGACGGTCGGCACCCGGGTCTATCGGGCAGCCAATGCGCGCAACGAATCGCTACTCGATGTCACCCTCGACGTGAGCGGCTACATGCCGGGCAGGGGTGAATGATGGGTAGATACTTCAATCCGTTGACGTGGCTGCTGCTGGCACTCAATGTGGTGCTCGTGATCGGTCTTTTCAGCGTACAGAACTCGCTGCCGGCAAGTTCTGATGCCGGCGCTGATGGAGACAGTGACGCAGCGACACAGGCCCAGCAGCGCAGTGGCACCCGTCGCTTTCAGGTGGCAATCGATCCCACCAATATTGTCGATGTGGAAGAGATTGCCGCTCGGCCGCTGTTTGACAAAAGCCGCCGGCCTCCCGTCGAGGAGAAGGCAGCGGCGGTTCCCGTACGCGCCATACCGGCCGCGGATCTCCGGCTCAATCTGGAGGGGGTTGCCATGAACGGCGGCATTCGGTTTGCTCTGATCCGTGACCGGCAGAGCAATGAAATCCACTATCTGAAGCCCGGGGACACGGTTGGGGATTATCGGGTGATCAGGGTGCAGGCCACATCGGTGAAACTGGATGCCGGTGGGCGGACGGACGAACTCTCTCTGGACCCCAGTAAAAATTAGTCGCAGCGGGATGGGTAACCACCTGTCCCCCAGCAGGAAAAGCGGAGACATAACGATGAGAGTCGCAATCAAGCGTTGGCTTTGGGGCCTGGGTGTCATGGTGGCGGTAACATCCGCCGGTTGCAGTACGTCACCGGTGCAACCGCAGGCTTCGGCTCCGGGCGAATCCACTGGCGCGGTGGCGGTGGCACCGCAATTCAATCCATCGGTCGATTCCGGATCGCCGGCCAAGCCGCCGTCCGACGTGGTCAAACTCGGCACCGGCGAGTTCGTGCAGCAGCCGCCACAACCCAAGAGCTGGAGCGACACCGGGCGCGGCACGTTGACCCTGAATTTTGAGAATACGGATATCCGGGATGTGGTGAAGGTGGTGATGCGGGACATCCTGCGCCGCAACTACAGCATCGATCCGAATATCAAGGGGCGGGTAACGCTGAGTACCAGCCGCCCGCTTGCCGCCGACGCGCTGCTGGACGTTCTTGAATCGGTACTTCAGATGAATGCGGCAGCGTTGGTGGAGGTCGAGGGCGTCTACAAGATCGTGCCCATCGCCAACGCGATGAAAGATTACGCGCCACTGGCAGTGGGGTCGAACCTGCCCTCCACGGTGTCCGGGTTCAACATCCAGGTGGTTCCGCTCAAATATGTGGATGCGGAGGAGATGCTGAAAATCATCGAGCCATTTGTGGCAGCCGGTGCCACCGCGCGTGCTGATAAAATGCGCAACCTCATGGTGCTGGCAGCGCCCCGGAACAATCTGCAGCAGCTGTTGGAGACAGTTCGGATATTCGACGTGGATTACATGAAGGGGCTGTCCATGGGCCTGTTCCGTCTGCAGTACACCGACGCCAAGACGCTGATTCCGGAGCTGGACAAACTGTTTGGCATCGATTCGGCACGGGAAAGCGGTGTGATCCGGTTTCAGCCGATCGAGCGTTTGAATGCTGTATTGGCGTTGAGCAAAAATCCCTCTTACATCCGTGAGGCGGAGCGCCTGATCGACAAACTGGATCTTGGCAGTGATTCCGCCGGGCGCAGACTGCATGTTTACGCCCTGCAGAACGCCAAAGCTGAAGTCATTGCCGGGGTGCTCCAGGACCTGTTCAAAGCGGGCAATGCCAGCGCCTCGGCGCCGTCGCTGCTGAGTGCAGCTCAGAGTGGCGCATCGCCCGCAGAAGCGCCCACCGCGACCAAGGCTGTGGCGACATCAACTCAGTCCCCAGCCGCCACACCGGTCAGCGCATCGCGCAAACCGGCAACCGGAGATGAGTCGGTGAACGATGTAACCATCATCGCCGACAAGGCCAACAACGCGATCCTGGTGATGGGCAGTCTCGATGACTACCGTACGGTTGAGTCGGCCATTCAGAAGCTCGATGTGCCGCCGCGCCAGGTACTTATTGAGGCAACCATTGCGGAAGTGACCCTCACTGACGGGCTGCAGTACGGATTGCAGTGGTTTTTACAGGGACGCCAAAGTGGCTACCGCACCACAGGAGGACTGTCGTCCACTGAATCATCGACACTGCCCAGTGCCGTCGTGCCCGGGTTTTCCTTCGCCGTCAGTAATTCATTGAATGAAGTGCGCGCACTGTTTGATGCGTTGGCCAACGAGAGCAAACTGAAGGTTCTCTCCTCACCCAGCGTGATGGTGATCGACAACCAGAGCGCAAATATCCGCGTTGGTGACCAGATTCCCATCATCACCCGCCAGACCTCCGGCGTGGGCAACGCCGATTCACCCATCGTCAACGAAGTACAGTTCCGGGATACCGGCGTCCTGCTGCAGGTGACGCCGCGCATCAATTCCGGCGGTCTGGTGACGCTGGAAATCAACCAGGAAGTCAGCGAACCAAGTGCCGATGAGTTTGCTGCCGGAAATGTCTCGATCCTGCAGCGGAGCATCCAGAGTTCCGTGGCCGTTCAGAGTGGTGAAACGGTGGTGTTGGGCGGACTGATCCGCGAATCGGACACCGACACCGAAACGGGGGTCCCGTTGCTGAAGGATATTCCGCTGCTGGGATTCTTTTTCAGCCGCACCGTGAGAACCAAACAGCGCACCGAACTGGTGGTTACCATCACGCCGCGGGTCATCGAGGACAGTCGGCAGGCGCGTATCGTCACCCAGGAACTGCGTGACCGCCTGGATAACGTGACGGAGTGGCTGAAAGAGGTGAAGTACTGAGTATCGGGTGACTGGCCGTACCTCCGGGAGGTGCGGCCAGTGCATGATCCATCGAATGGCCTGGGGGGGCGCGCCGCGACAGATCGACTGCTATTCGGGCGGTTTGAGACCTTCGGGACGCACGAACAGACCGCTGTCACTTTCCGGATTGACGATTTTACGTTTGCTGGCCATCAACGCGGCTTCGGTGCGGTTCTTGACTTCCAGCTTGGCCAGTATGGAACTGACGTGATACTTCACCGTCCGCTCGCAAATCAATAGGGTGCGGGCGATTTCCCGGTTCCGCTTTCCCCTTGCCATCAGTTTGAGTACCTGACGTTCGCGATTGGTCAGCGGCTCGATGAGCGGTCCCTGCGGCTGCGTGTCCTTGAGCTGCAGATGGCTCATCAACTTGGATGCGACCTTGGGTGCGAGATAGACATCGCCGTCCAGAATGACACTCAGCGCATCCTGCAGCTCTTCTACGGTGGAGTCCCGGAGCAGATAGCCGTTGATGCGCAGATCCGTGGCGGCCATGACACATTTTTCGCTGATGCAGTCGGTGAATGCGATCACCGCACGTTCGGGTTTGTCTGCACGGATAATCTCCACCAAGGACCGATCGCTCTCTTCGCTGAAATCGATGTCGACAATGACGATGTCGGGGTCGAGTGCCTCCAACTGTTTGGGCACCCCTTGGTGGTTGCGACACTCGCCGACAAGTTCCATGTCCGCCGAGTCGGACACTATGGAACACAGTCCCAGTCGCGCAACCGGCTGGCGTTCTACCACCAGAACTTTTGGTTTCCTCACAATGCCTTCCTGTCAAAAGTAGCGACCAAAAAACGAATGGTTGCCTGCAAAACAATTTTGTCCCGGCGTAGGTTACCTCAAAAACCTGTACTCCGGTTAGGCGGAGGGTAGTTTGCCAACCACGCGCACACATTACATCCCCAGAAAACCGATTGGTTCACAGAAAAGTCATGATACATATCAATAAGAATCGACACAGTTTGTGTGGAATAACCGAGTAAAAAACTCAATAAATGCCCATCAGGTAAATTTCGTCTCCTCCTTAAGTTGCAGATATTTCGATAAAAATCAAGAAAATATGCCGACATTTTTTTGACAGCATCCCGAAAGTACAGGGGGGTTATTACCCTTAACGCCAGCTTAGGCTGCCCATGGGGGCGACTTTACTCCCGACGAAGAACCGTAGCCTGGACAACAAGCACTATTCCGACTTATCGGAATGGTGACCGGGCCAGAGCAGACTGACTTGAACGGTAAACAGGATGCGCTGGCGGGGACAGGTTCTCCGAATGGGCAAAACCACCGCGAGGTGGTGACGCAAAGCCACGGATCCCACGGAGAGGAGATCGCCGGGTTGCCAAGAGAACCAGTAGGGTGACTTCCGATACGGAGGAGATCGCTATGCGGCAGCGGCACAAATTCTCGTTACCAAGTCCGGTCCGAACGACAATGGCCAGCATTGCAGTGCTGGCTGGAGTGTTTGGCAGCGGCTTATCGTCCACAGCCCAGGCGGCTGTGACCTGTACAGACACCAAGACAGCGGATGTGGTGGTCTTTGACCAGCCACTGATGTTCAACCGTCTGGGAGCGCAGAACGTCAACGGCATCATGTATGCCCTGAAGAATGACGTGGTGCCGATAGATCCGGCGACCCACGCGGTGGTGGGTCAACCTGGCCAGGGTCTTATTGAAGGCCAGGTCACGCTGCGTCCTGACAAGCGGCCCCGCCCGCTGGTGCTGCGGGTGAGCGCGGGTGACTGCCTGGTGGTGAACTTCACCAACCTGCTGGCGCCGGTGGCCAACTCCAAGCACTCAGACAATATTCCCGGATTCACGCTGGACATCGATGATCAGGTTGCCAGCCGCTGGGCTGGTTTTCATGCA
>JBNLBB010000035.1:0-20830 GCA_050302415.1 Gammaproteobacteria bacterium | reverse complement strand
GCCAGCCTCTTTTCGATGCAATCCATGAGTTGCATGCCGATATCCAGGTCGTAAAGCCGGTCCAGCTCGCGGATGCAGGTGGGGCTGGTGACGTTGATTTCGGTGAGATAGTCGCCAATGACATCGAGCCCGACGAAGATCAGCCCCATCTCGCGCAGTTTTGGCGCCACCTGGTCGCAAATCCACCGGTCCCGATCGCTCAGCGGAACCCCTTCGCCCCGCCCTCCGGCGGCGAGGTTTCCGCGGAACTCTCCCGGTGCCGGAATCCGGGCCAAAGCGTAGGGCACCGGTTCGCCGTCAACCAGGAGAATCCGCTTGTCTCCCACTTCGATCTGCGGGAGAAAGCGCTGTAGCATGGCAAATCGGGTTCCCCGCGCGGTCAGGGTTTCCAGGATGACGCTGGTATTCGGATCGCCATGATGCAGCCGGAAAATGGAGTCACCCCCCATGGAGCCGAGGGGTTTGATCACGGCATCCCGGTGTTCTTCCAGGAATGCTTTCAAGATCGAATGGTCGCTGCTCACCACCGAAGGGGGGCAACACTGCGGAAAATGGGCGGTAAACAGCTTTTCGTTGGCATCCCGTAGGGATTGAGGTCTGTTGACCACCAGAACACCCTTGGCCTCGGCCAGTTCCAGCAGATGTGTGGAATAGATGTACTCCATGTCCATGGGTGGATCTCTGCGCATGAGCACGCAGTCCAGATCCGTCAACGGTCTGAGGCTGGGATCCCCCAGGTCAAACCAGTGTTGAGGATTGTCGTGAACAACAAGGCTCCGCATGCTGGCATGCGGAATCTGCCCGCTCAGGTAGAGGTCCTGTGGCTCCATGTACGAGATTGACCAGCCCTTGCGCGAAGCAGCGAGCAGCATTGCCAGGGTGCTGTCTTTCTTGAAGTTGATGGACCCGATGGGGTCCATGACCACCCCGAGATCCATATCAGGTCTGCTCCTCGCTGCAGGTGATCTGCGGGTGCTCGATCAGTTCGCGAGCGGCCGCCAGCAGCGCCAACCGTGCGATGACGCCATAGGTATAGAAGCGGTTGGGTTCGGCGTCCGGCGACTGGTCCGAATCGGGGACGTTGCAGGATTCGGCAAACATCAGCGGTTGGAAATGCATGCCCGGTGCATTGAGATTCTCATTGATACCGCGCCCGGCGTGGACCCGATAAAAGCCGCCCACCACAAAATGATCAATCATGTAGACCACCGGTTCGGACACCGCGCCCGCTTCCCCCCACTTCTCTTCGGTATACACGCCCTCCTGCAGGATGACGCGACTGACATTCTGACCCTCTTTGGTCTTGGCCATGCGGGTGCGTTGTTTGCGGTTGAGCTGCAGTAGTTCCTCGGTGCTGCTGACCGTCATTACGCCCATGCCGTAGGTACCGGAATCCGCTTTCACAACAATGAACGGATCACGGGAGATGCCATATTCGGCGTACTTCAGACGCAACGCCTCAAAGAGGGTGTTGGCATGCCGCGTCAGGCAATCCTCACCCTCCCGCGTCATGAAGTTGATTTCGCCGCAATTGCGGAAAAGTGGATCGATCAGCCACGAATCAAGATCCACAAAACGTGAAAACTCGCGCGCAACCTCTTGATATTTAGTGAAATGGTGCGATTTGAGGCGATTGCTCCAGCCCAAGCTTGGGGGTGGGTGGACCGGTTGCTCCAGGCCCTCAAGCAGCGAAGGGCGACCTGCGGTCAGATCATTGTTCAGGATGACCATGCAGGGCACAAAGTCGCCGGCCGACACTTTATTGCCTACCCTGGTAATGGGGTGCAGCGTCAGTTCGCGGCCAGACGGCAAGTGGGTGGTTTCGGGCTCCAGGACATCTTCACGCAGTGACCCGATTCTCGTCTCGAAGCCGGCCTTGGTGATAATCTCCTGAAGTGTGGCCAGGCTTTCGAAGTAGAATAGGTTTCTGGTGTGGTTTTCGGGGACAATCAGAATCCGGTTGGCCTTGGGGCAGATGCGCTCAAATGCTGATTGCACTGCCTGTATGCAGAGTGGGAGAAAAGCCGGATTGAGGTTGTTGAACCCGGCGGGAAATAGGTTGGTGTCCACCGGCGCAACCTTGTAGCCGGCGTTGCGCAAATCGACAGAACAATAGATCGGGGCGGGTGATTCGAGCCACTGTGCGCGGAACCAGGCTTCAATTTCCGTCTGTTTGGACAAGAACAGCGATTCGATGTGCTGCAGCGGGCCGACCAGCGCTGTGGTCAGATGGGGAACAGCAGACGTGGTGTTCATATTGGGTGATTGCCCCGGATGCCAGAGAGGTTAGCTGGAAGAGGCTATTATAGAGTCGGGCCATCCCTCTGTCTTGTTGTTTGAGATTTGATCGCAGCTTGCGAAGGGAAACCTTTGTTGTATAAGTATTTTGCATAGGGTAAATTTGCCATTTAGTGCAAAATGGCGTAACTGCAGGTTGGTTGGGGAGCGTAATGAGCGAAGCGGTGGCCGAAAAAGATCTCAGTGGTTTGAAAGTCATGGTGATCGATGACAGCAAAACCATTCGCCGGACTGCAGAGACCCTGCTCAAAAAAGAGGGGTGTGAAGTGGTGACGGCCAACGACGGCTTCGAGGCGCTCGCCATGATTGCGGATCACGATCCGGACATCATTTTTGTCGACATCATGATGCCGCGTCTCGATGGTTACCAAACCTGTTCTCTGATCAAGCACAACAGCAAATACAAGGAAACGCCGGTGATTATGCTGTCGAGTAAAGATGGCCTGTTCGACAAGGCGAGGGGGCGGATTGTGGGATCGGAACAGTATCTCACCAAGCCCTTCACCAAGGATGATCTGATCGGGACGATCAAGCAGTACGTCAAATAGGAATTTGCCGTGGATTGGAAAGAAACCGGCGCGACAGTCGCCGTGGAAATTGAAACCGACTCTGGGGGTTGCATATGGCTCGGATATTGATCGTTGATGATTCGCCTACCGAAATTCACGTATTGAAATCGATCCTGGAGTCGCACGGGTACGAAACGCTGGTTGCGAACGATGGTGAGCAGGGAATTCTGATGGCCAAAGAGCATATGCCGGACCTGATTCTGATGGACGTGGTCATGCCGGGTCTCAACGGATTCCAGGCAACCCGCAAAATTTCGAAAGATCCCGCCACCGGCAATATCCCGGTCATCATCGTTACCACCAAGGACCAGGAGACCGACAAGCTCTGGGGCATGCGTCAGGGCGCCAAGGACTATGTGGTGAAACCTGCCAACGAGGCCGACCTCATTTCCAAAATCAAGGGGGTCCTCGGCGGCTGAACCCGGCTTACGGATGACCAATACCATGATCGACAAGCCTCAAGAACCGATTACCTACCTGCGGCAGATGGAAGCCCAGTACGTGGGCGGTGCATCCGGGCTGCCTCAGGATATTGATCTCAAGGTGTACTGGAGCGGGATTGGTTTCAAACTGGGCCAGTACTCCTACGTGGCGCCGCTGGGTGAGGTGGTTGAAATCGTGACCTACCCCGGGCAGACCCGGATTCCAATGACCCAAGAGTGGGTGAAAGGCGTGGCCAATATTCGGGGCAACCTCATTCCGATCATGGACCTGCGTGGCCTGCTGATGGACAAATCCACAGCCATCAATGCCAATACCCGCGTGTTGGTCGTGCACCACAACGACACCTTTGCAGGGTTCGTGGTGGAAGAGGTGATGGGTATCCGACATTTTTCAGAAGAGGAGCGCACTTCGATCCTGCCCAGCGTTGATGATCGTATCCGACCCTATCTGCGGCGCGCCTATTGGCAGCGGGGTGAATACTGGGGGGTATTCAGCATGTTCAGACTTGTGGACAGTCCGGCGTTTATGCAGGTGGCCGTATAATGCCACTCATGAATTCGAAAGAGATTTCGTTGAATCGAATGAATTTCAGGAACGCGTACGGTAGCACCGTCCGTGGACGGGAGAAGTAGAGATGAGCAAAAAACCAGCCAAGGCTGCACAAGGTCGAGAGAGCAATGCGCTCTACATCGCCCAGTTCGCCGGATTGCTGATTCTGGTGGGCGGCATGTTTGCGACGTTTGCGACGGTAACGGTGCGCGAAGGCTACGACCGGGAATACCTGGTGCATTCCCAGGAGCTTCGCGTGCTGTCGCAGCAGGTCGCGAAAAACGCGGTGGAAGCGGCCAATGGGAAGAGCGAGGCCTTTTCGGCACTGAAAACAGCGGCCGAACAGATTGACGGTCACTTGGCCCACCTCTCCGGTGGTGGTGGCAATGTCATGGGCACCACGGCGTCGGGAACCGGTTTTTCCGCAGATCTTCCGCCGCCTCCGGATGAGGCTCAGGAGAGTTTTCAGCAGGTGGTCTCCACCTGGAACGAACTGCGCGGTGACGTCCGGACCATCGTTGACAGCTGGCAGCGGGTGATCGGTCTCTATGAGCTGGCCGGTGCCTTTGAAACTTCCGTTCCCGTGTTGCAGGCACTCTCCGAAGAAGTCACCACCATGCTGATCAGCGGTGGTTCCACCACCCAGCAGGTCTATATCGCGGGCCGTCAGTCGCTGCTGGCCGAGCGTTTGGGCCGCGATGTCAACCGGGTTTTGAAGGGCGGCGTCGAGGCGATTACCGCGGCCGACGCATTTGCGCGGAACACTTCGCTGTTCGGGCGGGTGTTGGAAGCCTTGAAGGCGGGTGACCGCCGTCTTGGTGTGGCTGCGGTTAACCAGGGAACCGGGCAGGCGAAACTGCGGGAGGCCACCGGTGTATTCGAAGAGGTGTCCAACCACGTCAACGAAATCCTGGAGGCTTCTCCCGATCTGTTCCAGGTCCGTGAAGCCGCGGATCGGATCTTCTCCTCCTCCGACAAACTGCTCGCAGAAACGGCGGGACTGGAGAAGCGTTTTGCTGAAATCGCCAATTCGCGGCTGTTCGGCAGTGAGGCAGGTTACATTCTCGGTTTGGTCGCGTTGATCAACCTCATCTGGTTGATGGTCTCCCTGATTCGCCGTTCACGCCGCCGTGAGCAGGCAGCTGAGACCCAGCGTGCAGAGACCGACCGAATCAACCAGAAGAACCAGCAGGCCATCCTGACGCTGCTGGACGAAATGAGTACCCTCGCAGACGGCGACCTCACTGTCGAAGCCACCGTGTCGGAGGATATGACGGGGGCGATTGCAGACTCCATCAACTACGCTATCGAAGAACTGCGCACGCTGGTAACCACCATCAAGCGTACCTCGGTGGAAGTATCCGACTCTGCAGAGCAGACCAAAGCAACCGCTATTCACCTCGCCGAGGCGAGTGACACCCAGGCAAAGCAGATCACCACGGCGAGTTCGGCGATCACCAACATGACCCGCTCCATCGAGCAGGTGGCCAACCAGGCGAGCAATTCCGCCGACGTGGCCAAAAACTCGGTGGACATCGCGCACAAGGGTGCGGATACCGTGCGCAAAACCATTGAGTCCATGGACAACATTCGCGAGCAGATTCAGGAAACCTCGAAGCGAATCAAACGACTGGGTGAAAGCTCCCAGGAAATCGGTGCCATCGTCGAACTCATCACCGACATCGCCGACCAGACAAACATTCTTGCCTTGAACGCAGCCATTCAGGCGGCCATGGCCGGGGAGGCGGGTCGCGGTTTCGCGGTGGTTGCCGACGAAGTGCAGCGCCTCGCAGAACGTTCCGCTGACGCAACCAAGCAGATCGAGGCGCTCATCAAGACCATTCAGGCCGACACCAATGAGGCGGTCAGTTCCATGGAGCTGAGTACTTCGGGCGTGGTCGCCGGGGCAAAACTGGCCGAAGAGGCGGGTGAAGCCCTGGGTGAAATCGAGAGCGTGTCGAACAATCTGGCCAACCTGATCCTGGGGATTGCCGAAACCGCGCGCGAACAGGCGGCGGCGGCCGGCAAGGTTACCGATGTCATGAACGTCATTCAGGACATCACCATGCAGGTCTCCTCGGGAACGAATGAAACGGCAGTTTCGGTCGGAAATCTCACCGAACTGGCTTCCGAACTCAACCGATCGGTCTCGGGCTTCAAGCTCCCGGGGCAGGACGATGGCGAAATCGAAGTGGAGGCATTTGGGTCTCAGGCCACGCAGCAGGATTACGATGGTGACATTTTCGACATCGATATCGGCGAGCTCGAGGCCGACGATATCGACATGCCGCTGGAGAGTGCGGCGCAGTAAAATTAGAGGCACTGGGGCCAGAACATCATGCAGACCCGCCTGACCATGCACGCACAGGCGTCAGCGTCTCCGGCGGGAGGGCCGACGGCGACTGCCTGGGCGGAACTGGTTGAATCCAAAACAGGGTTGCGGCTGACTTCGGATTGGGAAGCGGTATTCCTGGATCGGATTGCCGCTCAATCTGAAAAAAGCGGGTTTGATAGCTTAGGCGAATACTACAAGTACCTCTCCGGGCGCGGTCCCCATTCCGCTGTGGAATGGGCAACCCTGATGGAGCAGCTTACGGTGTCGGAAACCTGGTTTTTCCGCCATCCACCCAGTTTGCGTCTGATACGGGATGAAGTGACCCGCCTCTGCCTTGCGAGAAATGTCGAGAGCGAGGCAATACAGATATGGAGTGTCGGGTGCGCCAGCGGCGAAGAGGCGTTCAGTCTGGCGATGGTTGCCGATGGCGTACTTTCCAAATACCAGAAGAACCGGTTTCTCGCAGTAACGGGTACTGATATCAATGACAAGGCGCTGACCGTTGCCCGAAAAGCCTATTACCCGGGCCATCGCATGTACGGCGTGGGCGAAAAATACAGGCGCCGCTACCTCATTGCCCAATTGGATGGCGGGTACAGAGTCCGGGCGGGAATCCGACGGCGCGTCTGTTTCACCCGGTTCAATGTACTCGACGATTCGCCGGGACCGTGGGGAGGGCAGGACATGGTCTATTGCCAGAATATGTTGATTTATTTCGCTCCGGCGCGGCGTCACGCCATACTCAATCGTCTCGCCGATTATGTGAAACCCGGAGGAGTACTGATCTCCTCGCCTGGAGAGGCGGGGGGCTGGCAGCATGATCAATTTGTTCCGATGCAGCGGCCGCATGTATTGGCCTTTCGCAGGAGAGGTCTGAGTGATGACAGGAGGCAGGCTTGAGCGCCGCACTTGATTTCAGCACGCTGAGCTGGGTAAAGCATGAGCTGGACGAGACTTTCCAGCAGGCCGCAACGGCATTGGATGCCTATGTGGCCGAGCCCGATGACGCCACACAACTGCAGTTTTGCGCGACCTATATCCATCAGGTTGTGGGCACGTTGCGAATGGTTGAGTTGGAAGCCGTCGCCCGGGTCGGAATGGAAATGGAGGAACTGCTCGGCAGGTTGATCGAGGACGGCGTCGAAAACCGCAACAAGGCATATGAAGCGCTGATGCAGGGCATTCTGCAGCTGCCGAACTATCTCGATCATCTGTTGGAAGGGGCCCGGCACACGCCGATCCTGCTGTTGCCCCTGTTGAATGATCTGCGTGCCGCGCGTGGGGAAAAACCTCTGGGCGGTGATACCTTCTTTGAAGCCAAGACCGATGTGTTTCCCCCTCCGCCCGAAAGCGGTGATCTCTCCATTGACGCCCAGGCGTTGGCAAAGAAATTCAGGGGCTCCTACCAGGTGGGTCTGCTCGCCTGGTTGCGGGAACCCGATCAGCGTGATCACCTGACCACCAATTTACGCATTCTGACGGTCCTGCAACGTTCCTCGTCACGTCAGCGTTCTGCGCAGTTGTGGTGGGTGGGTTCGGCACTGATCGAGGCGGTTGTCGACGAACGTCTGGTGGTGGACGACCGGGTCAAGCAGTTGCTGGGCCGGATTGACCGGGAGTTCAAGCGCCTGGCTGACGAGGGCGAGTCTGCCCTGGAACGCAAACCACCGATCGATCTGTTGGAGGCGTTGCTGTTCCACATCGCCTGTGCGCAGTCAGGCTCGCGTCGTGTCGACGAAGTGAAGGCAGCCTTCGGTCTCGAGGACATGCTGCCAGACGAAGAGACGCTCGCGCGGGCCAGAGAACGCTTTGCCGGTCCCAATCGGGAACTACTGCGTACAGTATCGGCGACCATCAAAGAAGATCTGGCGCGGGTCAAGGATATTCTGGACATATACGACAGCAACGAAGCGCGACAGAAGAGCGACCTCGAAGCGCTGCCCGGACATCTGCAGCGGTTGGCCAATACGCTCTCCATGGTCGGCATGGGGGTCTCCTCCAATCTGCTGAAGGAACACTACGAGCTTTCCAGGGAGATGTTGCTGGCCGACGGCGATCCGGAAGAAAAGGATTTGCTGCGCATTGCCAGCACCCTCCTCTATGTCGATACCAGTCTCGACAATATGGTGCAAGGCCGCGTACAGGAGGAACAGAAGGCGGAAATCGTACCGAGTGCAATGGGCGATGTGCCCGAATCCCGCTTTGTCCAGGTGTTTGCTGCCGTGGTCAAAGAGGCGCTCGGCTCTTTCGAGCAGATCAAGGAAGCGATTGACGGATTCGTGCGCTCAGAGTTTGATCTGTCGAAGATCGAGGGTGTCCCACAGCAGTTCGATGTGCTGAAAGGTGGTTTGCAGATGGTGGCTCTGGATCGGGCCGCATCCATGCTTGACCGACCGGCGGCCTATATCCGCAATCTGCTGACTTCCGGCGCCCAACCCGATGAAAAGCAGCTGGAATCGGTGGCTGACGTGGTCTCGGCCGTTGAATACTTTTTGGAAGCGCTGGATGCCCGGCAGCCATTTGCCGAATCGATCCTCGATTTGGCGGAAGGCCCCTTGTCCACCATCAATCTGGATACGGTTGCACCGAAGAGTGAAGGCGCGGCGGAGGGACTGGACGATTCGCTCCCGGAACCCGATTTTTCGTTTGACCTTTCCGCAACCGGTTTGGATGAGGCGGAGGCATCTTCCAAGCTCACCTTGCAGTTCGAGGACGAGGATTGGTCTGTCGAAGAAGATGAGGCACCTTCCGTGGGCGTTGAGCGGACGGCGGAGCTGGAAGAGATCCCCGATCTGTCCGGTGAATTTGAGGTTGATCCCTCCAAAGTCATCACGCTTGACACCCGGCAGGATGCACCGCCTGTCCTCAATGAGTCGGTTGAGATCAGCTCTCCGACAGACGGAGTGGGCGCCGGGGATGAATCGGCAGTAGATGCCTCGCTCGTGCTGGAGGATTTCGACCCTGGCTTGACAGCGGATGAGGGTGCCGATGAAGCCGAATCTGTGGCCATGGACATCGAAGAGCAGATAGCTGTCGATGTGGATGGAACAGCGCCAGGAGTCGACCTGGAGAATGATCAGGAGTCCTGGGTAATTCCTGCTGATGTTGCCGCCGTCTCAGAGCAGAATTCCGAGATTGGCGAGGAGTCCCTGGCCGAAAAATCGTTCGTCATTGATGTGACCGGCGCCCCTACTTTGGAGGGCTGGGAATCGGCAACCGGCTCCTTCGAAGAGACTTCGGTAGCGCCGGAGGAGCAGCAGACCGGCGAGTTTGAAATCGACCCCTCGATCCACGACGTCGGCGATGAAACCACGTTGGCGGATGAAACGCTTCCCGGACTGCAGCGCAGCGAGCTCAATCTCGAAAAGCTCCGGGAATCGAGGATTCTCCAGAAAATTGATCTCACGATTCCGGAACCGACGATCCCCTTTCTCACGGAAGATTTTGATCCTGAAACCCTTGATATCTTCCTCGAAGAGGCCGACGAAGAGGTCGGCAATCTGCGGCAGGCGTTGCCCGGCTGGTCGCTGAATCCCGCGGATACCGAAACGCTGATCCAGATGCGGCGCTCATTTCATACCTTGAAAGGGAGCGGACGGTTGGCCGGCGCACAGTTGCTGGGCGACTTCGCCTGGGCCTACGAGGCCATGCTCAACCGGGCAACTGAAATGCCACCTGATGACTACCAGCCGGTGGTTGACCTGCTGGAGCAGGGTGTCGCCATGACAGCGCTGCTGGTCAACCAGATCAAGACACGCGGAGACACGCCGGTCGGGGTGGGTGCCTTGATGGAGGCAGCTCACGCACTGGCAGAGGGGCGCAGTCCCAGTGTCATAGCCGTAGCCGCCACTCCGGGTGTGGAGGTGGATGCTTCCGCAGACACCCAGACCATGAACAAGCCGGATCTCAGTGCCGTCGAACTGGATAGCCTTGATGAGGCCGGGCCGGATCCGCGTGTCGATGCGGAGCCGTACCGGCTGGGCGAACTCTATGGCCTGATACCGGACTACGATCCCGAGACGCTGGATATCTTTATCGAAGAGGCGGATGAAGAGCTTGCCGCGTTACAGGAGCGCATCCCCAATTGGATCTCCAACCCGAGTAACCGTGAACTGCTTCAGGACATCCGCCGGTCGTTTCACACGCTCAAGGGCAGTGGTCGCCTGGTCGGGGCACAGATCTTGGGTGAGTTTGCCTGGGCCTTCGAGCACCTACTGAATCGGGTACTGGATGGCGCGGTAAGCACTAGTGCCGGCCTGTACGACTTGCTGAGTGAGTCGTTGGTCGGTTTGACGGAACTGGTCGCCCAGTTGAAGGGCGGACCAAAACCGACCACCGGAATCCAGGACTTGATGGAGGTGGCCGAAAAGGTAGCGCAGGGTTCCGTGCCAGGCACTGAAGAGGATGATGCCTCCGCTGCCAGCAGCATGATCCAGCTGGCTGAGGGCGCGATCGAAGAAGAGCTTGACACCCTGGTACTCAGCAGCACCGATTTGCCGCTGCCACAGCCCGATCACGAAGATTCCGAATCCCCTCCAGGCATGGATGTGGTGCTCTACGAGATATTCAGTCAGGAGACGTCGACCCATCTCGATGCGCTCCGCGAGTACCTGGAGGAGAACCCGGAAACCATAGAAGAGGCACAAGCCAACGAAAAACTTTACCGAGCGCTGCATACCCTGCATGGCAGCGCCAGGATGGCCCAGGCCAACAACGTGGCGGAAGTGGCGCGGAAGTTCGAAAATTTTGTCCGGCCACGTTGGGAGCGTGGCGAGTCACTGAGTGTGGAGTTCAGACAACTGCTGGCGCTTGCTGTGGATGTCATTGAACGCATTCTCGTGGCGCTTGCGAAGCGCGAGGATTCAACTCCCGACTACCAGGGGTTGTTGGCGCAGCTGGGCGAATTGAGCGGCGGCGACGGATCGGAGTCCTTTGTCGGCATGACACCCGCGGCACCCACGCTGGTGATGGAGCGCCCGGACTTCAGTCAGACGGCGCCCGTTGAAACGGTGCAGAGCCCTGCAGCTGAGCCTGCCCGCCCGATGGCCAAGGAAGCCCCTCCCCCCGAACTCAACATGGATGATGAACCGGGCCCGGCGCAGCCGCTGCCCCAGGACATCGACGAAGATCTGCTTGAGGTCTTTTTGGAGGAGTCCGAAGAGATACTCAACAAGGCGGACGAGACGCTGCAGAGCTGGGTACAGTCTCCGCAGGAACTTGATCCCGCCCATGAGCTTCAGCGCAACTTGCACACCATTAAAGGCAGTGCCCGAATGACCGGGCTGACGCCAGTGGGTGACCTCAGTCACGCCATGGAAAACATTTTCAGCGCACTATCCGGGGGACGCATCTCCGCGGATCAGAAGGTGTTTGATCTGTTGCTGAAAGCCTTCGACCGGATCACTGAAATGCTGGAACAGGTACGGCGCCGCGAGTGGCCAGCCTCACAGCAGAGGCTTACGGCAGAGATCAATGCCCTGTCGCTGGGCATGGCGCTGGAAGAAGAACCCCAAGCGCCGACCGCGCAACCAGTATCGCCGTCCCAGCTGGATGAACCAGTGCGAGCGGTTTCACCCGATGCACTGCTGCCGGAGAATCTGGACCAGAAACGCCTGGACCTGTTTTTCCAATCGGTCGAAGATCTGCTGGACAACGTTGAATCCACCATTCAACGGTGGGCAATGCATCCTCAAAACACCGTTCTGGCGACCGACGCGCAGAAAATGCTCGGAGTGCTGACCGCGAAGGCGAAGGACGCCGGACTGACTCACTTTGCCGAACTCGGGGATGCGTTGAACGGCCTGGTCAATATGGCGGTGGATGGACACACGCCGGCATCCCGTTACCTGTTCGATACCATCAATATGGGTATGACCCGGTTGCGCGATCAGTACGAATCGGCGCACAAGCGTCAGCCCGTGGAACCGGCCCGCGAAGTGATGGCGACGCTCAAGGCATTTGTCGCCCGCGTCGAGGGTGATTCGGTGGCCAAATCAGAAGAGCAATCCTCTGGTGCGAATGGTGGCAGGCAGGATGCCGCGCCGCCAGTCACCGTGGCGCCCGAGCCGGAAGAGTCGGCTGAAGATCGACGCAGCTCCACCCGACTGCAGCATGACACCATACGTGTACGTGCCGACCTCATAGACAACCTGGTGAATTTCGCGGGCGAGATCAGTATTTACCGCTCGCGTATGGAACAGCACAACAGCGTATTCCGATTCAACCTCGAGGAGATGGACCGCACCGTGGAGCGGTTGCGCGAACAGCTGCGAAAACTGGAAATTGAGACAGAAGCACAGATACTCTACCGCTTCGAAAAAGAGCAGGACGAACGGGAGGATTTCGATCCATTGGAGTTTGACCGGTTTTCCACCCTGCAGCAGCTCTCCCGCGCACTGGTGGAGAGTGTTCACGACTTGATCAGCATCAGTGAGTTGCTGGACAACCTCACCCGGGAATCGGAAACCCTGCTGTTGCAGCAGTCGCGCGTCAATACCGAACTCCAGGAAGGACTGATGCGCTCGCGAATGGTGCAGTTTGGCAGCATCATGCCGCGCCTGCGTCGCATTGTGCGCCAGACCAGCCGCGAGTTGAACAAGCGCGCCGAGTTGCGGGTTCGGGGTGCCGATGTTGAGTTGGATAGCGCACTCGTCGAACGGGTCATTCCTGCCCTTGAACATCTGCTGCGTAACGCCGTGGCGCACGGCATTGAAGAGGAGGCCGTGCGCAAAAAACTGGGTAAGAAGGAAACCGGGGAAGTCTTGATTGACCTCTCCCGCGAGGGTGGCGATGTGCTGATCCATATTCTCGATGATGGGCGGGGCATTGATGTTGATACCATCCGACGCAAGGCAATCAAGAAGGGCCTCATGGCTGCCGACTCGAAAATCAGCGACAACGATGTCATGCAGTTTATTCTCGAGTCGGGCCTGAGTACGGCTGGCGAGGTCACCCAGGTCTCCGGTCGCGGTGTCGGCATGGATGTCGTGGTCACTGAAACCAAACAGCTTGGCGGCTCGCTCTCCATTGAATCAACCCGCGGTGAGGGCACAACTTTTGTGTTGCGGCTGCCGTTCACCCTGGCCATCAACAAGGCCATGCTGGTGCGCCTTGGCGAAGACTACTTTGCGGTGCCACTGGCGGCTGTGGATGGCATCACCCGCCTTACGCCACAGGAACTGAAGCCCCTGGTGGATGGCACCAACGACCGGTTGGTCTACGGCAACAAGGAGTACCGTTTCCGGGATCTAGGTAAATTGATGGGTATCGAATCCGCCCAGCTGCCTGAAGTGGGTCGGCTGCCAGTATTGCTGGCGCGCACCGGTGAGGACTACAGCGCATTTCAGATCGATGCGATCATCGGTTCCCGGGAAATTGTGGTGAAGTCCCTGGGGCCGCAGATCAGCACGGTAAAAGGTATTCTGGGTGCTACACTTCTCGCCGATGGCAAGGTTGTGCTCATTCTCGATGTCAATGCCCTGGTCCGGCGTGAAATGGCGGCCACCGCTGCGCTGGCCCGGGAATTCGACGATACGCTCTCCGCGGAGATCCAGAAACCGTCGGTCATGGTCGTTGACGACTCCATCACCATTCGCAAAGTGACATCGCGGCTGTTGGAGCGAAACGGGTTGCAGGCGCTTACCGCCAAAGATGGGGTGGATGCCCTCGCGTTGCTGGAAGAGCAGATACCGGACGTGATGCTGCTGGATATAGAGATGCCGCGAATGGACGGGTATGAACTGGCATCGCATATTCGCCGTGACGATCGCTTCAAGCATCTGCCGATCATCATGATCACCTCGCGTACCGGCGACAAGCATCGCCAGCGGGCAATGGAAATCGGGGTGAACGAATACCTGGGCAAGCCCTACCAGGAGTCAGACTTGATTGATAGGATTCGGGGTTTTATTGCAGCCCGATGATCAAAAAGAACACGAGAACTCTCGCGCAGGAAATGTAAACTAGAACATGGCGAACGAAGAACAGCCGGTAAGAAGCCTTCTGGTACCCACCTTGGGGGGAACCTTTCTGGTGCCCAACGCAGCGGTTGCCGAGATCATCGGTTTTCGCGAAGCGCAGCCGGTACCGGGTGCCCCGAAGTGGTTGCTGGGACTTCTGGGCTGGCGAGACCAGATGATTCCGGTGCTGGCAATTGAATCGCTGTTGGGCCGGTCCGAATTTCGGGCCGCGCGCAGTTCGCGACTCATTGTCATGCACGCACTTCAGCGACGTGGCGATCTGGATTTTTACGCGCTGCTGTGTACGGGATTTCCGCGATTATTGAGGGTTGACCAAACAAATCTGATACGCGATGACGCCGCCGAGCCGGAGTCGCCGCTGGTTGCATACAAGGTGCTGATCGACGGACAGCCGGGCGAAGTGCCCGACCTGTTGCGTCTGGAGGATACCGTGGCAGCCAGAAGTGCATTGGCCGGTTGAGAAGCGATCACGCAACAGAACAGTATTCAGTAATTCGCGTCTGGAGGAAGTAGAAAATGAATTTTTACGATTGGAAAGCACTTGTGCTTGGAATCGTGTTGGCAGCAATGAATGCGGTCTCTCTCGCTCAAGATAATGGCGCGACGCGCGTACCCGAAGTACGTCCGGAGTTGTGGGCCAAATACCAGGAAGTAGTGAAGAACCCGAGGCTGCGTCAGATTGCCGCGGCCAAGGCGGAGGAGCGCGCGCTTTTCTGCAGCTCTTGCCATGGTAAGGATGGTAACGGAACCCGACCCCATATTCCCAAGCTCGCCGGTCAGAATCCGGCCTACCTACTGGAACAGCTGGAAAAATTTTCAGATGAGCGACGCAAGCACTATGTGATGGTTCCGCTGGCCAAGGAATTTACCGACGCCGACAAAATCGGATTTGCCATGCATTTTTCCCGGTTCGAACTCGACCCGGCAGGGGGGGACGAGGTGGCTGCCTCCCGTGGAGCGCCGCTGTTCAACAAACTCTGTTCCCATTGTCATGGAGAGGATGGGCGGGGCAGCAAAGGCTATGCCCGGCTGGCAGGACAGCAGCCGAAGTATGTGATAAAACAGTTGACAGAATTCAAAAGCGGGGGTGATCTGCGCCACAGTGAACTCATGGAGCAGGTGGCCAGCTCACTCACCGAAAACCAAATCAATGATTTGGCCAATTATATCGGGCAGATGAAATAGCGCCCAAAAAAAAGCAAAACACGAAGGATCGCCGCGCGATGCTGCCCGGATGGGAATTGGCCAGTCCGGGTGGAGGGGAATATGGCTGTATATACCGGAACTGATCTGTCTGGAGCCAGGGCTTGGCTATTCCAAACATGTAAATCCAATCTCGTCTGTCTTGTGGCTGCTTTGGTGGTTTTCGGTGCGTGCAGCCGGCCGGTGGATGCGGCTCCGCGCAGCTATCTGGACCAACTGAATGCCGAGGTGGAGCGGGGCGGCGCGTCCGTGGACGACTCGAATGCTGTTGAAGGCAAGGCCGGCGCACCGGTGGTGGACTCGAATGATGGAGCAGGCGCGGACCGGGGGGAGTTTGAGGCTGAAATGTCCAAACACCACCCCTCTACCTTCAATCTCTATCTCAAGTTGGATAATGCCAAGAAACAGCAGGCGTTGTATGAATACCAGGCCAGTGGTGACTGGGGCAAGGTAACGCGAAAGGTTCTCAATCTGCTCTACGGACTGTGACCCAAAGATCACGGCCAGTACGAAATCTCCGCGTCACACCGGTGCGTTTGTAATTCGAGGGGAATGACCATGTATAGATTCACGATCGCTACAGCAGCGATGTTTGCCGGAATGTTGGTTTGGAGTGCCGGCGCATTCGCCATTGACGTCAACATTGCCGATATGGTCGCTTATGTCGACCTCAAATATGGTGGGGAAACGGTTCGCGTCATGCGGATTCAGGATCAGAATCACACCATTTCCGGCGGTTTTGCCAAGACTTCGAGACCCTGTCCGCCGTTCTGTTTCCAGCCCGTGAAGGCTGCCCCTGGGGTGGAGACGGTTGGTGAGGTGGAACTCGTACAGTTCATGATGGGTCCCTACCGCAATCAAACCGGGATGATCGTCGATGCGCGGACCCCCGAGTGGTTCAAGAGCGGGACCATTCCGGGATCCGTCAACGTGCCATTCACCGTGTTCGATGACCAGGACCTGGAAGGCATCAAACGCGATATCGAATCCGGGGCAGATTCGAAGGTTTTAAAGGCATTTGAACTATTTGGCGTCAAACCCAAGAAAAAGGTGGACGGGTTTCTGGCCCGGTTGCTGTCCGGTATGGACGAGGACGAATCCCCATGGAATTTCTCCCAGGCCAAGGAATTGCTGCTCTTCTGCAATGGTCCGTGGTGCGAACAATCTCCACGGGCCATCCGCGGCCTGCTGAGGCTCGGCTATCCGGCGGAGAAGCTTCACTACTACCGCGGCGGAATGCAGATGTGGCAGATGGGTGGGTTTACCACGGTGGTGCCCAGCTCCTGAAACGATCTAGGTGAAATCGCCCCACAGCGTCTGCATCGCTGATATCGCAGCCAGCGCTGCGGTTTCGGTCCGCAGAATGCGCGGACCCAGGGTGATTCCGGTATAGCCCGCAGCGTAGGCTGTATCCAGTTCGTCCGGCGCAAAACCACTTTCCGGTCCGACCAGGAAATGAATCGCCGCGGGCTTTGGCAGTGATGCAAGTGTTTGCCGGGCGCCGGGATCCAGGATGAGGCGGCTTGCTGGGGTGGCACCGGCAATGCAGTCACCCAGTGGCTGTATGGGCAACAGCTCTACCGCTCGTGTGCGACCACTCTGTTCCATGGCACTGATAATGACGGCCTGCCAGTGGGCCAACTTCTTGTCCGCCCGACTTCTGTCACCCAACGGGTGTGAGCGCCGTGTGACAACCGGCACGATGCGGTTGACGCCCAGCTCCACCCCTTTCTGCAGGGTATAGTCCATGCGGTCGCCCCGACTGATGCCCTGGAAAAGCGTCAGGTCCAGCGGCGACTCGCGATTGATGTGATTACACTGCGCAATGCGTACCGCCGATTCCCGTTTTTCAGCCACCACAACCACGGCTTCGAACTCCTGACCCCGGCCGTCGAACAGACAGACCGCATCGCCTGGTTTGAGGCGCAATACGCGTACGATGTGGTGATGGATCGATTCGGGCAGTGCGACGGTCTGATGCGCTGCCAGGGGTGTCTGCCAAAAAATGCGGGGAGTGGCCATGGGTTCAGTCGGAGGTGGCGAGCTCAATGCCTTCGCTGGCCACTTCAGCAAGAAATTCAATCTGCTCCGGCGTGATGATATAGGGCGGCATGAAATAGACCACATTGCCCAGGGGGCGCAGCAGGGCTCCGCGGGTCAAGGCATGCTCATAGACGCGCAACCCGCGGCGCTCCTGCCAGGGGTAGGGCTCCCGTTTGCGGTCGACCATCTCAATGGCCAGTATCATCCCGGTTTGGCGAATCTCGCCTACATGGGGATGGTCAGCCAGGGGGGTAGTGGCCTGGCGCATCGACGCAGCCAGTTCGTGGTTACGTGACAGGACGTCGTCCGTCTCAAATATGTTCAGGGTGGCCAACGCGGCTGCGCAAGCCATGGCGTTGCCCGTATAGCTGTGGGAATGGAGGAAGGCGCGCAGGGTCTCGTAGCGGTCGTAGAACGCCTCGTATACCGTATTGGTGGTCATCACCACCGACAGCGGCAGGTAGCCACCGGTCAATCCCTTGGAGAGCACCATAAAATCCGGCGTGATTGCCGCCTGTTCACAGGCGAACAGGGTGCCGGTCCGGCCGAATCCGACGGCGATCTCGTCGGCGATTAAATGCACGCCGAAGCGGGTGCAGGCTTCGCGCAGGCGCTCCAGATAGACCGGATGATACATCCGCATGCCGCCGGCGCACTGGACCAGGGGTTCAACGATGACCGCGGCAGTGTTGGCGTAGTTCTCCTCCAGCGTGCGCTCCATGTGGGCAAACTGCCGCAGACTGAAGTCGCGCCAGTTTTCGCCGGGCTCGCGATGAAAACAGTCGGGTCCCTCCACCGTGGTGTTGCGCATCAGCAACGGTGCATAGGTCTCTTTGTACAGCGCCACGTCACCGACTGCCAAGGCGCCCAAAGTCTCACCGTGGTAACTGTTGCGCAGCGAGATGAATCCCGTTTTTTCCGGATGTCCGGCATTGCGCCAGTAGTGGTAGCTCATCTTTAGCGCGGCTTCGATGCCTGACGAGCCGTTGTCGGCGTAGAAACATCGGGTCAGGCCCGGAGGCGCCAGGGCTACCAGCCGTTCGGACAGCTCCACCACCGGTGCGTGGGTGCAGCCCGCCAGGATGACATGTTCCAGCCGGTCCGCCTGCTCACGCACCGCCGCGTTGATGCGAGGGTTGGCGTGTCCGAACAGATTGACCCACCAGGAACTTATGGCGTCCAGGTAGCGATTGCCGTTGAAGTCTTCCAGCCATACCCCTTCTGCCCGGTGGATCGGGATTAGGGGCAGGGACTCGTGATCCTTCATCTGGGTACAGGGGTGCCACACCACCGAGAGGTCGCGTGACACCCACTGTGCGTTGATGTCCGCCATCTGACGCCTGGTCAGGCAGTCGCCCGTTGTGTGGCTGCCGGCAACTGCAGCGCCTGCCACAAGCGTCGCGTTGGTTCCGTCCGGTTCATGGAATAGAAATGGAGGCCGGGTGCCCCCAGTTCGAGCAGCTTGCGGCACAGATCCAGAACCACTTCGAAGCCGAACTCGCGGATGGCTGCGGTGTCGTCGCCAAACCCCTGTAGGCGCTTACGCACCCAGCGCGGGATTTCTGCGCCACAGGCATCGGAGAAGCGGGCCAGCTGGCTGTAGTTGGTGATGGGCATGATGCCGGGCACGATCGGCAGGTCCAGTCCTTCCACCTCGCAGCGTGCAACAAAGGCCACGTAGGCGTCTGTATTGTAAAAGTACTGGGTGATCGCTGCGTCGGCTCCGGCCTCCACCTTGCGCTTGAAGTTGGCGAGGTCGGCGTCCGGAGAATTGGCCTGCGGATGGTACTCGGGATAGGCGGCCACTTCGATGGTGAAGTGGTCGCCGCAGCTCTCGCGAATGAAACTGACCAGCTCATTGGCGTAGCGGAACTCTCCCGGCTCCAGCATGCCGGAGGGCAGATCACCTCGCAGTGCCACCAGGCGGCGGATGCCCTGATCCCGGTAGAAGTGGAGCAGCTCGAGAATGCTGTCCCGGGTCGAGCCGATACACGAGATGTGCGGTGCCGCCGAGACTCCCAGTTGCTGAATCTGTGCCACGGCCTCCAGTGTCCGCTCGCGGGTTGAACCGCCGGCACCGTAGGTGACGGAAAAATATTCCGGACCGAGTTCGCCCAATTCCATGCAGACCGAGCGGAGGGTATCCATCCCCTCCACCGTCTTGGGTGGGAAGAACTCGCAGCTGAACTCGCGGGGATATTTGCTCTGCGATTTCATGCGGCGGCGCTTAGTAGCGGTAGTGATTGGGTTTGTAGGGGCCTTCCACCGGGACGCTGATATAGGCTGCCTGTTCCGGTGTCAGCTCGGTCAGCTTGGCGCCGATCTTCAGCAGGTGCAGGCGTGCCACCTTCTCGTCTAGATGCTTGGGCAGCACATAGACGGCGTTTTCATACTGGTCGCGACGCTGGTGCAGTTCCATCTGGGCCAGCACCTGGTTGGTGAAGGAGTTGGACATCACGAAGCTGGGGTGGCCGGTGGCGCAGCCCAGGTTCACCAGCCGGCCTTCCGCCAGCAGGATGATCCGCTTGCCGTCGGGAAAGATGATGTGATCCACCTGCGGCTTGATGTTCTCCCATTCATACTGGCGCAGGCTGGCGACATCGATTTCCGAATCGAAATGGCCGATATTGCAGACGATGGACTGGTCCTTCATCTGCTTCATGTGGTCGTGGGTGATCACGTCCACATTGCCGGTGGTGGTGACGAAAATGTCGCCGTACTTGCACGCATCATCCATGGTGACCACGCGGAAGCCTTCCATTGCCGCCTGCAGGGCGCAGATGGGATCGATTTCGGTGACCATCACCGTGGCTCCAAGGCCGCGCAGGGATTGGGCGCAGCCCTTGCCCACGTCGCCGTAGCCCAGGACCACACCGATCTTGCCCGCGATCATCACGTCGGTGGCGCGTTTGATGCCGTCGACCAGGGATTCGCGGCAGCCATAGAGGTTGTCGAACTTGGATTTGGTTACGGCGTCGTTAACATTGATCGCCGGGAAGGGAAGACGCCCCTCCTTCTCCATCTGGTAGAGGCGGTGTACGCCGGTGGTGGTCTCCTCGGTCACCCCCTGAATGGCCGCCTTGTTGCGGCTGTACCAGCCGGGCTGGGACTCCAGACGTTTGGCAATGGCGGCGAACAGTGCCTTCTCTTCCTCGTTGGTCGGATTGGCGATTACCGACGGATCAGCTTCGGCGCGTGAACCGAGAATGATCAACAGGGTCGCGTCGCCGCCATCGTCGAGAATGAGGTTTGGCGTGCCACCGTCGGCCCATTCGAAGATGCGATGGGTGTACTCCCAGTACTCATCCAGATTTTCACCCTTGTAGGCGAACACCGGTACGCCGGCCTGCGCGATTGCGGCCGCCGCGTGGTCCTGGGTGGAGAAGATGTTGCAGGAGGCCCAGCGCACG
>JBNLBB010000034.1:0-21018 GCA_050302415.1 Gammaproteobacteria bacterium | reverse complement strand
CGTCGCGTTGTCTTCAACCAAAAAGGCGGGGTCGGCAAATCGACCATCACCTGCAACCTGGCTGCCATCAGCGCCCATCAGGGCCTGCGGACCCTGGTCATCGACCTTGATCCCCAGGGCAACAGCAGCCAGTACCTGCTGGGCGACCAAGCGCCGGACACAGCCGGAGGAAGTGCCGGATTCTTCGAGCAGACGCTCGGATTCTCCTTTTATCCCAAGGGGTTGGAGGAGTTCGCCACCAGCACGCCATTTCCGAACCTCGATCTGCTGGCCGCCTCGCCCGAACTGGAAGAACTGCAGGGAAAGCTGGAATCCCGCTACAAGATGTTCAAGCTGCGTGAGGCGTTGGAGGCACTCGACACCTACGAAGCGATTTGGATCGACACTCCGCCAGCACTCAATTTTTACTCAAGATCGGCACTGATCGCGGCAGATACCTGCCTGATACCCTTTGATTGCGACGATTTCTCGCGCAAAGCCCTCTACACCCTGCTCACCAGCGTGCAGGAGATCCAGGCCGACCATAACCGGGAGCTGCGCGTGGAGGGGATTGTGGTCAACCAGTTCCAGCCGCGCGCCAAACTGCCCCGCGAACTGGTGGACGCGCTACGTGGCGAAGGGCTGCCGGTATTGGAGCCCTATCTCTCCAGCTCCGTCAAAATTCGCGAGTCGCACCAGCGGGCGCTGCCGATGATCCATCTGGACCGGCGCCACAAGTTGAGCGAACAGTTCTTGGGTTTGCACGCCGCGCTGCAGCCGCCGGCCAGGAAACTGGCCAAAACGGGCTGAAACCAGCCTCCGGCGACGGTGAAATATTAGCGATTTCGTTGATCTTTTCCGTTTGCCCGCGGCCGACAACCCGATTAACCTGTGAATCCGACGCGTAGGAGCCACTGGCCAAACCCCCAAATCCACTGTGACCAGGACAGTCCGGTTTCCGGGCTGAGAGGCAACTCCCCCTGAGTTTCGGCGTAATCTGGTGACACGATAACGACCAATGAGCAAATTTACCGACAAAAGCGCCTCGGCGACCCTCGAGAGTCTGCACCGGATATTCACCATTCCGGAGGCACCGGACTCCACGCTGGCGCGCATTGATCGCGAAATCTCCCGAAACGTAGCGGGCTTCCTGCAGGAACACATTGTCGCCACGGAGCGTGACGTCAGCGACATCGAGCGTGACTTTTCCGATTCGCGCATCCCGGAAAAACCGATTTTCGTCTCCGAGCAGACCGAGTTTCTCATGGAAAAACTGGTCTCCCAATCGGTGCACACCGCCTCCCCCAGTTTTGTGGGACACATGGCCTCCGCCCTGCCCCACTTCATGCTGCCGCTCTCCAAGATCATGATCGCGCTCAACCAGAATCTGGTGAAAATCGAGACCTCCAAGGCCTTCACCCCCCTGGAGCGCCAAGTCCTGGGTATGCTGCACCGGCTGCTCTACAACGAGGACGACGGTTTCTACGCCCAGTGGATGCACGACGGGCGCCACGCACTCGGCGCGTTCTGCTCCGGCGGCACCATTGCCAATCTGACCGCGCTGTGGGTGGCCCGCAATCTCGCTTTCCCGGAAGATGGCAGCTTCCGCGGCGTACGCCAGGAGGGGCTGCATCGGGCCCTGCGCCACTACGACTACGAGGATGCCGCCATCCTGGTCTCCCACCGCGGCCACTACTCGCTGCGCAAGGCGGCCGACCTGCTCGGGATCGGTCGCGATCAGCTGGTCGCCGTGGATACCGACGCCAACAACCGCATCCGGCTCGACCACCTGCGCACCGCCTGTTCCCGGCTGCAGGGCGAAGGGACCCGCCTGCTGGCCATTGTCGGCATCGCGGGGACCACGGAAACCGGCAACGTCGACCCCCTGGATGCCATGGCCGACGTCGCCGAGGAGTTCGGCTGCCGTTTCCACGTGGATTCCGCCTGGGGTGGACCGACCCTCTTCTCCAACAAATTCCGTCACCTGCTGAAGGGCATCGAACGGGCCGACTCGGTCACCATCGACGCCCACAAGCAGCTCTATGTGCCGATGGGCGCGGGCATCGCCCTGTTCCGCCATCCCACCGCCCTGACGGCCATTGAGCACCACGCCCAGTATGTGATCCGCCAGGGCTCCAAGGACCTGGGCAGCATGACTCTGGAGGGTTCGCGCCCGGGCATGGCGATGCTGGTCCACTCCGGACTCAAGATCATGGCCCGCGAGGGTTACGAACTGCTCATC
This sequence comes from Gammaproteobacteria bacterium, assembly GCA_050302415.1. Classification (GTDB taxonomy): domain Bacteria; phylum Pseudomonadota; class Gammaproteobacteria; order JBNLBB01; family JBNLBB01; genus JBNLBB01. Next base: position 18,797 of record JBNLBB010000034.1, on the reverse strand, counting down.
AACCAGGGCATTGAAAAAGCTTCGGCATTTGCCCGGATGATCGACAACCACCCCGAATTCGAACTCATCAGCGAGCCAGAACTCAATATCCTCACCTACCGCTATCGCCCCTCCGGCCTGCGCGACGCCCTGCACCAGGGCACCGCGGAGCAGCGGGACCGGATCAACCGGGGCCTCAACAAGATCACCAAGTACATCCAGAAGACGCAGCGCGGCCTGGGCCGCTCCTTCGTCTCGCGCACCCGGCTCAACCCGGTGCAGTACGAAGGCGAACCCATCATCGTCTTCCGCGTGGTGCTGGCCAACCCGCTGACCACGCTGGATATCCTCGCGGACATCCTGGAGGAACAGATCGGCATCGCCGCTGACGCAGCGGTGATGGATGTCCTCAAACCGCTTACCGATTTTCTGATCCCCGCCGGAAAGGCGCAAAGCGCCTGATTCACGGCCTGGCGCTATCACCCGCCTGATTTCGCAGCCGGTGGCAGGTCTCCGGGCGCACAGGTATGATGTCCGGCCATTCGACCAGCTCTTTTTTTTTCGTCTGAGGGGACCATGGCCGGACACAGCAAATGGGCCAATATTCGCCACCGCAAAAGCGCACAAGACGCCAAACGGGGCAAACTGTTCACCAAATTGATCCGCGAAATCACCGTGTCGGCCCGCACCGGCGGACCGGATGCGGGCTCCAACCCGCGCCTGCGCGCCGCCATGGACAAGGCGCTGACGGCAAACATGACCAAGGACACCATCGAGCGGGCGATCAAACGCGGTGCGGGTGATCAGGACGCCGACAATTTTGAGGAGATCCGCTACGAGGGCTACGGACCGGGTGGCACTGCCATCATGGTTGACTGCATGACCGACAACCGCAACCGCACCGTGGCCGATGTGCGCCACGCCTTCACCAAGTGCGGCGGCAATCTGGGCACCGAAGGGTGCGTCGGATACCTCTTCACCAAAACCGGCGTCATCTCCTTTGCCGCCGGCACCGACGAGGACCGGGTGATGGAGGCGGCGCTGGAAGCCGGAGCCGACGACGTCATTGTCACCGAGGGCGGTGGCATTGAAGTGCTGACCGATCCCGACAGCCTGATCGATATCAAGGAGCAACTGCTGGGCCAGGGCCTCGAACCGGAAATGGCCGAAGTGACCATGCGGGCCGCGACCACATCGAGCCTGGGCCAGGAGGAGGCCGGCGTCATGATCAAGCTGCTGGAGATGCTCGAAGACCTCGACGATGTGCAGGAGGTCTACTCCAATGCGGACATCTCCGATGACATCCTCGAGCAGTTGTGAGTCGTCACCTCGTGCGTGAACCGGTTGGCAGTCGGCTGTTGGCCTGATGCGTATTATTGGCGTCGACCCCGGATCCCGCATCACCGGCTACGGTGTGATCGAGGTGTCGGGCAAACAGAGTCAGTTTCTCAATTGCGGGTGCGTTCGCACGGAAGGCGACAACCTACCGGGGCGACTGGCACAGATATTCACTCAATTGAGCGCTGTGATCACCGAGTTTCAACCCGAAGTCCTGGCCATTGAACAGGTCTTCATGCACCGCAACGCCGATTCGGCCCTAAAGTTGGGGCAGGCTCGGGGTGCGGCCATCTGCGCCGCCACGGCCGCCGGGCTGTCGGTGCACGAATACTCCGCACGTCAGGTAAAACAGGCTATTGTGGGACGCGGCAATGCAGCCAAAAACCAGGTCCAGCACATGGTGACGGCCCTGCTGCAGCTCTCGGCGACACCCAGCGAGGACGCAGCCGATGCCCTGGCGGTGGCCCTGTGCCATCAACACACATCTGCAACCATCGGCCGCATGGCCGAGGGGATGCGTTTTTCACGGGGGAGATTCCGATGATCGGCCGGCTGACCGGTACGCTGCTGGAGAAGCAGCCGCCACACCTGTTGATTGACGTCGGCGGCGTCGGTTACGAGGTGGAGGCACCCATGTCCACCTTCTACGTACTGCCGGAAGTCGGCAGCAACATCACGCTGCACACCCACCTGGTGGTGCGGGAGGATGCCCATATCCTGTTCGGCTTTGGTTCCGACGCTGAACGACGCACCTTCCGCAGTCTCATCCGCATCAACGGCGTGGGCGCCAAGATGGCGCTCACCATCCTGTCGGGAATCACCGCCGATGAGTTGCGCCGCTGCGTGGACTCGCGCGATATCGGGGCGCTCACCCGCCTGCCCGGGGTCGGCAAGAAGACCGCGGAACGGCTGGTGGTCGAAATGGCCGACCGGCTCAACGATCTGCCCATCACCAGCGACAGCGGCATCCTGAAGGTACCTGCCAGCAGTCCCATCAACGATGCGCTCGACGCGCTGGTCGCCCTGGGCTACAAACCGGCCGAGGCGGATCGCATGCTCAAGTCCATGGATACCAAGGGACTGGGGTCTGAAGAGATCATCCGTCTCGCGCTGCAGAGCAGCCTGAAACGATGAATACAGACGACCGGATCATCAGCGGACAGGCCGCCGGTTCCGATGAAGAGGTGATCGACCGCGCAATCCGTCCGCAGCGCCTGCAGGACTACATCGGCCAGCAGCCAACGCGCGAACAGCTGGAGATCTTCATCAGCGCCGCCCGTGGCCGCGGCGAGGCACTCGACCACGTGCTCATCTTCGGCCCGCCCGGTCTGGGCAAAACCACGCTGGCCCACATCGTCGCCAACGAGATGGGCGTCAACCTGCGCCACACCTCTGGCCCGGTGCTGGAACGGGCGGGCGACCTGGCCGCACTGCTCACCAACCTGGAAGCCAACGACGTGCTGTTCGTGGATGAAATCCACCGCCTCAGCCCAGTGGTCGAAGAGGTGCTCTACCCGGCGATGGAGGACTACCAGCTCGACATCATGATCGGCGAAGGTCCCGCGGCCCGGTCCATCAAACTCGACCTGCCGCCGTTCACCCTGGTGGGTGCCACCACGCGCGCCGGACTGCTCACCTCGCCCCTGCGCGACCGCTTCGGCATTGTGTTGCGTCTGGAGTTCTACGAGGTGGCGGAACTGACCGAGATCGTCACCCGGGCCGCGCGCATCCTGTCGGTACCCATCGACGCGGAGGGCGCGCGTGAAATCGCGCAGCGTTCCCGCGGCACACCGCGTATTGCCAACCGCCTGTTGCGCCGGGTGCGCGACTACGCCGATGTGAAGGGAGACGGCATCATCACCCGCGAGATCGCCTGTGCCGCCACCGAGATGCTCAAGGTCGACCAGCTCGGTTTCGACCAGCTCGACCGCAAGCTGCTCTCCACCATCATCGATAAATTCGGGGGTGGACCGGTGGGGCTGGATTCCGTCGCCGCGGCCATCGGCGAGGAGCGCGGGACGATCGAAGATGTGATCGAGCCCTACCTGATCCAGCAAGGCTATCTGATGCGCACGCCACGCGGCCGCGTCGCCACCGCCCACGCCTATTTGCATCTCGGAATGAAACCTCCGGGCCATTTGGCTGTCGATGCCCAGAGTGAATTGGAACTCTAATCACACCATGGATGCATCACTCCACGACAGGCAGCAGTCAGCGCAGATCTTCACCTGGCCGGTACGGGTCTACTACGAGGACACCGACACCGCCGGGGTGGTCTATTACGCCAATTACCTGCGTTTCATGGAGCGGGCGCGTACCGAGTGGCTGCGCCACCTGGGTCTGGAACAGGACCGGATCCGCGAGGAGCAGGGCGTGGTGTTCGCCGTGCGGCGGGCCGAGGTGGACTACCTGCTGCCGGCACGGTTCAACGAACAGTTGCGGGTCTCGGCCCATGTCGCGCAGCGCAAACGGGCCAGTCTCACTTTCGAGCAGGAGATCCGGCTCGACGACGGCCCCGGGCAACTGCTTTGTCGCGGGGTGATTAAAGTGGCCTGCCTGGATGCCGACACCTTCCGCCCGGCGCCCATCCCAAAAATTGTCTTAGCGGAGCTAGAACACATTGAGTGCTGACCTGTCGATCATCGCCCTGATTCTGGGCGCCAGCCCCCTCGTCCAGCTGGTGATGCTGATTCTCTTTCTGGCCTCACTGCTCTCGTGGTTTGTGATCTTCACCAAATATCGGATCCTGCGCGATGCGCAACATGCCGCCAACGAGTTTGAGCAGCGTTTCTGGTCGGGCTCCGACCTGGGGCAGCTCTACCGAGAACTGCAGGCTACGCCCACCAATGGCATGGACGGCATTTTTGTCGCCGGTTTCCGCGAATTCGCCCGCCTGCACAACAATCCCGACATCCAGCCGGCGGCCGTGCTGGATGGCGCCCAGCGCGGCATGCGCGTGAGCCTGGCCCGCATCCAGGACAAGCTGGAACACCACCTTCCCTATCTCGCGACCGTCGGCTCCACCAGCCCCTACATCGGGCTGTTCGGCACCGTCTGGGGCATCATGAACAGCTTCCGCGCCCTGGGCAACGTACAGCAGGCCACCATCGCCATGGTCGCCCCCGGCATTTCCGAAGCACTGGTGGCCACCGCCATGGGCCTGTTTGCCGCCATTCCCGCAGTCATCGCCTACAACCGGTTTGCCGCGGTGGTCGAGCGGCTGATGAACCGCTACGACACCTTCATGGAAGAATTCGCCGCCATCCTGCAGCGCCAGACCCATACGGGACGCCCCAAGCAATGAGTGGGGAGCGCTACAGGAAGCGGCCCATGTCGGAGATCAACGTGGTCCCCTATATCGACGTGATGCTGGTGCTGCTGGTGATCTTCATGATCACCGCGCCCTTGCTCTCGCAGGGGGTCCAGGTGGAGTTGCCCAAAGCGGACGCGCAGCCGATAAAAGACAGCGACAAGGAACCCCTGGTGGTCTCCGTGGACGCAGAGGGACGGCTGTTTCTCAATGTCGGTGACAACCCGGAGAGCCCGATTGAAGACGCCACGCTGCTCGCCCGCACGGCAGCCGTGCTGCGCCAGAAACCGCAGACCCCGGTGATGGTGCGGGGCGACAGCCGCGTCGACTACGGCCAAGTGGTGCGCGCCATGACTCTGCTGCAGCAGGCGGGTGCGCCGAGTGTGGGACTCATCACCGAAACCCCGGAACAGCCGAGGAAACGCTGAACCATGTGGCGCGAAATCAAAAAGCATCCCCGCGCACTCGGTTACGCCATCGCGGTGCACGTGCTGGTGGTGGTCTTTCTCACCGCCGGTCTGGAGTGGCGCACCACTCCAACACCAACCGGTGAAAAGCCGGTGATCCAGGCCGTGGCAGTGGATGAAAAGGCGATCGACAAAGAGCTGGAAAAACTCAAGCAGGCGGATCAGAAAAAGAAACAGGAGCAACTGCGCAAAGAACGCGAACTGAAAAAACTCCAGCAGCAGATTGCTGAAACGGAAAAAAAGAAAGCCCAGGAGCAGAAACGGCTGAAGGACATCGAAGCGCAGCGCAAGGCGGAGGCGCGCAAACGCGAGCAGGAGCAGAAAGCGGCCGCGGAAAAGCAGAAAGCTGAAGCCGCCCGTCTGGCGAAGATCAAGCAGGAGCAAGAGGCACTGGCCCGGAAACAGGCTGAAGAGACCAAGCGTTTGGCCGAGCTGGAAGCGCAACGTAAAATAGCCGCCGAACAGGCCCGCCAGGAGGAGCTGCAGCGCCAGCGCGAGGCCGAGGAGCGCCAGCGCCAGGCGGAGATTGCTGCCGAACAGCAGCGTCTCGAGGAGGCCGAGCGGCAACGGCGTACCAGCGCGGAAGCAGACCGCATTGGGGCGCTGATTCAGGGTAAGGTGGAGCGCAGCTGGCTGCGGCCACCGGGCGCCCAGCAGCAGCTCAAATGCACGGTGCGGGTGCGCCTGATCCCTGGCGGCGATGTGATTTCAGCGAGCGTGGTACGCTCTTCGGGCAACGATGTTTTCGATCGCTCGGCGGAAACCGCGGTACTGCGCGCCTCCCCCCTGCCGGTGCCGAACGACCCGCTGCTGTTTGAACGGTTTCGCGAATTTGATTTTGAGTTCAATCCAAAGGACGCATGACGTTGATTGTTAAAACCACCCGCTGGCTGGTGCTGACCGCTCTGTTGAGCTGGACCGTACACGCGGGCGCGGCGCTCACCATCGAGATCACCCGCGGAGTGGAGAGCGCACTGCCCATCGCCATCGTCCCCTTCGGTTGGGAGAGCCCCCTGCCCAAGGCGCCCCAGAATGTCTCCGACATCGTTGCCGCGGATCTGGCGCGCACCGGACGTTTCAATCCGCTGCCCGAGCGCGACATGCTGGCCAAACCCCAGGAAGGGTCGCAAATCAATTTCACCAACTGGCGCATTCTGGGCAGCCAGAATCTGGTGGTCGGACGGATCCGCGATCTCGGCGCCGGCCGTCTCGAGGTGCGCTTTCAACTGTTTGATGTGTTCAAGGCCAAACAGCTGATCGGCTACAGCATTCCCACCACCACCGATGGTCTGCGGCTGACGGCACACCGGATCAGTGATCTGATCTACGAAGAGCTGACTGGCGAACCCGGCGCCTTCACCACCCGCATCGCCTATGTGGTCGCCTCGCGTACTGCGGACAGCCTACAGTACGCGCTGCAGATTGCCGATGTGGACGGCTACGGTCCGCAGACCGTGCTCACCTCCCCCGAACCCATCATGTCCCCCAGTTGGTCACCGGACGGCAAACGCCTGGCCTATGTCTCGTTTGAAAACCGGCGCTCGGAAATCTACCTGCAGGTGGTGGATACGGGCCAGCGGGAAAAAATCGCCTCGTTCAGCGGAATCAACGGCGCCCCCTCCTGGTCACCTGACGGGCGACGCCTGGCCTTGACCCTGTCGCGTTCCGGCAGTCCGGATATCTATGTCATGGATCTCGCCAGCAAGCGACTCACCCAGATCACCCGCAATTTCGCCATCGACACCGAACCGACCTGGGCGCCCGATGGACGAACGATCTATTTCACCTCCGATCGCGGCGGCAAGCCTCAAATCTATGCCGCCGACCTGAACGGCGGCCGCGCCAAACGGGTCACCTTTGAAGGCGAATACAACTCACGCCCCATGCTCTCGCCGGATGGAAAAAAGCTGGCCATGGTCCATGGTGAAAACGGTGTCTACACCATCGCCGTCCAGGAACTGCAGACCGGTATCCTGCAGGTGCTGACGGATGGAAACCTCGATGAATCCCCCAGCTTCGCACCCAACGGCAGTATGATTATCTACGCCGAAAAGGGGCGCACACAGGGTTCACTGGCCGCAGTCTCGGTGGATGGCCGGGTGCGGCAGAGCCTGCAATCCCAGGAGGGTGACGTGCGCGAACCGGCGTGGTCTCCCTACCCAGCAAACTCCCAATGAAAGGAACCACATGAATATCAAGCTTCTTGGTCTGGCCCCGCTTGCCCTGATTGCCATCCTGGCTTCGGGTTGTGCCTCTGACGGTGTACAGGATCCGGCTGGCGGATCGACCACCGGCGGCGACACAGCCACCACCTCGGGCGGCACCGGCACAGACAACGGCACCGGCGCCTCCACCTCCGGCACCACCACGGGTGGTTCCACCCAGATGGACCCGCTGGACGATCCCAGCTCGCTGCTGGCCAAGCGTGTCATCTATTTCGAGTTCGACAGTGCCCGCATCGCGCCCGAGTTCGAAGAGGTACTCACCGCCCATGCCCAATACCTGGCTGCCAACCCCGGCCTGAGCGTGGTGCTCGAAGGCCATGCCGATGAGCGCGGCTCGCGCGAATACAACATCGGTCTGGGCGAACGCCGCGCCAATGCGGTCAATCAGCTCTTCACCATCCAGGGTGTGGCCGCGCGCCAGACCGACGTGGTGAGCTACGGCGAAGAGCGTCCGGCGGCACTGGGCCACGATGAGTCCTCCTGGCACCTCAACCGCCGGGTGGAAATCGTCTACCAGGGGCGCTAGGCATGAGACAGGTCGCATCCTTCGCACCGGCGCTCCTGGCGGGCACACTGATCCTGTTGCCGATCCTGGCAACCGCACAGCAGTCGCTGCCACCGGGACCGCTGCCGGGCACCCCCTCCGGCAGCAGTCCGCAGCCGGCGACGGGTGCGACCAGCGCGCCGACCACCGCCACCCCCATGCCGCCGACTCCGGCCACGCAGCCGGGCGGCGGCGCCAACCAGACCCTGTTGCAGCTGCTCAACCTGGTGAACACCCTGCAGGAAGAGGTGCAGCAGCTGCGGGGTGAGATCGAGGAGCAGACCCACCAGATCGAGACCATCAAGACCCGGCAGCGGGATCTCTATCTCGACCTGGACCGCCGCCTGCAGCGCGTGGAAGTCACCGGCACCTCGGCTCCTCAGCAGCCAGTGGCACCTGTCACCCCGGTTGCACCGGCCATGGGAACAACGACGCCCCCCGCGTCTGCGCCCACCCTTGCACCCACCGCCGCCGCGCCCACCTCAGGCAACGAGCGCGAGGATTACCAGGTGGCGTTCAACCTGCTGAAAGATGGTCAGTACCCGCAGGCCATCGCCGCGTTTCGGAATTTCATCGCCAACCATCCCAGCGGCAACTACGCGGACAACGCGCAGTACTGGCTGGGAGAGGCGCGCTACGTGTCCCGTGATTTCCAGCAGGCGATCAATGAATTCCAGGTGGTCATCGACCGCTTCCCCATGAGCCCCAAGGTCCCGGATGCCAAGCTCAAAATGGGCTATGCACGCTACGAGCTCAACGACTCGGCCGGCGCCCGCGCCATCCTGCAGGAGATCATCGCCCGGCACGCCGACTCCACCGCCGCGCGGCTGGCGGAGAAGCGCCTGGAGCGCATGGACCGCGAAGGGCGCTGACCGCGCCGCCATGAACCAACTGCAGATCACGGAAATCTTCCTCTCGCTCCAGGGAGAGGGACTCACCACGGGCGTGCCGACGGTGTTTGTCCGGCTCACCGGCTGCCCCATGCGCTGCAGCTACTGCGACACCGAGTACGCCTTCTACGGCGGACAGGCGGTGGCCATGGACGAAATTCTTGCCAAAGTGCAATCCCACGGGGTGCCCGACGTGCTGGTGACCGGGGGCGAACCCCTGGCCCAGAAGGGGTGCCTGGAGCTGCTGAGTGCCCTTTGTGATGCCGGACTGAAGGTCTCCCTGGAGACCGGCGGCGCCATCAGCACCGCCCGGGTCGATCCCCGGGTGACCGTCATTCTGGATGTCAAAACACCCGCCTCCGGAGAGGCCAAGCGCAACCGGCCCGACAATCTGCAGCGCCTGAAACCCCAGGACCAGGTGAAGTTCGTGATCTGCGATCGGGACGACTACGAGTGGAGCCGCCGCTTTGTGAGCGATCACCAACTGGCGCAGCGCAGCCATGTCCTCTTCTCGCCGGTCGCCAAAACCCTGGAACCGACCCGTCTGGCCGACTGGATCGTGGCTGACCGCCTGCCCGTCCGCTTCCAGCTGCAGCTTCACAAGCTGCTGTGGGGAGATGAACCGGGCCGCTGACCGCGGTCAGCCGGGCGACGCCTTGGGTTAGAATCCCCTCCCATGTCAAAAGCACCACCCAAAGCGGTTGTCCTCCTCTCCGGAGGACTCGATTCCGCCACCTGTCTGGCCATCGCCCGCGGGCGCGGCTTCGATTGCCATGCCCTGTCGGTCGCCTACGGCCAGCGCCACGATGCCGAATTGAAGGCGGCGCAGGCGGTGGCGCAGGCCCTGGGGGCCGGCAGCCACAAAACAGTCCGGATCAATCTGGACACCTTTGGCGGTTCGGCGCTCACCGATCCGGACATCGCCGTACCGGAGCTGCCCACCGAGGGCATTCCAGCCACCTATGTACCGGCGCGCAATACGGTGTTTCTCTCTCTCGCCCTGGGCTGGGCCGAGGTCCTGGGCGCCCGCGACATCTTCATCGGGGTGAACGCGGTGGACTACTCCGGCTATCCCGACTGCCGCCCCGAGTACATTGAGGCATTCCAGACCATGGCCAATCTGGCCACCAAAGCGGGGGTTGAGGGGCAGACCACCACCATCCACACCCCGCTGATCGATCTGACCAAGAGTCAGATCATCCGCACCGGCCAGCATCTGGGCGTCGATTTCGGACTCACCGTCACCTGTTACCAGGCGGACGACGAAGGGCGCGCCTGCGGCCTCTGTGACGCCTGTCGCCTGCGCCGCGAGGGCTTCAGCGCGGCCGGGGTCGCCGACCCGACCCGCTACCGCGCCTGACCGACAGGGCACCGGGAAAACCCTGTATCTCTTTAGCATTATTCTGTTCACCCCCGGTTTTGGGCCACCATGCGACAAACGATAGGGGATTAGAGGGGTCCGGATCATGACTTTCGAAAGCTTTGCCGGCGCGCAGTCCGCGCTGCTCTGGTCAGCCTTCGCCATCGCGGTCATCATGGGCGCGGTCGTCAACAAAACCAATTTCTGCACCATGGGAGCCGTCTCCGACGTGGTCAACATGGGGGACACCGGGCGGTTCCGCGCCTGGCTGCTGGCCATTGCCATCGCCATGCTCGGTGTGGTCATTCTGGAGTCCGCGGGCCTGGCCAATGCCAACCAGGCCTTCCCCCCGTACCGGGCCAACACCCTGCTGTGGGCGGAAAACCTGCTGGGCGGTCTGATGTTCGGTATCGGCATGACCCTGGCCAGCGGTTGCGGCAACAAGACCCTGATCCGCCTGGGGGCGGGCAACCTCAAGTCCCTGGTGGTCTTCGCCATCATCGGTGTCATCGCCTACTTCATGGTCTACCCCTTCCCCGGATCCGACCAGACGCTGATGTCACTGCTCTTCCTCGACTGGCTGCGCCCGCTGGCCATCCAGTTGCCCAGCCAGCAGGACATCGGTTCGCTGGTCAGCGCCAAAAGCGCGGTCACCATCCGTCTGGTGGTCGGCCTGGTCCTGGCTGCCGCGCTGCTGGTGTTCATCTTCCGCTCCGCCGACTTTCGCGGCAGTCGCGACAACCTGCTCGGCGGCATCGTGGTCGGCGTGGCGGTGGTCGGCGCCTGGTATATCAGCAGCAACATCCGGGTCGATGTGGACGGCGAGACGCACACCCTCGCCAGCTACGCACAGCAGTGGGATTTTCTCGCCGAGTCGGACGCAGGCAAGCCTGCCGAAGTGCGCACGCTCAGTCCGCAGAGCTTCACCTTTATCAACCCCATCGGGCAGACGGCCGGCTTTGTCGGTCAGGGTTTCCCGCTGGACTTTGTCTCGTTCGGCATGATGGCGGTGTTTGGCGTGATGGTCGGCTCACTGGTCTGGGCGCTGCTCAGCGGCGGTTTCCGCATAGAGTGGTTCGCCTCCGGCAGGGACTTCCTCAACCACCTGATCGGCGCCATCCTCATGGGCTTCGGCGGGGTCATGGCCATGGGCTGCACCATCGGGCAGGGGATCACCGGCATCTCCACCCTGGCGGTCGGCTCGTTCATCGCCTTCATCAGCATTGTCCTGGGCAGTGCGCTCACCATGAAGGTGCAGTACTACCGGATGGTCTACGAAGAGGAGGCCACCTTTTGGTCCGCCCTGGTCACCGGGCTGGTGGACCTGCACCTGCTGCCCGCGAGCATGCGCAAACTGGAAGCCATCTAACGCCCTGGCGGGGTTGCCATTTTGCAATGGTCAGGTATCATTGCGCCCCTCCAATGGGTCGTTAGCTCAGTCGGTAGAGCATCTGACTTTTAATCAGGTGGTCGCAGGTTCGAATCCTGCACGACCCACCACCCCATGACAAAGCCTGGAATCCGTTCCAGGCTTTTTTATTGCCATCGTTTCGCACCCACAACCCATGCGCGATTGCTGACGCCCCTCAGCTGAGCCGCAGCAGCTCTGTGCGGCATTTGAGCAACCCCACCTGGAGCTCCTCGTCCGACGCCGTGCGGAGCTCCGCCAACTGCTCCCGGACCGCCAGCAGGCGTCCCCGTTCGGCCTCCCGCCAGCGTTCCAGACGCGCCACCACTTCATGCGTCGCCTGATCGTCTTCCGGTTCGGTGAAATCGAGCGCCGCAAGCCGGGCGGTGCGGTTGCGAAAGGCCCGCACCACGCGTTCTACGTGCCTCGACCACAGGGTGTGGGCCAGCAGCAGCGCCAGGGTGTTGACCACTCCCATGACCAGGATCACCTTCAGCAGCTCACTGAGCATCGCCGGAAGCAGCCCCGTCCGCGCCGCCGCATGCACCACATAAAGATTGGCTTCGATCAGCGCCCCGAAGCGCAGATAGAGATAGAGCAGGGCCAGCAGCAGCATCCCCACCTCAAGGATCACCAGCGCGGCGAGCAACCAACCCTGCAACTGCCGATCGATGAGGTGGCGCCGGCGCTGCTGGGCGATACCCGGTTGCGCTGGACGCGGATCGGCGCCCGTTATAAATCGTGGCAGTGGAAGCACAATTGCGACCCCTTCTGACTGGTGACCATCTTGCCGTGCGCGCTGCTGTAGGCCTGGTGGCAGGAGATGCAACTCAGCTTGCCATCCGGCAGCACAATCGAGGGTGGAAGCTGCACCGCCGGGCGGTAGCCGCCAAAGCGGATGGCGGTCTCATACCTGACCCCCACCGGGTGGTTGAGTGAACTGCCCTGATGGCTGACCCTGCCCCCGGCCATCCCGACCGGCGGTGCTGCCGAGTCACCCTGTTCGCCGTGACACTCCAGGCACTGGATGGAGTAGGCATCGATCCCCTCGCCCCCGAACTCTCCAGCGCCCCCCAGATGGGCGCTGGCCACCAGCGACGTACCGCCGTCGGCCATGCGCCGGAAGAACGCCTGGTCGTGACAGGCGAAACAGAAATCCCGCCCCCGCCGGGTGCTGCGCAGCGCGCCGTGCGCCTCGCCGTGAATCCGGTGGCAGCTGCTGCAGGTCAGCTCCCCTTTCCAGTCCACGGGAAACTCGGCCGGTACGGCCACCACCGGTTTGAAGCCGCTGGGGTGGCTGGCGACGGCCGCGTCGTGGTGACAGCCGGCGCAGAGCTGCTCCTGGGTGGCCAGCAGCAGTCGCGCGGTGGCGGGTTCGCCGGCAGGCCCGGGGAGGTGACAGCCGGTGCAGGCCCGATCCGCCAGCGGATCACCCGGCCGCGGCCCGCTGCCGGCCAGCACCAGGCCGCACAGCAGTGCGGCGCCGGCACAGAACACCGCCAAACGATGCCGTGCGACACGGTCAATCAAGACGGGCAAGATCCAGAACCTGATCAATCCGGCGCAGCGCGGCCGCGCGCCGCCGCGGATCGGTAGTCTCCGCCAGGGCATCCTGCAACGCATTGTCCAGAGACCCACGATGGGCTTCGACCGCGGCAACCGCCTCTTCCAGGGCCCGGCACTCGGCCTGCAGGTAATCGGTGTGCCGGATGCGGATACGGGGCACGGCACCCGTCTGGGCACCGGCCTCCAGATTGCGGGCAAAACGGTAGAGCGGACCGGCGACGCGGAAGCTGCTGTAGAGGACAATGAGCCAGGTGGTCAGCCCGGTGCCGACGGCGAGCAGCAACCCGCACAGCAGCATGGTGATCGGCAGGTGGCGCTGGGTGAGGGCGAGCGACTGCACATGCTGGAGATAGGTTTCGGCCGGGGGGCCGGCCAGCCAGACCACGCCGAGCAGACCCGCGGCCGCCACCAGGCTGAACCACAACGAGAGCCGCCCAATCAGTTTCAGGCGTCCGAACTGATCTTCGGTACCCATCTCCCCTCCTTCCTGGAGCATTTCAACTAACTATAGTCAATCCCCCCAGCCACGCTGGGTTGTTCCGCCCCGCCGGCGTGACGGAGAATGAGTCCATGGAGATGCAACGCGGACTGATCCCGCAGCTGCTCGCAACCGTGCAACCCGCCGAGCGTCGCGCAGTGGGCTGGTCCTTCGGCTATTTCTTCAGCCTGCTCTGCGGCTACTACATCCTGCGCCCGGTGCGCGACGAAATGGGTATCCTCGGCGGCGTTGACCAACTGCAGTGGCTCTTCACCGGCACCCTAATCGCCATGCTCTGCGCTGTGCCCATCTACGGCTGGCTGGTGGGACGCTATCAGCGCAGGACATTCCTTCCTGCCGTCTATCTCTTCTTTGCCGCCAACCTGCTCATCTTCTATCTGCTGTTGAAGAGCACCACCGACCCGGCCTGGGTCGCGCGCGCCTTTTTCATCTGGACCAGCGTCTACAACCTCTTCGCGGTTTCCGTGTTCTGGAGTGTCATGGCCGATCTCTTCCGTCCGGAGCAGGGGCGCCGTCTGTTCGGCCTGATTGCGGCGGGCGGCAGTGCGGGGGCCATCGCCGGCCCGCTGCTGACGGCGACCCTGGCCACCCGCGTCGGGACCGCCAATCTGCTGCTGATCTCCATCGCATTTCTCGGCCTGACGCTGTTGTGCGTTCAACAGCTGGGCAAGGGGATTCGACAATCCAACGCCCCCAATCCACCCGCAGAACCACGTATCGGCGGCTCACCCCTGGCCGGGCTCTCGGCCGTCGCCCGCTCCGCCTACCTGTTGCAGATCTGCGGCTACGTGCTGCTGCTCACCACCCTGGCCACGTTTCTCTACTTCATGCAGGCACAGATCATCGCCGACGCGTTTGAGAGCTCCGCACAACGCACCGCCGTTTTTGCGCGCGTTGATCTGGCGGTCAATATGCTGACCGTCAGCGTGCAGATCTTTTTCACCGGACGGCTGATGAACCGATTTGGAGTCCAGCCTGCGCTCGTCTTTCTGCCGCTGCTCTGTGTGGTCGGTTTTTCGCTGCTGGGGGTAATGCCGGGACTGGCGGTGTTATTGGGATTCCAGATCCTGCGTCGCGCCGGCAATTACGCCCTGACCCGGCCGGCCCGCGAAGTGCTCTTCACCGTCGTGCCGCGTGAAGAAAAGTACAAGGCCAAGAGTTTTATCGACACCGTCATTTATCGCGCCGGCGACGCGGTCAGCGCCTGGGTCTTTGCCGGGTTGAAGGCGGGCGGCCTGTCCCTGGCCGGTACGGCACTTGTGGCCCTGCCCCTGTGTCTGATCTGGTGGCTACTCGGCGCATGGCTCGGGCGCGACATCAACCGGCGGGCATCCGCCGTCCAGGAGGCACCCCATGAAACCACTTGATTCCACGGGCTGGCAGCTCAACCGCCGGCGCTTTCTCGGCGTGCTGTCGGCCGTGGGAGTCGGCGGTCTGCTCGGGTCTGCGGGCGCCGCCGCCGGACCGCTGATCACCCGGCCGATCCCTTCGTCCGGGCAACAGATTCCGGTCATCGGCCTCGGTACCTATCGCGCCTTCGATGTCCGCGGCAGCGGCAGCGCCCTGCAGGCACAGCGCGAGGTATTGCGCCGATTTCACGAACTGGGCGGCAGTGTGGTGGACAGCTCGCCCATGTACGGCGAGGCGGAGCGGGTGCTCGGCGAGCTGGGCGAAGAACTGGGGCTCAGCAACCAGCTGTTCTGGGCAACCAAGGTGTGGACGCGCGGCAAGGCCGCGGGGATCGCGGAGATGAATCACTCCTTCGCCCTGCTGCGCACACGGCGTATCGAACTCATGCAGATACACAACCTGCTGGACTGGGAAACCCACCTGCCCGTGCTGCGCGACTGGAAGGCGGAGGGCCGCTTCGGCTACCTCGGATTCACCCACTACACCGAAAGCGCCTATCCGGACCTGGAACGCCTGATCAGGCGGGAGAAGCCGGACTTTGTCCAGTTCAACTACTCCATTGAGCGACGGGAGGCCGAGGCGCGACTGCTCCCCGCCTGCGCCGACAACGGCGTGGCGGTGCTGGTCAACCGGCCCTTCGTGCAGGGTGCGCTGTTTCGCAGAATCCGCAGTGTGCCGCTGCCTGATTGGGTTACCGCCCTGGAGATTCACACCTGGGCACAGTTGTTCCTGAAATTCATTGTGTCGCACCCGGCCGTCACCTGCGCCATTCCGGCCACGCGCAAGGTGCACCATCTGGAAGACAACATGGGCGCGAGCGTGGGGCGCCTGCCCGACACCGCGGAACGGGAGCAGTTGGCAAAGCTCGTCGGCGGACTTTAGGACCCGTCAGACACCGACTGGCTGCGGACCAAGCGCAGCGCGAGCCAACCCACCAGCAGCACTCCGCACACCAGCACCAGCCACAGTATGCGGGTACGCCAGAGAGTCTCGGTTGGCGGGAGGTGGGCGGCAGCGGCCTGTACGCGCACCGGCCCACCCGTCAACCATCCGACCGGCGACGGCAACCGGCCGTCGCGCTCCAGGGGCGACAGCAGACCATCCGGTGGCGCCGGTGTTCCGGGCCGGCCAAAGGCGAGCTGGTAGGTGCCCGGCAATGAGGGCGCGAAGACCAGAGCCTGCGGTTGCCAACCCAGCAGCAATCCGGGTGCAGCCGCCGGCATCTGCTGACGCGGTTCGACGCGCCAGAGCGTATCGGATTGACGCACCGGCCACGGCGGGTTGGTGATTTCGGTCTCGCCCATGCGCAACCGGTAGGCCGACTGTTCGATGCGGGTCAGCCAACGGGCGCCGGTGTGCGGGCGCGAACTGATGCGCACCGGCAGACTGGAGAGGTTATCCGGCAACGCCAACTGCATCCGGTCCGCTGGCAACCGTACGCCGCTGTCGTAGACCCAGGCATTGCCGTCCCGCTGCGCCGTTGCGGCGCCCAGTGTCAGCCAGTAGGGGGCCACCGGTTCGCTGCCGGAAACGCCACCTTCGATACCTTGCAGTTCGAACCCGGAAGCATGCACCAGGCGCAACCGCAGATAGCCGTCGCTGACGGGCTGGATGACCACTTCATCGTGTACCACCCGCGCCCCGTCCAGTGACCACTCGGCAAGCACCGCGTGCTCGGCGACACTGCGCCAGCGGCTCAGATCATCACTCGCCTCCACCTCCAGGGCGTGAGTGAAGGGCTGCGCCTGGGCAGGCCACTGCAGGCGCAACCGGGAGATGCCTGTGGGCGATCCGCGCAGATCAATCAGCCACTGCGGTGGCGCTCCGGCCGCGGCCATACCGTCAACAATCCGCACTTCGGTGGCATTCCCCTCCCGGCGCAGGAAAAACTCGCCGGCAGAGGGTGAGGTCTCCGCACCCAGCAACGTCCATTTGAGAGGGCGCCAGGTAAGCGTGGACTGCGCCAGGGTGGGCCGCAGTTCGTGGACCACCTCGCGGCCCATCGGATCAAACAGTCGCAGATCACCCAGTCCCGGTTCACGGCTCTGCAGATAGACTTCCCGGGGCACCTTCAGCCGCGCGAGCCGCCCGGTGTCGTTCACCTGAACGGGCACCACAAAGGCGAAATCTTCGGGCGTCAGCGCCGCCGGCCCGGCGGCTCCGGCCAGCCCGGCAGACAGCAGAGTCAGGGTGGCGGTCAAGCCGGCGCGGCGCATCATGCCGCCTCCCGGGTTGTCCGCGGCGGCAGCGGCGAAAAGTAGCCCACCACCAGCATCAGGGCTCCCACCACCAGGAAGGAGACAATCCGCTCAACCGTGCCGCTGCCGGCCAGATCAACGGTGAACAGCTTGACCACCACCAGCGCCAGCAGTCCACCGCCGCCCAGCCAGACCGCCCGCAGCCGGAACCGGTGGGCGGCTATCATGGTCACCAAGGCAGTGGTCGTCCACAGAATGGAAAATCCGGTCTGTAGCAGCGTAAAACGCCAGAGCGGACCGAAGCGGTAAGCGACACCGTACTGGTCATGCACCAGCCGGGCCAGCAACACATTGAGCAATAGGAATCCAAGGCCGCCAAGCACTGCGGCACCCAGCCAGGAGGGTGGTTCGCCGAGCCCCGGAATGGGTTCGCGCGGCCTCAGCCGCCACCAGAACGCCAATGCCAATCCGCCGAGCAGCTGCGTCAGTTCCAGCGGATTGACTAGCGGCCAATAGGCCAGCGGCCGATCCGGGCCCGGCAGCGTCATGGCCGCCAGATTCCACAACACCAAAGCCATGGCGATCAGGCTTCCGCCCAGCCCCAGATAGGCCGCCCGATGAGGGCCGATGGGCCAGACCGCGCAGTCACGCCAACGTACCAACGCCAGCAGGCCCAGGGCCGCGACCGCACCCCAAGCCGCCATCCGCCAACCCTCCGCCCCCTGGCTAAGGGCATCGCTCCACGCCGCCATGCTCCAGCCCAGAAGAAACAGCGTCTGGAGCAGCGCCAACGTGTGGCCGTAACCCTGCCATCGCTCCGGCCAGTGGCTGGCAATCCGGCGCAGCACCGCGTACTGCACCGCGCCGGCCAGCGGCCAGACCAGCCAACCCCAGCCACTCAAGGCGGCGATGAGGGGACGGTCCGCGTACCCCGCCAGCGACAACAACAGCAGCAGAGGGATCCAACCACCCAGCGGCCACGCGAGCAGCGCCCAGGGAAGGCGTTGACACAGAGTGGTCAACAGCGCGGTGGAGAGTGCCAGATAGGCAACCAACGCGAGGGTATGGTCAAAGCCGCGCAGACGTTCATCGATTTCGTTGACCCCGATGCCGACCCACCAGAGCAGCCCCCACGCCAGCAGCAGCGGGGCATGCCATTGCTCCCAGGCACGCAGCGCGGATACCGTTCGCGACAACAGATAACTGGATGCCAGACCGGCCAGGGAGATCATCAGACCACCGATATACTCGGCGTTCAGCAACAGGGGATCGCTGCGGCCGCTGTCAGCGCCCTGGAGAAAGAACGGCACACTGCCCACCTGCAACAGCAGACCGAAACTGCGCAGCAGCCAGCGCTGCTGGCGCAGCCCCACCCAGACCATCGCCGCTCCCTCCAAAGCCCAGGCTGCGGTGGTCACTTCGGGATCGAAGGCCAGCGGTATCGCCAGGCTGAGAAAGACCAGTCCCAGCGCGACAAATACCTCGCACAGCAGGCGCATCCCTGCCACGTCACGCCGCCAAAGCACCGAGGCCAGCACCACGTAAAAGGCACCGGCGCCCAGCGCACTGAACGCGAGCCCGTACTCGATATGGGCTATGACCT
>JBNLBB010000033.1:4254-21232 GCA_050302415.1 Gammaproteobacteria bacterium | reverse complement strand
GGTCAGCACGATGGCTGCGGTCTGCATCGCTTCGGCCAGGTGCACCGCCCACTGGGTGGTGAACAGGCAGTCGCCGATGGAGTTGGCCGCCAGCACCAGGTGCGGGGCGTCGCCATGCAGGCCATGCAGGGCGATGTTGAGGTCGGACTGTTCCGATTTGACCGGGATCCCGGTGGAGGGGCCGCCGCGCTGGACGTCGACCACCACGATGGGGGTTTCAGAAGCCACGGCCAGGCCGATGGTCTCCATCATCAGGGCCAGACCCGGACCGGAGGTGGAGGTCATGGACGGTGTACCGCCGAACGAACCACCGACGATCTGCACCACGGAGGCGAGTTCGTCTTCGGCCTGGACCAGCACGCCACCCACTTTTTTAAGGGCAGGGGCCATCCACTCCAGCACTTCGGTGGCCGGGGTGATGGGGTAGGCGGCCACGAAACGGACACCGCCGCGCACGGCGCCAAGGCCCGTGGCCTCGTTACCGGTGATGCTCCAACGCTCTTTGTCCTTGCCGGTGGCACCCTTCAGCTGTTTGGCCTTGGGCAGATTGGCCGCGGCGGCAAAACCCACTTCCATGGCGGCGACGCTCGATTTCTGGGCCTCTTCACCCTTGCGGGCAAGCGCGGCATTGATGATTTCGATGACGGCATCTTTCGGCACACCGATCATGGCGGCCGTGGCGCCCAGGGCGACCATGTTGGGACGGCCACCGGGGACTTCCTTCGCCAGATCCTGCAGGGCCAGGTTGGCTTCGGCGGCACCCTTGGATTTGATGACGTCCGGGCAGCTGCCGGCGCTGGCGTCACCGACGATCAGGCTCTTGTCGTCGAGCAGGATTTCGGCGGCAAAACGTTCGATATTGAGCCAGTCGATCGCGACCAGCAGGTCGAAACGGTCGTCGTGTGAATCGATCGGTGTGGTACCGATGCGGATCATTGCAGCTGCCTCGCCACCGCGGATCTGCGGGCCGAGGGAGCGGGTCATATAGCCATAAAAGCCGGCACGCGCTGCTGCGTCCAATAGCATGGTGCCTGCGGTCATGACGCCGGAGCCGCCACTACCGGTCATGGTAATGGAGACGGTGCGCGTCTGGGTGTCATTTGCCATCGATTTCTCCCGTGGTGAGCGTCGCTTGAGAGTAGGTGATTGAATTAAAAGAGAAATTGGCTTTTGGGTAAGGGTCCCCTGCTGCCTTTAATGTTATTGATGCTGCCATAAAAATTTCAAAGGTCTATCTTTACCAGACCATTAAATAGGGCGTCAACCGGAATTACTGCGCTGCACAATCGAAAACGTGAAATTTCATGTTGACGTTTACGTAAACGGAATGTAGCATGGCCTGAAATCAAAACACAAGACGCTCGAAAATCCCCAGGCAGAAATTAACGTTTACGTAAACGTTAAACAGAGCGAACCAGGAGTGAGTACAGTAATGAGTCAGGCACCGCATCGCTGGGTCATGACGGCCGTAGGCCAGCCCTTCAGTCGTGAAGAATTCACGCCCAAGCAGCCCGAAGCGGGCGAAGTATTGGTGGAAGTCGCCGGTTGCGGCGTCTGCCACACCGATCTGGGTTATCTGTATGACGGAGTGCGCACCAACAGCGAACTGCCGCTTACCCTGGGTCACGAGATCAGCGGCCGGGTCTCCGCCGCCGGTACCGGCGCGGAAAGCTGGGTCGGCAAGGCAGTCATCATTCCTGCCGTGATTCCCTGCGGCACCTGCGAACTCTGTCAAAGCGGTCGCGGCACCATCTGCCGCTCGCAGAAAATGCCGGGCAACGACATTCAGGGCGGTTTCGCCAGCCATATCACCGTTCCGGCCTATGGCCTGTGTGAGGTGGACGAAGCGCGCCTGGCCAAAGTGGGCCTGCAGCTGGCCGATGTCTCCGTGGTGGCCGATGCGCTCACCACCCCCTATCAGGCCGCCGTGCAGGCGGAAGTGAAAGAGGGGGATCTGGCCATCGTCATCGGGGTCGGTGGGGTGGGCGGATATGCCGTGCAGGTGGCCAAGGCCATGGGCGCCAAAGTGGTCGCCGTTGATATCGACCAGGGCAAGCTGGATGCGCTCTCCGCCAGCGGCGCCGCTGCCTTCACCATCAATCCCCGCGAAGTGCAGGGCAGGGATCAGAAAAAAGCGATCACCGCTTTCGCCAAAGAGAATGGCCTCTCGGCGTTCGGTTGGAAGATTTTTGAATGTTCCGGGTCCGGCGCCGGTCAGGACACCGCCTTCAACCTGCTCACCTTCGGTGCCAATCTGGCGGTGGTGGGTTTCACCATGGACAAGATCACCGTGCGCCTCTCCAACCTGATGGCCTTTCACGCAAAGGCGCAGGGAAACTGGGGTTGCCTGCCCGAAAACTATCCGGGCGCGCTGGAACTGGTGCTGCAGGGCAAGGTGGACGTGGGCGGATTCGTCGAGCGCCATCCGCTGGACGAAATCAACACCATCTTTGACCAGGCGCATTCCCACCAACTCAGCCGTCGTGCTGTGATGGTTCCCAACGCTTAAGGAATTCTGAATACCCGATTTTCATCGGGTATCCACTAATTTGTTTACATATAAAAAAGTTGACTTCCAAGAGGAGACGCAGATCATGAGTCAGGATACGGATCAAGTAATTGCCCAGACCAAACCCGGCCATCTGATTGACCACAACCTGGTCGCGGTGGAAGGCGAGGATATGGCCGGCGGCATGCTCCGCTATGAAAAGCGTCCGGCCAAGCGCCGGGACGGCTCGGTGGCCGAAGGGCTCTACAACGCCTGGATCATTTTCAACAACCCCAAGCAGTACAACAGCTACACCACCGACATGGTGAAGGCGACCATCCTCGCCTTCCGTCGCGCCTCGGCCGATCGCGAAGTCAACGCGGTGGTGTTCACCGCCGTGGGCGACAAGGCGTTCTGCACCGGCGGCAACACCAAAGAGTACGCCGAGTACTACGCCGGTAACCCGCAGGAGTACCGCCAGTACATGCGCCTGTTCAACGACATGGTCTCCGCCATCCTGGGTTGCGACAAACCGGTTGTCTGCCGCGTCAACGGCATGCGCATCGGCGGCGGCCAGGAGATCGGCATGGCCTGTGACTTCACCGTCGCGCAGGATCTGGCCAACTTCGGTCAGGCCGGCCCGAAGCACGGTTCGGCCGCCATCGGTGGCGCCACCGACTTCCTGCCGGTAATGATCGGCTGCGAACAGGCAATGGTCTCCGGGACCCTGTGCGAACCCTTCTCGGCGCACAAGGCGGCACGCCTCGGCATCATCATGGATGTGGTACCCGCACTGAAGATCGACGGCAAGTTCGTCCCGAATCCGGCAGTGATCACCGACCAGTATCTCGACGAGTACGGCCGCGTGGTGCACGGTGAATTCAAGACCGGTGCCGACGCCAAGGCGGCGCGCGAACTGGTCAAGACCGGTGAAATTGATCTGAGTCTGCTCGACGAAAAAGTCGAGGCCCTCTGCGCCAAACTGATTGAAACCTTCCCCGAGTGCATGACCAAGAGTCTCGAAGAGCTGCGCAAGCCGAAGCTCGAAGCCTGGAACCGCAACAAGGAAAACAGCCGCGCCTGGCTGGCACTCAACATGATGAACGAAGCCCGCACCGGTTTCCGCGCCTTCAACGAAGGCACCAAGGAGACCGGCCGCGAAATCGATTTCGTGAAGCTGCGTCAGGCGCTCGCCGTGGGCACGCCGTGGACGCCTGAACTGATCGACAGCCTGATGCCCAAGGCGAAGTAACGATGAGTGAGTCACCGCTCAAAGTCTGGCTCGATCGCGACGGCAAGCTGTTGCGCCTGCGGCTGAACCAGCCCAAGGCCAACATCGTGGACGCCGCCATGATCGCTGCGCTCAGCAGCGCACTCGGCGAATACCGCGACAATCGCGACGTCGCCGCCGTGCTGCTGGATGCCGAAGGTCCGCATTTCAGTTTCGGTGCCAGCGTCGAAGAGCACATGCCCGACCAGTGCGCCGACATGCTGAAGGGGCTGCATGCCCTGGTGCTGGCGATGGTCGAGTACCCGGTACCGATCCTGGTGGCGATCCGCGGCCAGTGCCTGGGCGGTGGTCTGGAAGTGGCGGCGGCCGGCAACCTGCTGTTCGTCAGTCCCGACGCCAAGCTCGGCCAGCCGGAGATTCAGCTGGCGGTGTTCGCGCCGGCCGGCTCCTGCATCCTGCCCGAGCGCATCGGCCTGGCTGCGGCGGAAGACCTGCTCTACTCCGGACGCAGCGTGGGTGCCGAAGAGGCGCTGGCACTCGGCCTGGTGAAGCAGGTGGATGACGATCCGGAAGCGGCCGCCCTGGCCTATTTCGACAAGTACCTGGCGCGTCACAGCACCAGTACTCTGCGCTACGCCGTGCAGGCAGCGCGTAGCGACTTTGTTGTTCGTTTCAAAGCCAAATTGGCACAAGTAGAAGAGAGTTATCTGTCCGGACTGATGTCCACGCACGACGCCGTCGAAGGTCTGAACGCCTTCGTTGAAAAACGTGCGGCCAAGTGGGAGAACCGTTGATGAGTACAGCTGAGATCATCAAGCGCTGCGAAGAGATCTATGAAGATCTGGATTTCACCGCAGCCCGTGAGTGGAAGGCCGCCAAGCCGGGCCGCAAGGTCATTGGTTATCTGCCGGTCTATGTACCCGAAGAGATCATCCATGCGGCCGGCATGCTGCCCCTGGGCATCATGGGGGGCGGCGACGCGATGGAGGTCATCCACGGGGACGCCTACTACCAGAGTTACATCTGCCGCATTCCGCGTTCGACCATCGAGCTGGGCATCACCAAGCGCCTGGACTTCGTGGACGGCATGCTGTTCCCCAGCATCTGCGACGTCATCCGCAACCTCTCGGGGATGTGGAAGCTGATGTTCCCCGATACCTACGTGCGCTACATCGACGTGCCGCAGAACTACAAGGATGGCGTCGGTGGTGAGTTCTACCAGAGCGAAATGCGTGAGCTGCTCGAAGGTCTGGAAAAACTCTCCGGCAAAAAAGTGACCGACGACGACATCCGCGCCTCCATCAAGGTCTACAACGAGAACCGCGCGCTGATCCGCGAGCTGTTCCAGCTGCGTTCGGATTCGCCCTGGCTGGTGCCGACCTCCGAAGTCTACCTGCTGAGCCGCGCCGGACTGGTGCTCTGCGTGGAAGACCACAACGAGATGCTGCGCGACTACATCGCCGCGGCGAAACAGGAAGACCGCCCGCGCAAGGACAACTGCCGCATCATCATCAACGGTTCGTTCTGCGAACAACCGCCGCTCAACCTGATCAAGTCGATCGAAATGTCCGGCTGCTACATCGTGGACGACGACTACATCCAGGTGAACCGCTGGCTGAAAAAGGAAGTGGCGACGGATGGCAATCCTTTCGAGGCGTTGGCTTCCGCCTTTCTGCACGACTCCTGGGATACGGCGGCCAAGTACGCCGAGAAGGAAGAGGATGTGGGCGCCCAGCTGGTGGAGTCCTGCAAGAAGCATCGCGCCGAGGGTGTGATCTTTGCCGCCCCGAGTTTCTGCGACCCGGCGCTGCTGTGGCGGCCGATGCTCGCAGACAAGATTTCGGAACACAACGTTCCGTACATCTCCTTCAAGTATGCGGAGAACTCCGGCCAGATGGGTCCCATCCGCGAACAGGCCGGCACCTTCGCCGACTCGATCAAACTGTGGAGCTGAGCATATGAACGCGAAAACAGATGTCATCAAAGAACAATCGATGGTCATGCAGAAGGAGATGATCGCGGGCAACTATGACGCACTCACCTCCGCCAACGAAACCGGCCGCAAGGTCTGCAACACCTTCGTGCCCGGCAACCTGAATGAGCTGATCCGCAGCTTTGGGTTCCTGAACAACCTGCCCGAGATCAACGCGATCAACAACGGTATGCGCAAGAAGAGCGGCGGCATGATCCTGGACGCCGAAAAGGCGGGTCACTCCGAAGACGTCTGCACCTACGTGAAGGCGGATATCGGCATGATGTCCCAGGGCAGCATTGCGCCCAACGGCAAACCGATGCCGCGTCCCGACCTGCTGATGCTCTCCTATACCGGCTGCTACACCTTTATGAAGTGGTTCGAACTGCTGCGCCATGAATACAAGTGCCCGACGGTGATGCTGCAGGTGCCCTACCAGGGCGACGGCAAGATCACCTCGGCCATGGTGAAATACATCGTCAAACAGCTGAAGGAAGAAGTAATCCCCATGATGGAGCAGGTCTCCGGGGTGAAGTTCGACATCGATCGGCTGCGCGAAATGATGAAGCTCTCGGCCCAGGCCGAAGAGAACCTGGTGTGGGTGCTGGAGTCCTCCAAGAATAAGCCCAGCCCCATCGATGCCTACTTCGGTGCCGTCTACTACATGGGTCCGATCTTCACCGCCTTCCGCGGTACCCAGGAAGCGGTCGAGTACTACAACGTGCTGCGCAAAGAGATCGAAGACCGCATCGCCAAAGGCCAGGGACCGATCACGCCGGAAGGCGAGCAGACCGACCAGCGTTACCGCCTGGTGGTGGAAGGCCCGCCCAACTGGACCAGCTTCCGCGAGTTCTGGAAGCTCTTCTACGACGAAGGCGCGGTGGTGGTGGCCAGCACCTATTCCAAGGTGGGCGGTCTCTACGACCAGGGCTACCGTCACGATCCGGACAACCCCCTGGAGTCCATGGCTGAGTACTGCCTGAAGTGCTACACCAACAACAACATGCCGCAGCGTGTCGACCTGATCGAGAAGTACATGAACGAGTACGAAGCCGACGGCTTCCTCACCAACTCGATCAAGAGCTGCAACAGTTTCGCCGCTGGTGAGTTGCTGATGATGCGTGAAATCGAGAAGCGTACCGGCAAGCCCGGCGCCTTCATCGAATCCGACCTGGTGGATCCGCGCTACTTCTCGCACGCCAACATCAAGAACCGTCTGGAGAGTTACTTCCAGATGATCGAACAGCGCCGGCGCGGCCAGAACGCGGCTTGAGGAGTCAATAACATGAAATGTTTTATCGGTATTGATTTGGGCTCGACCACCACCAAGGCGGTGGTGATGGATGAGAAAGGTGATCAGCTCGGTCACGGCATCACCAACTCGCGCTCCAACTACGACACCGCCAGCGCGGTGGCCAAACAGGAGGCGTTCATTGATGCGCGCCTGACCCTGTTCCGTCGCGGACTCTCGGATGTGGACGGCATGCAGGACAAGGTCGACGAAATCATCGGCGGCCTGGAACGCAACTTCCGTCTGGAGCAGTTCACCGAACAGCTGCAGGACCTGGAAACCACCTGCCTGAAGGCGGCCGACGACCTGCGTTTTGCCTCCATGCGCAAGCAGCTGCAGGGCGCGATCAACGAAACCTTCCGCCAGATCCGCGACAAATCCGCAGCCCTCTACGCCCCGGGCGCCGAGCGCAAGTCCGACTTCTTCCGCGACATCGCCGGCTCGCAGTACATGCAGATGGCCGAAGTGATCGCCAAGGACGCCGGCGTGCCTTTCGATGCACTGCTCAACGTCTATGACAAGTCCATCATCGAGGTGGAGAACCGTCCACCCAGTGGTGACATGGAGGGCAAGTTCCTGCGCGCCCTGGACCGGGTACTGAAAGAGGAACACTCCTTCAGCGTCGAGCAGGCCGTGGTGGCTGAGCCGATCCGCAACGCCATGGGCATCCAATTGGAAGAGACCTACGTGGTGGGCACCGGTTACGGCCGCGTGCGTCTGCCCTTCCCGAAGGAGCACATCCGCTCCGAGATCCTCTGTCACGGTCTGGGTGCACACATGATGTATCCCAACACCCGCACGGTGCTGGACATCGGTGGCCAGGACACCAAGGGCATCCAGGTGGACGACGCCGGGATCGTGGTCAACTTCCAGATGAACGACCGCTGCGCGGCCGGTTGCGGACGCTACCTTGGTTACATCGCCGACGAAATGAACCTGGGTCTGCATGAGCTGGGCCCCATGGCCCTGAAGTCCACCAAGCAGGTGCGTATCAACTCCACCTGTACTGTGTTTGCCGGTGCCGAGCTGCGCGACCGACTGGCCCTGGGTGAAAAACGCGAAGACATCATGGCCGGTCTGCACCGCGCCATCATCCTGCGCGCCATGTCCATCCTGTCGCGTTCCGGCGGTGTGGAGAACGAGTTCACCTTCACCGGTGGTGTGGCCAATAACGGCGCCGCGGTGAAGGAACTGCGCAAGCTGATCGAAGAGAACTACGGCGATCGGATCATCAACATCAATCCCAATTCCATCTACACAGGCGCACTGGGCGCGTCCGAATTTGCCCGTCGTGCGGTTATGGAGGCAGCGTAATGACCATCACAGCAGGCATCGATCTGGGTACCGGCGCGATCAAGACCGTTCTGTTTGACGTCGACGGCGACAAAACCAAGTGGATCGCCAAGCGTACCGACCGTATCCGCAACCGTGATCCCTTCGTTCTGGCACGCACCGCCTTTGAAGAGCTGTGCGAAGAGAACGGCATGAAGGAGAGTGATTTCGACTATATCGCCACCACCGGCGACGGCGAAAACATCCAGTTCTCCACCGGTCACTTTTTTTCCATGACCACTCACGCCAGGGGCGCGATCTTTCTGAATCCCAAAGCCCGTTCGGTGCTCGACATCGGCGCGCTCAACGGCAAGGCGATCAAGATCGACGAACGCGGCAAAGTGCTCTCCTACCGCATGACCAGCCAGTGTGCATCGGGCTCGGGACAGTTCCTAGAGAACATCGCGCGCTACCTGGGGATTGCCCAGGAAGAGATCGGCGAACTCTCCAAGCAGGGTGACAACCCGGAAGTGGTCTCCAGCATCTGCGCGGTGCTGGCGGAAACCGACGTCATCAACATGGTGTCGCGCGGCATTTCGGCGGCCAACATCCTGAAGGGGATTCACATCTCCATGGCCGGCCGCCTGGCCAAGCTGCTGAAGGTGATCAAGGCCGACAACGGCGACACCATGGTGACCGGTGGTCTGGCCCTGGACGAGGGCCTGGTGCTGGCGGTCAACGAAGCCCTGCAGGCGCAGAAGCTCAACCTGACGGCCACCAGCCACGAAGATTCGATCTACGCGGGTGCCATCGGCGCAGCCATCTGGGGCGCTTTCCGTTTCCACAAACTGCGTGAACTGGAAGCCGCGGCCTAAGGCTGGCCGTTCGCCCATCGCATAGAGGATACCGACATGTCTCTGATGATTAACGACGAATGCACCAGCTGTGATGTCTGCGTGGCGGAATGCCCCAACGACGCCATTGCGGAAGGCGACATGATCTACGTGATCGATTCGGCCCGCTGCACCGAGTGTGTGGGTGCCTTCGATGAACCGCAGTGCCAACTGGTCTGTCCGGTCGACTGCATCGAGAAGGATCCGGAGCACGCCGAGACGGAAGATCAGCTCCAGGCCAAGTACGAGCAGCTTCACTGACGCATAAATTCCGCCGGTGCCCGGGCGGGCACCGGCGAACGAACAGAGGGGAATGATATGAGTGCAACCAGCGTACGTCCGCTGAAGAATGCCGATTTGTCCCGCGTGGTCGAGATCGACCAGCAGAGCGGTGGCACTTCGCGCAAGGGTTACTTTGAAAAGCGGCTGGCCGCCCATCTGGCCGATCCGGACAATTACCTGTCGATCGGTGCGGAGCAGGGCGGGAAGCTGATCGGTTTTCTGCTGGCCCACACCCAGAACGGGGAGTTCGGTGCGGAGAAAATCATTGCCGTGCTGGACGCCATCGGCGTGGATCCCGGCACCCAGCGCAGCGGTGTCGGTCACCAGCTGCTGGCACAGATGAAATCGGACATGAAACAGCGCGGCGCGGTCGAGATCCAGAGCCAGGCTGACTGGGGCGTCACCTCGATGCTCGATTTCTTCTCCCGCGAAGGCTTTCGCCTGGCACCCAAACTGGTGCTCGAGCGCGATACCGACAACGTCAATTTCTGACGATCGTCCCGCAACAGATCGGCAAGGAGATACCTACCAATGTCCAATCGTCCACACCAAACCACTGCGGAGATGGTCAACCAGTTCACGCAGGAACCCAACTACAGCGATCCGGCTTCCGATGATTACGAGGCTCTGGCCCGCGACCAGGTGCCCGTGCGCAGCCTGGAAGCCAAGGACCTGAACGGCATCGTGCGCGTCGACAAGCATGTGACCGGCCGTGACCGTAGCGCCTATTACCAGGCCAAGGTCGATGAAGTGCTGAAGTCCACCGGCATCCGTGTATCACTCGTCGCCGAAGAGGATGGCGAAGTGGTCGGCTTCATCATGGCCCGCGTCGATTACGGTCAGTTTGGAGTCACCGACACCACCGCCGTGATCGATACCCTGGGCGTGGATCCGGCACACTCCGGCAAGCGTGTGGGTCATGCCCTGATTTCCCAGTTGCTGGCCAACCTCTCTTCGCTGATGGTCGACAACGTGCGTACCGAAGTGAGCTGGAACGATTTCGATCTGGTCCGCTTCCTGGAACGCTGCGGCTTCACGCCGGCACAGCGTCTGGTTTTCGCACTGCCCATCTGACGGTACAGCGGACACGGAGCAGCAGCCCATGTTTGATTTCAAGGGAAAGACAGCAGTGGTCACCGGCGGTGTGCGCGGTATCGGCCGCGCCATTGTGGACGGGTTGATTGCCGGTGGCGCCACGGTCCATGTGTTTGACTGGGCGGAACCCACGGCGGAAGAGGCCGGCGAGTTCACTTTTCACCAAGTGGATATCGCTGACTCGGCCAGCGTCAACGCGGCGGTGGCCAAGCTGCCGTCCGGCACCAACCTGCTGGTCAACAATGCGGGCATCACCCGCGACCGCAGCCTGGCCAAGATGAGCGACGAGGAGTGGCAGTCGGTGATTTCGGTGAATCTCACCGGGGCTTTCAACACCTGTCGCGCCATGGCGCCTTTGATGAAAGAAACGGGCAACGGCCGGGTGGTCAACGTCATCTCCATCAACGGCATCCGCGGCAAGTTCGGCCAGGCCAACTATACGGCGGCCAAGGCCGGGTTGATCGGGCTCACCAAGACCACCGCCCGGGAATGGGGGGCTTGGGGGGCGACGGCCAACGCGGTGGCGCCCGGCATGGTGATGACCGACATGGCCCGCAAACTGCCCCAGGAGTATCTGGACAAGGCGCTGGCGGAGACCGTCATCAAACAGCTGGCTGAGCCACAGGATATTGCCAACGCGGTGCTGTTCCTGCTATCTGACGCCGCCCGCTACATCACCGGCGAAGTGATCCGCGTCGATTCGGGACAATACATCTAAAACACCACCAGAGTGGCGACGGGCCCCGCGCCTTTCGCACGGAGAGAACTGATGAGTACGAGCAAACCGGAATTCAATTGGGAAGATCCACTGCTGCTGGAAGAGCAGTTGAGTGAAGACGAGCGCATGGTGCGCGACGCGGCGCGCGATTACTGCCAGGAGCAGTTGATGCCGCGCGTGCTGGAGGCCAACCGTCACGAGCACTTCGACCGCAACATCATGACCGAAATGGGCGAACTGGGTTTTCTTGGTTCCACCCTGCCGGAAAAGTACGGTTGCTCGGCTGTCAACTATGTCTGCTACGGCCTGGTGGCGCGCGAAGTGGAGCGGGTGGATTCCGGCTACCGCTCGGCCATGAGCGTGCAGTCCTCGTTGGTGATGTACCCCATCTACGCCTACGGCACCGAAGAGCAGCGCGAAAAATATCTGCCCAAGCTGGCCACCGGCGAGTGGGTGGGCTGCTTCGGCCTCACCGAACCCGACGCCGGTTCCAACCCGGGCGGCATGAAGACCCGGGCCAAGAAGGTGGACGGTGGCTACGTGCTCAACGGCTCCAAGATGTGGATCACCAATTCCCCCATTGCTGACGTCTTCGTGGTATGGGCGAAGAATGACGACGGCGTGATCAAGGGCTTCGTCCTGGAAAAAGGGATGAAAGGTCTGAGCGCACCGAAGATTGAAGGCAAGTTCTCGCTGCGTGCCTCCATCACTGGCGAAATCGTGATGGACGAAGTCTTCGTGCCCGAAGAGAACCTACTGCCCAACGTCAGCGGCCTGAAGGGTCCGTTTGGCTGTCTCAACCGCGCCCGCTACGGCATCGCGTGGGGCGCCATGGGCGCTGCGGAAGCGTGCTGGCACGCCGCGCGCCAGTACACCCTGGACCGCATCCAGTTTGGCCGTCCGCTGGCCGCCACCCAGCTGGTGCAGCTGAAGCTGGCCAACATGCAGACCGAGATCACCCTGGGTCTGAACGCCGCCCTGCAGCTGGGGCGCCTGTTCGATCAGGGCAAGGCGGCACCGGAAGCGATTTCGCTCATGAAGCGCAACAACTGCGGCAAGGCCCTGGACATTGCCCGCATCGCCCGTGATATGCATGGCGGCAACGGCATCGCCGACGAGTTCCACGTGATCCGTCACGCCATGAATCTGGAAGCGGTGAACACCTATGAAGGGACTCACGACGTGCACGCCCTGATCCTGGGTCGGGCGCAGACCGGCATTCAGGCCTTTTCCAACGATTGATTCGTCCTCTTGGTTGTCTTTTGACGCGGATACCCGGGCTTTGCCCGGGTTTTTTTTCTGTGCTCAGGATTCAAGACGGTGACCGCTGGCACCAGGGTCACTTCTGCGACACCGGGCGTGTTCCGGCAGAGAGGCGTCTGTCTGATCGACTGCCCCTGTTGGACGGGACCTACAAAATACTGCGGCCGCTCCATGGCTGGGAAATTCTCTCTGCTGCGGTGCAGTAATTCCAGGCGCATCAGAGCGCGACAGCAGCCTAAAGGCTTGCTAATCTCTTCCTCGCCACCAGAGGAGAGCGCATGTCTGAACAACCATTTGCCCCACTGATCGCAGAAATCGCCAACTGGATAGGAGATCGTAACGCCGACCGCCAGTTGATGGCCGATCTGAATCGCCAGTTTCCGGCAGACAGCGCAATCTTCCGCAACGTGCGCGCGGCCATTGAACGCGAGGTTGCCGCCGGGCGCATGTGCCAGCATGAGGCGGGCGGCATCCGCTACGGTCGGGTGATCAAGCCGGGTAACGAAACCGGCCGCTTCTCCGTGGATGTGGTGCTGATGAAGGACATCGCCGGTCCGCACCACCGCCACCCCAATGGCGAAATCGACATGATCATGCCCATTGACCCCAATGCCCAATTCGACGGCCACGGCGCCGGCTGGCTGGTCTACGGTCCCGATTCCGCCCATCGCCCGACGGTTTCCGGTGGAGAGGCCTACGTGCTCTACCTGCTGCCGGAAGGCGCCATCGAATTTACCAAAAACTGATAAAAATCTGATCCAGGACCGGAGGGTGCTTTATGACGCTCGAGAAATTTCGTGAACTGATCAAACCGATCGCCGCCGCCATCTGTGGCAAAGAGGTGGGGGACGAACTGGAACGCCAGCTCAACACCCGCTTTCCCGAATCCTCGGACACCTTCGCCCGCATTGAGCGGGCCTGCCACGAGGCGATTGAAGAGGGTTGGATGTGCAGCCAGGGCGAGGGCAACCGCAAGTTCGGTCGGGTGCTCGAAGCCGATGAAGCGATGTACTGCGTCAGCGTGGATGTGGTGGATCTCACCGACATCGTCGGTCCCCATCACCGCCATCCCAAGGGTGAGATCTGCATGATCATGCCGGTTTCGGCGGAGGCGCGTTTCGACGGACGCGGCGCAGGCTGGAAGGTCTATCCGCCGGATTCGGCGCATCGGCCCACGGTGACTGATGGCCGTGCGCTGGTGCTCTATTTTCTGCCGGAGGGAGCCATCGAATTCACCGGTGAGTAGGCGGCAGGCTGACGCAGGTCAGGCCGCTGGCCAAACCGGAATTGTGCCCCTCCGATCCCGTGTTAGATTGACGGCGCCCCGCGGGGCGCCGTCGCTGTTATGAACCCTGGAAAACCAATGAATTACCGAATCACCACTTTTGACGATCTGCACGTGGGTCAGACCGCCTCCTTCACCAAAACCATCACCGACGCCGACATCAGCCATTTCGTGGCCATTACCGGTGATGTGAATCCGCTGCATGTGGACGGAGAGTTCGCGAAATCCACCTTTTTCGGCCAGCGCATCGCCCACGGCATGCTCACGGCCTCGTTCTTCTCGACCCTGGTGGGGATGCACATTCCCGGCTTCGGCGCCATCTACCGCTCGCAGACCCTGGAGTTTTTGCGCCCGGTGCATATTGGCGACACCATCAGCGCCGTGTTTGAAGTGACGGCCATCGACCGCGAGGCCAACCGCATCGACATCGACTGTTACCTGAGCAACCAGCGGGGCGAGAAGGTGACCACCGGCAAAGCAGTGGCGAGCCTGATTCGTGAGAAAACAGCGAAAGGAGCAGGCGCATGAGCACCATGCGGGCATTCCAGATCCAGGACGACTGGCGCATGGAGAATGTGCGCCTGGTGGAACTGCCGCGCCCGGTGCCCGGCGCCACCCAGGCGCTACTGAAAATGCGCGCCGCTTCGCTTAACTATCGCGATCTGCTGGTGCCCAAACGGGGCTATGGCGCCAAAACCGGAACGCTGCCCCTGATCCCCATCTCCGACGGGGTGGGTGAGGTGGTGGCGCTGGGGGCGGGTGTTTCGCGGGTACGCACCGGTGACCGGGTCTGCCCCATCTTCATGCCGCGCTGGCTGGGTGGTGAGGCGAGTGGCGAGCGGCTGAATGCGACCCTCGGCGGTCCCCTGGACGGGGTGATGACCGAGTACCTGGTGGTGGATGAAACCGCCGTGGTGCAGGTACCGGAATATCTGAGCGATGTCGAGGCGGCCACCCTGCCGGTCGCTGGGGTGACCGCCTGGAGTGCCCTGCAGACCTACGGCAGCGCACGCCCCGGTGACCGGGTTCTGGTACAGGGGAGTGGCGGCGTATCGCTGTTCGCGTTGCAATTTGCCCGTGCTGCGGGCTGTCGGGTTTTTGTGACCTCAGGCAGCGACGAAAAACTGCAGCGGCTATTGGATCTGGGTGCCGAAGCCGGTGTCAATTACAACCGGGATCCGGAGTGGGGCGTCACCATCCGGAAACTGGCCGGGGGCGACGGGGTGGACCTGATTGTCGAAGTCGGGGGCGAGAAGACCCTGCCCCAGTCTCTGCGGGCCATCCGTATCGGCGGCACCATGGCGATGATCGGGGTGTTGACCGGCGGGCAGATGAACGTGCCGCTTGGACCCATCGTCACCCGCCACGTGCGGTTGCAGGGGATCACCGTGGGGCACCGCGACGGCTTCGAGGCGATGTGCCGGGCCATGGCCGCAAGCAGGATCCAGCCGCTGGTGGATCGGGTGTTCACATTTGAAGAGCTTCATCCCGCCCTGGAATATTTGGCCAGCGGCCGGCACTTCGGCAAGATCTGCCTCAACTTCGGGGCGGACTAGGCAGCGTCGTCGGTTGTCATGGTTTCCGAAGGTGGGTTTGCTAAGCTTGTGGCCTATCGGAACCCAACCAAAATAACCGCGCGGCCCCGCGTCGCGCCCGACAGGTGTTCGCTTGGCAATGACCGAATTTGTGGTGGACGGCGCCATGCCGTTGGCCACCATCAAGTCCACGCTCGAGGGCTGGCAGCTCGGGCCTGAGTCCTCCGCCCGCCTGCGGCGCAGCTACTACGACACGCCGGATGCCCGCCTCTTTGGTGAGGGCCTGCGCCTGGTTCACGAGCTGGCGCGGGAGGGTGGCCAACTCAAGCTGATCCGCCTGCCGGCCATGCGGGTTGAAGCCACGCTGCCCGTGGATTTGGTGCCCATGTTCGTGGATGACCTGCCGGACTCTTCCGTCCGCCGTCTGCTTTCACCGCTCGTGGAGATGCGCGCGCTGGTGCAGCGTGCGGTATTCGATGTGCAGAGTGATCTCTACCTGCTGCGCAACCCGGATCAGAAGGAACTGGTGCGGATGCGCGTGGAGCGCAGCGCGCTGTTGACCACCAGTCGAAAGATCAAGCAACCGTTGCTGGTGGTGGTGGAGTCCTTGCGCGGTTACCCGGCCGAGGCGCGAAAGCTGCAGGCCGCCAGCCGCGAAGCGGGATGGCAACCGGCAGCCGGCGATGGCTTCACGCGCGCGCTGGCCCTGCTGAAGGAGGAGGCCGCGGTGGTGCAATCCACCCAACTGGCGCAGATTGGTCCGGAGCTGCGCGCCGACGAGGCGATCAAACAGCTGTTGCTCCAGTTGCTGGATACCATGGCCGCGAATGAACCAGGGATTCGGGCGCGCACCGACACGGAGTTTCTGCATGATTACCGCGTAGCACTGCGCAAGTCGCGATCGCTGCTGGGGCAGGCCAAAGGGGTGTTACCGGAGACCACCCGCCGGCGCTGGGCCGCATTTCTCAAGGTCTGCGGTACGGAGACGGGCGCGGCGCGCGATATGGACGTCTATCTCCTGCAACTGCCGAAGTTTCAGGAACGTTTGCCCAAGGCGATGAAGTCCGCCCTCACGCCTTTTCGGCTGTTTCTGGAACGGCACCGAGATGCCGAGTATGCCCGGCTCACGAAGTTTCTGGACTCCGCCGACACCCGTCGGCGGATGGCAGGCTACCGTCGTTTCCTGCTGGCGCCGGTGCCCGCCAGACCGCGGCTTCCCCTGGCGGCTGCCCAGGTGCGCAGCTACGCGCTGGAGCGTATTGCCAGACTCTATGCCAAGCTGCTGGCCCAGGGCCGGGAAATGGATGCAACAACCCCCGATGAGGAGATCCATCGCCTGCGCATCCGCTGCAAGAAACTGCGCTACCTGCTTGAGTTTTTCCAACTGGCGCTGGACGATCCGCCGTTGGTGCGGATGCAGAAGCGGGTCAAGGCGCTGCAGCAGGTGTTGGGCAGGTACCAGGATTGCGTGGTGCAGCAGGCGCGGCTGGTGCAGTTTGAAACTGACATGGAGCGGGAGACCGGATTGGAGCGCGCCACGCGCGAGGCACTGGAGTGGCTGATCCGCAAGCTGGCCGCTCAACAACACCAGGTGCGGGCCGAGTTTGATCGGTATTTTGCGACCTTCGCCACCCCCAAAATGAAGCGCCGGAT
>JBNLBB010000033.1:0-4155 GCA_050302415.1 Gammaproteobacteria bacterium | reverse complement strand
CGCTCAACAACACCAGGTGCGGGCCGAGTTTGATCGGTATTTTGCGACCTTCGCCACCCCCAAAATGAAGCGCCGGATGGATCAACTCACGAAAGCGATTGTGGAATAGACCCATGCAGGTATTGGCCACCTACAACATCAAGGGCGGAGTCGGCAAAACCGCCGCCGCCGTCAATCTGAGCTATCTGGCAGCCGCGGAGGGGTATCGCACGCTGGTGTGGGACCTCGACCCGCAGGGGGCGGCCAGCTTCTATTTCCGGATCAAACCCAAAGTGAAAGGCAAGCTGAAGCAGATGTTCTCCGGCAAAAATCCGCTGGAGAAGCACATTAAGGCGACCGACTACGACAATCTGGATCTGCTGCCCGCCGACTTCAGTTATCGCAACATGGATGTGATCCTGCAGGCAGACGACAAGGGGCCGGTGCGGATGAAAAAACTGCTCAGGCCCCTGCGTGATGCCTACGATTTCGTCTTCCTCGACTGCCCGCCCAGCGTGTCTAAGATGTCGGAAGCGGTGTTCATGGCCTCCAGCGTGTTGCTGGTGCCGACCATACCCACCGTGCTCTCCGTGCGCACCCTGGAGCAGCTGCAGGAGTTTCTGCGTCGCCGGGAGATCAGCCACTGTGCCGTGTTTCCCTTCTTCTCCATGGTCGACAAACGCCGCAGCCTGCACCGCGAACTGCTGCAGGAGCTGCCGGCCAACAATCCAGGCTATCTGCTCAGCCAGATTCCCTACGCCTCGGAAGTCGAGCGGATGGGGTTGCGTCGGGCGCCCATTGGGGCCTTCGCGGCCAACTCCTGGCCGAGTCTGGCCTATCAGGCGTTGTGGCGCGAAGTCAAAGAGAGCCTGCGGCCGTTGACCTGATCTGATGATCGTTCCCGATCTGCCCTCCCAGCCTGGCAGCTACCTGCTGGGTCTGAAGCTCTCCCGCCCACGGATGCTGAAGATCGGCAAATTGTGCAAACATCGCTTTCCCGCCGGTCTGTATGTTTATGCGGGCAGCGCCTTCGGACCGGGCGGTATCCGCGCGCGCCTGGGACGGCATCTGCGTGGTGATGGTCGGGTCCGCTGGCACGTGGACTACCTGCGGGCGGTGGCGCGTCCGGTGTGGGTGGCCTGGCAGGTGGGGGAGCGCACCGAGCACGACTGGAGCTCCCGGCTGCTGGAATCGGGCGTGGGCGAGGTGTTGGTACCGGGTTTCGGCAGCAGTGACTGCCGCTGCCGATCCCATCTGCTCAGGCT
Source organism: Gammaproteobacteria bacterium (assembly GCA_050302415.1). GTDB lineage: Bacteria > Pseudomonadota > Gammaproteobacteria > JBNLBB01 > JBNLBB01 > JBNLBB01. Next base: position 2,911 of record JBNLBB010000033.1, on the reverse strand, counting down.
GGTGACGACCTCTGAGGTAGGACAGGTGCTGGAATCGTCGCTTCGCCCCCAATCGGGTATTGTTTGTCTTCAGGTTTCAATGAGCGTGCACCCGCCGGTATCTGGCGAGACGGGACCATGAACAGACCCCAGCTGTGGCTTCGTTATGTCTTTGCGGTGCTGGTGTTTCTGGCGGCGCTGTCGCTGGGCATCTGGGCGCTGGCACACGGGGGCCATCTTGCCAGTTGGAACGTCTCCATGAGCGAGCACTCCCTCACCGCCACCATTCGCGGTTGGGGCGCCTGGGGGGTGGGCGGGTCCATCGGCCTCATGGTGTTGCACTCCTTTGTGCCCTTCCCGGCAGAAGCGCTGACTTTGGCAAATGGCATGGTGTTCGGCTCGGTGAAGGGCACTGTCGTCACTTGGGTGGGCGCCATGCTGGGTGCGGTGGCCGCCTTCGGCCTCGCCCGCCTGTTTGGGCAGCCCCTGGTGCGGCGGGTGCTATCTGAACATCAATGGCGGGCGCTGGAACGCTTTTCGCGCGAACAGGGCTGGCAGACGCTGTTGATCATGCGGCTCATACCGATGATTGCGTTCAACCTGATCAACTATGCGGCCGGTCTGAGTTCAGTCTCTTTCTGGACCTTTCTCTGGACCACGGCGGTCGGAATCCTGCCCCTCACCATACTGCTCAATTTCATGGGCGAGGAGATGCTGGAGTTACCGTGGTGGGGATGGCTCGCGCTGTTGCTGGTGGCCGGTGTGGCTTGGTGGCTGCTGCGCAGCTTCCGGCGGGCCCGGGAGGTGGGCGAAGAGACCGGTTGAACGGTTAGCCGGCCGGATCCCGGTCGCGGGATATCTTGCGCAAAAAGTCATGGAGGGCCTGATCGCGACTGCCGATGTGGCGCACCAGCATGCCGCGCAGGGCGGTCAATCCGCTCTGCTCGCTGTCCCCCGTTCCTGAATCCAGCGCTTCGGCCATCCGCTTCAACTGCTTGATCATGGCCGCGTGGTCGGCGACATGGGCGTCGTATTCGGGATAACCGTATTGGCGCATCAGCAGCTGCTCGGAAAGGAAATGGACGTCGCTGAAATCGGCGAGCTGACTGAGCAGTTCTCGCACCTGGCTGGCGGCATTACTCTCGGTCAGGGCGGCGTCCAGCGCGTCCATGAGTGCGAACTGCACCTGGTGTTCGCCATCCATCAGCATGCTGTCGTTGAATTGTTGAATACTTGTCATGGTTCGACTCCGGACCGGGTCCCGCGTCAGTGTATCGCGCTCAGCGCGAAGTAACAGCCGCATCCGGCAATGGCTTGAGCTGGCGCAAGTGTCTGCCGATTGACGGGCTGGTAAAGTGCCCCCATGAAAGTGGAAAACTTCTATGGTGCGAGTGGCCTGGATCGGGCGGATGAGCGACGGGCCGACGAGGCCTGGTTGCAGCAACAACTGGTGGCCAGCTCAACCCGGTTCTGGCCGCTCAAGGAGTTGAAACACGCAGTCCAGCGTGAGAACTCGGAACCGCTTCACTTGTCGGGGCAGCGCGGGGCTGAACTGGTTGCCAATGGTGCGTTGCCGGTATTGCTGGGACTGGATGACGTGGGCAGCGCCCACTTTGCGCTGGAGTTGGGGGATGCCGACCTGGAGGAGGGCGAGGCGGTCGCGTTCCGGGATCTGCGCGCCTTTGGCCTTCATCTGGACCGGTTTACCGGCGCGGTGCTCGCCTACGCGCGGGGCATGCTCCACTGGCATACCCGCCATGGTTTCTGTCCGGTCTGCGGGAGTGCCACCCAGGCCACTGAGGCGGGCCACCGCCGCCGCTGCAGCAGTGACACCTGCGCGGCGATCCAGTTTCCACGAATCGACCCTGCCGTCATCATGCTGGTGAGCTGCGGGGACTACTGCCTGTTGGGCCGGCAGGCGATCTGGCCACCCGGCATGCACTCCGTGCTGGCCGGATTTGTGGAGCCCGGGGAGAGCCTGGAGGAGACCGTGGCACGGGAGGTATACGAAGAGAGCGGTGTGCGGGTCAGCAACGTGCGTTACCACTCTTCCCAGGCCTGGCCATTCCCCAGTTCCATCATGCTGGGATTCATGGCGGAGGCCGCCTCATTGGAGCTTGGTGAGGTTTCCGGGGAGCTGGAGTTCGCGGCCTGGTATCACCGGGACCAGCTTATGGAATCTCCCGAGGACGAGACCTTTCGCTTGCCACGCCGCGATTCCATTGCGCGGCGGTTGGTGGATGAGTGGCTGGGATTGGATTGGGTGGGGCCGGGTTAGCAACTTGGTGCGGATGGCGTATAGGGTTTAGGGACTGATTCCTACCAACCTTCTGGACGGTGTTCACACTTACCATCCATCTCCATCTCCCTCTCCCCCAGGGATAGGGTTGGGGTGAGGGGGTCAGAATAAAAACCTCGGGTCTGGCAGTACCAACAGTTAAAACTCGTGCCTCGTTTTAACGGGCTTTTTCCCACCAAGATTTCTCGCAGTGCCTGCGGCGCGTCACTCTCTTTTGCTTGCCCAAAAGAGAGTAACCAGAGAAAAAGGCACCCCGACTTTCCCGCCCCCTCCGGGGGTTCCCTGCGATGCTCGCCGGATTCGGGCGGCTTTTAAACTCGCTGCGCTCAAACAAAAAAGCCGCTTTTTCCGAATCCGTCTGCGCTTCTCGGCGGGGCAGACGGGGACCCCATAATCGGGATGCTTCGCATCCCTTCCTCTTTGTGCGCCGCTGGCGCACGTAGTTATTTGCCTATGACTTCCCCCATCAGGGAGTGCCGAGCAAACCGGAGCGACTCGGGTCAGGCCGCACGGACGCGGCCTGAGCACCGCCGGGCCAGGACGGCCCGTCGGTGCGGTGCCCGACCAAGCGCAGGTGCAGCGAGGGGAGCCGCAGGCCACTCCCGTCGGGGCGGCGTTTCTTGGTTACTTCTT
>JBNLBB010000032.1:0-22154 GCA_050302415.1 Gammaproteobacteria bacterium | reverse complement strand
ATTGAACGCTGCTACGGTCGGTATTGGCTAATTGAATGAATGATCTATAGTTTTCTGGTGAAAGCCGCCCTGGTGGGAAGGGCGGTATATACTGGCATCGTCGATAATTTGGCAGTCAGCGTGACGGATCTCTGTCGGCGGGGCTGTGCGGGCATGGAAAAACCATAATCAAGGCTCGAGTGGTAAACCGCTGTTGTGGCACCTGACTGCAAAGAATAAATATCTCGCACCGGCACTATTGATTGCCGCTGTAGCGTTTTTGATGAGTGCCGTCCAACTGAGTGGTGCACTGGATCGCCTTGAAAACATCAGCTTTGACCTGCGGATGCAGCTCTACCGGCAGGATAAGCAGCTACCTGACGATATAGCCGTCGTACTGATCGACGAAGCCTCGGTAACCGCCATGAACCCGGTACTGGGCCGCTATCCCTGGCCGCGGGCGGTTTACGGTCAGCTGCTGGACTTTCTCTCCGCCGGCGGAGCGCGCGCCGTGGTGTTCGATATTCTGTTTACCGAGAACGAACGTGGTGCTGACGACAGGGTTGACGGAATCAGTCCGTCGGATCAGCGTCTGGTCCAGGCGTCAAAGGAGTCGGGAATCGCCATTCATGCGGCGCAGCTGAATGTCGACAGCCTCGATGACTCCAATGCGGAGCTTCTGAACCGACCGCTGCCCGAGGAGTTCGTCCAACGGTTCGCACTGTCCGCGATCTCCGGATATCCCGCTTCCAGCAACAATTTTTTCATACTGCCACTGGATGGGCTGTGGCAGGCGAGTACTGCAGTGGGCATTGTTGGGGTGGATCCCGATGCGGACGGCGTCTACCGGCGGTTGAAACCGGTTCATGGCTACGGGGGCGAATGGTATCCGGGTCACTCACTGGTGGCGCTGCTGGATAGGCTCAACAGCTCAACTTTTGAACTGGCGGGCAACTATCTCCGTTTTGACGGGGTGTCGGTACCTGTAGATGACCAGGGCCAATATCTGGTCAACCTCTATGGTCGGATGCGTTCTTACTCCATCAGCGGCGTATTCAGTTCTCTGGCCCGACTCGAAGCGGGCGATGTGGAGGGAATGAAGCTTAAGCCGGACGAGTTTGCAGACAAGATAGTCTATGTGGGAGCCAGTGCTGTTGGGTTGGAGGATGTCAAACCCACCGCACTCGATGGCAAGACGCCCGGAGTCATGCTGCATGCTTCGGCTGCAGGCAATTTCCTGACAGGAGATTTTTTACGGGTGGTCCCCGGTGGTGTCACGCTGATTCTGATTTTGGGGTTTAGTATCGTTTCCGGCGCAGCCATCTTCTACACCTCCAATTTTTGGTTGCGGGCAGGTCTACCTGTGCTGCTGGCCGGAGGCTACCTGGCCATCGGCATCTGGCAGTTCGAAGCCAATCTGGTGTTTCAACTGGTAGCACCGGTATTAGCCATGGTGCTCTCTTGGCTGGTAGCGTTTGCCTATCTCAGTTTTACTGAGGGCAAAGACCGTAAACGGGTGCACAAGATGTTTTCCCAGTATGTCAACGAGTCGGTGCTGGCTGAGGTGATGGAGAACTACGAAGACTTTCTCACCACCCGGGTGGGGCATCGGGAGGAGCTTTCGGTGCTCTTTTCGGATATCCGGGGATTCACCACGATCTCCGAGTCACTTGAGCCGGAGCAGGTGGTGGAACTGCTCAACTGCCACTTTGACAAAATGACGGATGTCATCTTTGAGAACCGGGGTACGCTCGACAAGTTCATCGGCGACGCCATTATGGCGTTTTGGGGCGCTCCGGTTCGGGTGGCCAATCACGCGGATCTTGCCACGAAGACCGCGCTCGGGATGGTTGAGGGCCTTAAGGTGGTCAACGCCCAACTGGCCGAAAAAAACTATCCGCAGATCAGCATTGGTATCGGCATTCACACCGGAGAGGTGATTCTGGGCAACATAGGTTCGGAGCGGAAGCTTGACTATACTGTGATCGGTGACAATGTGAATCTGGCCTCCCGACTTGAAGGGCTCACCAAGCAGTATGGTTTTCCGATTGTCGTTTCCGAGCAGACCGTGGCGGCGGTCACCTCGGACATGGCATTTGCCGTGCTGGACCAGGTGAGGGTTAAAGGCAAAACGGGTGCAGTGAAGATCTATGCACCAGTGACCAGGCAGACCAGTTCGGTCAACGCGGACCAGGCTGCCGAACAGGTGCAGTGGATCAACCAGGGGTTTGAGCATTACCTGGCCCGGCGTTGGGAGGAGGCGGCAGCATGCTATCGTCAGGTGGCGAACCCGACATTGCGTGAAGTCTACCTGCAGCGATGCCAGAAGCTCTCTGCTGAGGGTATTCCGCACAATTGGGATGGTATTTATTCACTGAGCACCAAGTGACCGGCCACTAACTTATTCATTCAGAGAGTCCGGATAGTCAAGTGGAGTGAATCGATGTACAGAGTAATATTGGCGTCTATCTGCACACTGGCGGTGATGCCGGTCTGTGCAGAAACCCTCTATGTGCAAAGCGTCAAAGCCAAGGTGCTGTCAGCGCCGAGTTTCAAGGCTGACCAGGTCCTGGAGCTGTCCAAAGGCGATGCCGTAGAGCTGATTGAACAAAAGGGTGCCTGGTACCAGGTGAGTCACAGCGAGCATCAGGGGTGGGTGTCGCGCCTGCTGGTTGCGCCACATCCTCCTCGCAGCAAAGTCAGCTACATTTCCGGGGAGGACGCGGAAACAATCGACAAGGGGGCCCGGGTGCGGGCATCCAAAGTAGCGACTGCCGGTGCGGCGCGGGGTTTGTCCGCTGACGAACGGCGTCGCGCGAGCACGGAAACGGTCGCCGATTTCTTTGCCCTACACCGAATGGAAACGCTTTCCGTGGAAAATAGCGAAGTCATGACCTTTATGCAGGGGGTGAAACAATGAGTCATGGGGTGCAGCACAGGTTATTGGTTGGCACAATCTGTTCGTTTCTGTTGCTGGCAATCGCCCCGGTGAGCGATGCGGGGAGCTACCGGGCCCGCGCTTCGCAGTCTGACGCGATCGTCACTCAGGAAGACATTACTGCCGATGTGGAGGCCGAAATCAAAGTGGGGCGCGAAATAGCGGCGCGGATTCTGGGTCGATTCGGTGTGCTGGATGACACGCGTCTGACGCGGTACGTCAACCTTGTCGGCAAATCGGTGGCGTTGAACGCTTCCCGACCAGAGATTGAATTTCGGTTTGCCATTCTCGATACCCAATCGGTCAACGCCTATGCGGCACCCGGTGGGTACATCTTTGTAACCAAGGGCGCCTTGGATCTCATGCAGGATGAGGCGGAACTGGCCGGCGTACTGGCGCACGAAATCGCCCACGTCACCGAAAAGCATATAGTCGATGAACTGAGGATCCGTGGTGAAAGCAAAAGCAGTTCGGCTGGAATTGCCGCATTGATAGGCGGCTCCACCGACGCGGCGCGGGTGGCTCTTCAACAGGCGGTCGACCAGGCGGTCGGCATCCTGTTTGAAAAGGGCTTGAAGCAGGAAGATGAACACGAGGCGGACAGTGTAGGTACGCTGTTTCTGACCAATACCGGATACGATCCAAAAGCGCTGCACCGGTACCTGCAGCGGGTGGCTCAAATCAAGGGCGAACAGGTCGAAGTGGTGAGCAGTACCCACCCTCCTTTTCACGCCCGGATTAATGCGCTGGGGAGCATGATGGCGGAGGCTGGAATGAAAGACCTGGAAATGCCGCGTGCCCAGGAACGGTTCAAGCAGCATTTGGGAAACAATTGAGAACAACCTGTCACTGCGAGGGGCATTTACAGTGAAAATCAACCGAAAGGCCCGCACCCTTGGGAGTGCGGCGGTCGCACTGGTGCTGGCAAACGTGCAGCCGGTGAGCGCAGACCCATTTCATTACGTCAATTCACTGGTCGGTAATCGCGCTTCCGGCATGGGTGGCGCCTATACCGCTATTTCAGACGATCCTTCCGGCATGTTTTACAACCCGGCGGGTATTGCCTATGCGCCGGTTCCCAATCTGTCGGCGAGCGCCAATGCCCTCAGTACCACGGACATTACCTACAAAGGGGTTTTAGGTGGTCAGCTCGATTGGAATCGCCGGAGCCAGGTATTGCTCCCCAACTTTTTTGGCGTAGTCCAGCCGTTGGGGGAGGGTGTGATCGGGTTTTCCTACGCCGTCCCAAATTCCCTTCTTGAAGACCAGGATCAGGAGTTCAGGAATTTTGGTGCCGACGTCGCCTCGTTTACCGTGAACCTGAATCAAAACGACAATACCTACAAGTTCGGACCAACCTATGCCAAGGCGTTTTCCGATTCCTTTTCCATGGGGGCAACACTTTACGCCGTCTACCGATCCGCAGAACTCATCCAAAATCAGTTTGTGCGTCAGATTGATGGAGATGTGCAGTGGATCAACAGCTATTTCGAACTCTCTGAACTGGGTCTTCAGCCAACGCTTGGTGTGATGGTCAGCCCCTACGAAAGGGTTTCCGTCGGTGCGACGGTCAGCAAACTATTCATTTTAAGTACTGATGTGAGAACCCAGGGATTTTTCGATTCCAATGGCAATGCGGCTCCGGGTCTCGATACCACAACGGGAACCACCATCATCAATTTTCCCCAGGTCAATACCTTTGATGACAAGCGGGAAACTCCCTGGAATTTGCGGGTGGGCGCAGCGTGGTTCGTGTCGGATTCGCTAATTGTGTCCGGTGATCTTTCCTACTTCACAAAGATCAGCGATGAGGTTTACGGTGATCGGCGGGCTCTGACCAATTTTGCGGTGGGCCTGGAGTACTACCTGTCGCCAACCAGCGCGCTGAGGGCCGGGTTTTTCTCGGACTTCTCCTCCACACCGGAAATTTCGAGCTCACGGGTAAATCAGCTGGATCATGTGGATCTGCTGGGCCTGAGTGGTAGCTACACCTGGTTTACCCGAAACTCCTCCATCACCCTGGGCGGGGTATTCAAGCAGGGATCGGGCGAGGCTCAACTCTTCACCGGTGCCACATCCGTTCAGGATGTGGATGTCGTCAGCTACAGTGTCTACCTGTCGACATCCTACAGTTACTAGAATCAGAGTATTCGAAGCCGCCTTCGGGCGGCTTCTTCTAATCCAGATTGCCCACGATATTTATCGGTATGCGTCCGTCGCGACCCGGGCGGCCGGACATTTTGATCATTTGCGCCAATCCCGCGTTGGCTGAGGGACGCGTGGAAATATTTCCCGTAACCCGGTACCTGCCTGCTTCATCCAGCTGCGCTAACGCCTCAATTTCCACAGGGCCGCCGGAATCGCGAACAGTCGTCCGGATTCTTCCCTCCTGAGTGGTGATTTCTGCGCGAAAACTGCCGAGCGGTACGGATTCACCGACCGTAATGCTGGCATCGCTCCACACGGCCGTGCCTTCGATCCGGGCCGGTTTGCGATTCACCACTTCCAATACATTGATTGCGGCATTGATGCTGCCACCCAGCGTCAGGGATTTTACGGGGAGCAGCGGGGCTGCAGTTGCCGCCGGTATTTTCAGTTCGATGTTACTGCCGGTCAGCCGTCCGCCGAGATAGGCGGCCGCAGTTCCCCGGGCAAAACCGGTTCCCTCCCGCATTTCCAGCTGGGTTTCGACACGGCCCAGGAACAGAGCCAACGGGTTGATGGACCAGGCAAGCGACTCGTAGGGCAGGTTTCCCAACCGACCGTGGTTGAGCTGTCCGCTCCAGAGCGTACCGTCCGCGCGGGTCGCCGTCAGCTGATTTCCCAGAATGTCTGAGGCCAGTACATACGCGTTGGCAGCGGGGAACTGTGCCACCAAAAATCCAACATAACTGACCACTCCCAGCAATATCAGGCGGCGCATGCGTCTTATCCCTTGGGTTGTTCCAGTGTGATGCGCGCGTCCACCCTGCCAGGGGTCTCCTTGCGTTCAAAAGAAGCGGTTGCCACCTGCGTTCCATACTGGGAGGAAAGCAGTTCGAGCCACTTGATGACATCGTCAAACGGTGCGTCCTCCATCCAGATGCGAACCCCTGAATCGCCCTCAGGTTGGACGCGTTTCATGGCGCTACCGAGGGCGGCCGCTTTGGCCGTACGATCGGCCAGTGCCAACAGCGACTGACCGCCGGCGGTAGTTGGCCTGGTGCCGGTTGAGCGCAATTGACGGATTTTTTCGGCAGCCGCCTGAACCTGGGTCAGCGCGGTGCGGTCCTGTTCCAGACGCAGCGCAAGTGAAGCATTGGATTGATGAATTTCCGTGAGCGTGAACACCAGCAGCATCAGTACCAGCGCTATTGCGCCTATGGCGAGTGTGCGCTGCTCCCGGCCATCCAGATTCTGAAACCATTCCTTCATGCGCCACGATCCTCGATCTGCAGTCTGCTCTCAATGCCGTTGTCGCGATTGTTGGCCGACTGGATGACCACATCCAACGAGCTGTTTCCCAGATCCTGCTTGAGTTTGTCCAGTGTCTGCAGGTCTGAGGCAACCAGGTCGAGGTCCATCCGATTGCCCCGCAGGCTGATACCGCGGATCTCGATCTTGTCATGGGCCTTGAGGCGGGTACCCACCCGGTCGAGCATGGCGAGCGCTCCGGCGGGACCGCCACCGCTCAATTCGGCAAGTTTCTGGTCCAGCTGGGCTTTGGGATTCACCACGTTTTTTGCGTCCGGGTAGAGTTCGCGGTAAATACGGGCCATATCCTGTCGGACGGCCTCGGATTCCCTCTTGAGCTGAACATTGTCGATGCCGGCAATTGCCATTTGCACCCCGAATGCAACGAGCAGCATGGCAGCGGCCGGAATCCAGGGTCTGATTCGCTTGCTCATGCGTTCGCGACGGTCATAGGCGCCCTGCAGCAGGTTGACGGAGGGTGCCGCCTGTGCAGCCAGGTTGAGCAGTGAGCCGGTCTCCATACGATGGAGTTCGGTACTTGCCGGGTCAACGGGCAGCGTCGACGGAAGGTGGTCCGTGGCGGCCCAAATCTGGAGGTGGGCCGGTGACGCTTCGTCCTGACGCAGCAGCCCGGCCAGCAGCGAACTGCCGCTGTCCACCGGCAGCGAGAAGCCGGCCAACTCACCCCGCCGTACGACTATCCGGCTGGTGTCGATCCAGACCGACCAGCTTTCCTCTTCGCACGGCAACATGAGGTAATCCGGAATCAGTACCGCAGCTTCAATTCCGGCGGCGGACAACAAATCGGTCCATCGGGCCATGAGTTGCCTCGCAGTCGCAAAAATTGCCGTCTGCTCCCCGTTGGGGTGTACCGCAATGTGCAGGGACTCCACATCGTCAATCAGTTGGTCTTCAACCGCGTAGGGAGCTGCCTGTAGCAGGCGCTTGCGGTTAGCGGCGGGTATGACCGCCGACATGGCGGTGACCGCCTCACCCGGGACCACCACGACGGCGTTGCGTTTGTGTGGAAGTTGGGCGAGCTCCTCCAGCGCAATGGCGCCACCGGTCACTGCACCGGTGGTTCCCTCAACATGGAGCCACTGAACTGGGTGGTCTTCGCTGCTCGGTAACAGCAAAAAAAGTCGATCACTCACAAACTAGATTTCCTGGCTGCGCAAACGTACCTGGCACTGACCATTTTGGTCTCTTTCGAGCGTGGACTGCAACGCAATATGCGATCGGTCGATCCGGGCATCGAGGTGGACTGTAAAGAAATCGCTGCTCACCGACAGTCGGTCGGTGGCAATCTCCAGGCCTGAAAACGCATCGTGGGCACGCACATCATCCACTTTGTCATAGGGCGCGTCTTGAATCAGCTGCTCCGCGGCGCTGGAGTCGATGTTGCTGTCGAGGGCCAGAATGAGTGCCACCCGTTCCGCCGGGACGGTGTTGACATTGATCGGCGTTTTTTTCGGCAGAGCGGTCAGATAGGGGACAATGGCCCGGTATACGCCGGAGGTCACCCCCTGGACCAACCGCAGTTCGCTGATCGATGCCATGGCGTGGTTCGCGGTTCGATAGGCGGGGGTCAGCGCAAGATAAACATCGTCCTCGGCACCGCCCGGAAACGCCGGATTGATGTCACTGTCGATCCAGTCGCCAATTGCGTGCGCGATACTGGGGTCGATTTCCGCCTCCGGATTGTCCTGGGCAATGAGGGACAGCAACCGCTCCACGTAGGCAATTTCCTCCGGAATCACTTTGCCTTCGCCGTCAACGACATTGTTCAGGTTGTAGCGGGCCTGGGCGTCGGTGACAAAGCCGCTGATGGTGCCGCCCGGGACGGGTACCGGCGCCAGTTGGGTGGCCCAGGCCTCTTCGAGATTGTCGGTGGCGTTGTCTTTGCGATCAGCGGCGAGCGCGCGCGCCGCCCAGCGTTCACCGCCGTTGATGTATTCCGCCGCCTGTGAGTAGGCGAGTATGTTGGAGGTGCGGCGCACTTCCACATCCTGCCGGCTGATCATGGTGACCGCCGCAGTGGTCGCCAGTGCGACCACCAGAATGGCAGTGATCAACGCCACCCCCTGCTGGGATTTCACCATCGGGGCGATCACTTCAGCGCTCCCGCCAGGGTGAACAGTCGGGTGATGCGTCCCATATCTTCGGTGTCGATCTGCAGCTCGATGCCCAGGGGCGGGCCCGAAGGCTCATCCGATGCGGTGACTGGTGGCCAGAAATCCCGCCATTCACGGTCCGGCCCCAGAAATCGGATCTCCGCCTGCCGTACCCGGCGGATCAGCACCTGTTTCACCGGTTCGCTGTCCTGCGCCCGGTCCACGGTTTGCCAAAAGGCGCGCATAAGGCGATCTTCTTCAATTCCGATAGCCACCCGCATCAGCTCACTGCGCGGCAGGTCGGCGGGATTGCGTCTGCCGCTGCGGGTGAACTGAACCATCAGGCTTCCCCCGTTGCCGCCGATCAGTTCGCTCTCGCTGTCCCCATACTCATTGCGAATCGGACGGCTGACAAAGTGGGCCATATCGGTTTCCATCACCAGGAATGCGCGCTGCAGTTCGGCGCTGCGGTCCGCCTGAGCAGTCACCGCGGCATTGGCATCCAAAACGCTGTCCAGTCCCTGATAGGCGATGATTCCAATGAATCCAAAGATTGCCAGTGCAACGAGCAGCTCCAGCAGCGTAAATCCCTGCGCCAGGGTGATGGGCTGATTAGGGCGGACAGGGGCGTTCACGGTTTGAGCAGAAATCCGGTCAATGAGGCGAGGGCTCCGTCGTCGTCGGGGTCTGTCCGTACCTCGATGGTAAAGCGGCGCATCTCGGGGTCTGGCGTCTCTTCGGTCACTTCCCGCCAATACCACTCCCGTTCTGCCAGGAAATCACTGCCTTTTTTGCTGCCGGTTGATGGCCAGGAAGCAAACAGCTGGTTGCTCGCCATTCGGTTTTTGGCGACCCACTGGGCGAGTACCTTGTCGCGCAGATACTGCGCGTTGCTGGCCTGGCTGCTGGAAGCCTTCACCAGGGCGCCCAGTGCCATGGCCAGAATGGTCAGGGCCACCAGTATCTCAATGAGGGTGAATCCTCGTTGCCGCCGGCACCGGATCATGGGTTGCGCACCCACGGGCCCTGCAATTCCACGCTGCCGTCAAAACGGCCGACAACCTGGAAAAATTCGCTCAGGCCCTCGGTTTTGAGGTTGAGTTGAAACGGGGTCATTTCTCCGCTGGAGAGGAGCAGTACCTGTGGTGATTTGGTTTCCTGACTCAACTCCAGTTCAGTGCCCTCGACCACCAGGTCGAGCTGCAGAAACTCATCCTCGATTTTGCGGACCCCAAAGGGGCGTTCTTCGAGGATCTGCCAGGTTTCACCGTCGAGCACCAGGAAGGCATATTCGTCGGGTTTGAAGCGAACCCCAATTTCGAGCATCCGGGTGATGGACTCCTCGCCGGCCAGTCGGATCAATTCCGCCATTCGCTCGCTTTCGCGGCCCAGCGCTCTCTGTCGGTTGTCACTGCCTACAGCCAGCGCACCGATGGTCAGAATGATGCCGATGATGAAGATGACGACCAACAGTTCGATCAGGGTGAAGCCGGCGTCTGTACTTCGTGAAGAAAGCATGATGGCCTGACGATTGGTGTTCCGTCTGCCGGCTGCTATTCCAGTTTCCAGTTGCCGATATCATCGTCGCTCTGCTGGCCGTCCGGGCCGAAGGAGAAAATATCGATCTCCCCGTGAATTCCCGGCTGCAGATATTGGTATGGCTGCTGCCAGGCGTCGTTGGGAAGCCGATCAATGTAACCACCCTGTTTCCAGTTGCGTGGTTCGGGCGAACCGGCTGGCTTGGTGACCAGTGCCTGCAGCCCCTGATCGGTGGAGGGATAGCTGTAGTTGTCGAGCTTGTAGAGATTCAGGGCGCTCTCCAGCGAGCGGATATCCGCTCGAGTTTTGGTGATTCGGGCGGTGTCTGGCCGGTCCATGACCTTGGGGACCACCAGGGCGGCGAGAATTCCCAAAATCACGATCACTACCATGATTTCGATCAGCGTGAAGCCCTGCTGCAGCCTAGTTGAGGAAGTGGTTGAAGCGTGAATTGTCATAATCCATTAATTCCGGAATTCATCGTAAACTGCGGGAATGATATCAGACTCCGGCGCGCATCGATCGGTTCACCTCCGCATGGCGGGTAATCCACCGTGCTGAGGCGTACTAACTGGTGGCTACCGGTCGCACTGGTTCTCTGTTGTATGCTAGTGGCGCTATGGGGAGAGCCTATTACTGGATGGCTACGATATGACCGGGAGCCTATCCTGGACGGCCAGGTATGGCGTTTGTTCACCGCTCATGTGGTTCATCTGAATTGGATTCACTTGGTAATGAACTTGGCTGGGTTACTGCTGATCTGGCTGCTATACGGTTCTGGTTTGAGTCTTTTCTCCTGGTGTTTGGTATTTACGGTCAGTTCAGCGGTTATAAGCTTTGGCCTGCTGTTGCTTAAGCCAGAGCTCGGGTGGTATGTGGGGCTCTCCGGAGTGTTGCATGGCTTGATTATGGCCGGTGCCCTTTGCGCCGCAATATGCGGAGACCGATTGGCCGTGCTGGTTATTGCAGTGACAATCTCAAAAGTGGTTTATGAGCAGTTTGTTGCTGACACTGCAACCGCAGCGTTAATTGGCGCGCCGGTAGTGGTGGACGCACATCTGCTGGGTTTATTCGGCGGATTGGTGGTTTTGTTTTCCGGCAAGCGGAAGGCACCTGAAAATCCGGAGACCTAACACCATAAGCAGAATATCCAGGACACCCAATCCCACTGGTCCGCCGCCGCCAGAGCTGCTGCTGATCGCTCCGCCGCCGCCAATTACCCCGCCTCCGCCGCAACTGCTGGACGCCTGAATAAAGATTGTAAAAGTTTCGGAATCCTTCAGATTTGCATCAATTGTATCGGTGGCGAATATAGTGACTTGATAACTTGATTGCGATGCTTGGTCCGCTTCGAAAAAGAAACGCCCATTCGTTGTACCCAAACTGGCGCCTGGTGGTAGGCCGGTGGCACTGAAAATTACACTTGTCCCATTGGGGTCGGTGGCAGCAACCGTAAAGTCAAGCGCGCTGCACTCGGAAACAGTTCTGTCGCCGATAGGGTCGAGAACCGGCGCGCCATTAACTACCACAATGACGCTGTCGGTGGTTTGGTTAAAGCCGTCGCTGACAGTTAGTTGAAATTCTAGATTTTGGGGAGTGATGGGAGCCACGAATGTGGGGTTGAGGTCCGTAGTACTGGAAAGAGTGGGGGTGTCCACACCGCCAGTTTGCGCCCAATTCGTTGTACTAATAGATACATTATCGCTGGCATATCCCTGCAGCGTAACGTTGACTTGGCCGGGGGTAACCGAGAGAGTATCGCCAGCATACGCCAATGGGGATTCAACTGCTCTTGGTGCGTTAATCACGCCAGCGCCGCATGTCAGTTCAGTGCAATTGCTGGTAGGGATATCTGCCCACTGCTCCGCCGTGGTCTGGAGCTTACGCTTAATAACCTGCCACGGTTTTAACTCTGTCGGCAGATTCGTAATCAATCCAAATTGATCCTCGCTCAACATCAACGCAATTACTCCAGAGGCCTGCGCGGCAGCCATACTGGTTCCCACCTTGTAGGCGTAGCTGATACTCGGATTTCCCTGGCCGCTGGCGACATCTACTTTACTGGAATCCACAGTGGAGAGAATCATGGTGTCCTTGGCCTGCTCCAAAACCGAAGGGGCTGCTCCGCCAGGTGCGCTTACCGCAATCAGTGGCCCTGAATTATTGTATGAAGGGGCATTCTTGTTGACGGATACCGCGCCAATATTGATTACTCCAGAGCACGAAGCAGGCGAAAAGGTGGTATTCGGTTTATTGCCAGCTGATACTACAACTACTTTTTTTGCGGCATTTATGCTGTTGATTGCCTCCTGTTCGGTTTGAGTACAGGGGCCCTCTCCACCAAGGCTGAGATTTATGACGTCGGCTGGGTTGCTGTTGGCCGGTGCGCCAGCTACCGACAATCCCGCAGCCCACATCATGGCATCGGTAACATCACTCAAATATCCTCCACACTTGCCCAATGCCCTGACAACCAGCAGTGTGACACCCGGAGCAATGCCGGCCATACCTATAGCGCCAGTGTTGGTTGTGGCTACGATGGACCCTGCGATATGACTCCCATGCCACGAACTATCACTTGCAGTGGTACAACGTCCGGCAGTCACGTCTGCTGAGTTTGTCCAATCGCCGGGGTCTGTCGGGTCACTGTCGCGTCCCGGATCACTGTCATTCTCAGTGAAATCTACGGGAGTAGTGGGATCAGATGAAATGAAATCGTAGCCAAGAATGATCTGGCCTGTGGGATTGAGGCCGTCTCTGATGTCCAAGTCTTCGTGGTAAACAATTCCAGTGTCCACTACCGCCACGACTACGGCGCTTGATCCCACTGTTGTGGGCCAAATTGTGGGAGTGCTGGTTGCCGGGTTCACCCCGTCAAACAGGCTCATACCGTTGGTGCCAAGATTCCACTGCTCATTCAGCAAAGGGTCATTTGGCGGGTTATTTGGAAAGACCATCGGAAACATCCGCCTGTCCGGCTCCGCATAGGCTACATTGGGATGCTCCGCAATTTCGTCCGCGATCGCCTTTGCTTCAGCTTGCGTTACCGCTCGTTCGATCACGAAGGTGCTGGCACCGGTGGCAAGTTGCCTGTGGTGGCGCAACGATAGTGTAGGAGCGGTTGGGGAGGCCCCTATTTTGGGGTTTCGCGCAGACAACGCGGAAACCCGCTGCTGTGACTCGTGGAATTTGACAATGATCCGATCCGTGAAACCTTCCGCACCTTGTGCTAGTACGGATTGCGGGACGAGCACGCCGAGCAGAAGACAGACAGCCGATAGCCGGAACGTCACAGTTCACGCCCCTGGGCAAAATCGGGATTTGCTTTGACCCGCTTGTCGGCTTCGGCATAGATCACGGCCTCCCAGGCTCGCAGGCGCGACAGGATGCTTTCCAGGTCGACGTGGTTGCCTTGCGCCACATAGAGGTGTGCACCGGTACCCAGGCGGCGGACATGTTTGAACTCCGCGCCGGATTTCTGATTGAGATCCCGCACAAATTCGACAGAACCGGGATCGGATACCGTTTCGACAAACCGAACGATTATTCTCGGGGGTTCTGAATTCTCGCTGACCGCGCGGGTGGAGGCGCAGGATGCGGCTATGCCCACAAAGATGGCCAGCAGCAGGATCCGGCTGAAGTATGCTTGCATAAGTGACTAAAACCTTGTCAGTTCAGTTTTTGAAGCAGTATAGCAATCCACCCGCTGGAGTCGTGTGAAAAAATCACGGAGCAACACCCGGGGGACAGTGTGACCGTCAATGACTTAATATGATCCCCGGCTTTCAAAAAAAGATTGCATGAAATTATGTTTCGAGCAGTAGTTCTGGCAATGATGCTTGGTCTGGGTGCTTGCGCAACCACGCCCCAGGGCAATGACTGGGACAGCGATGAGTTCCAGCAGATGCGCATGGAGCAGGCACGCAGTGCCTACAACAGCGGAAATCCGCGCCTGGCTGCCTACCTGTTGCTGCCGTTGGCTGAGCGCGGTCACGCCGAGGCCCAGTACACGCTGGGATACCTTCTCTACTACGGTCAGGGAGTGGACCAGAATACGGAGAAGGCGGTGGATTGGCTGAAGCGATCCGCCCAAGCCGGAAATCCGAAAGCGGTGGAGGCATTGGCCACCCTGGCGGGTGGTGCGACAGTGAAGGGTGGAGGAACTGCTCCAGGGCTCACTGCACCAACTGGTTCAGCTCAATAATCGGCAGCAGGATCGCAGCGACGATGAACGCCACCAGCCCGCCCATCACCAGGATCAGCAGGGGTTCAAAAACCCCGAGCAGCACCTGGACCATGGTCTCCACTTCCCGTTCTTGATTTTCTGCTGCGCGCATCAGCATGTCGTCCAGGTTTCCGCTCGCCTCGCCGCTGGCAATGAGATTGAGCGCCATTGGCGGAAAATGGCCGCTCTGCGCCAACGCGGTCCGGATGGCGGCACCTTCGCGGATGCGCTCGGTGGCCAAGACCACTGCCTCGCGCATGGGAAGGTTGACCATCACCTCGGCCGAAATTTTCAGGGCGTGGAGCAGGGGGACACCGCTCGCTGCGAGTATTCCCAGGGTGCGGGCAAAGCGCGCGGTGTTGAGCCCACGGGTCAGTTTGCGCACCAGGGGTAGGCGCAACATTACCTGGTGCCAGGCTTTTCTGGGGCCCGGACGTTGCACGGTCCGATTGGCCACGATGGCCAGCACCACCACGACCAACAGCAACAAAATGCCATGTTCCTGCATGAAGGAACTGATGGCGATCAGGATCCGGGTGAGCAGCGGCAGCTGTTGGCCCACATGCTCGAACACCTGTACCACTTGGGGTACCACATAGGCGAGCAGTACGCCCACCACGAATACGGCAACGGTCACCAAAACAAAGGGGTAGAGCAGCGCCAGTTGAATTTTCTGGGCGAGCGCCTGGCGCGATTCGGTGTAGTCGGCCAGCCGCTCCAGCACAATTTCCAGATGCCCGGATTGTTCGCCCGCCTCCACCGTGGCGCGGTACAGCTCGGGGAATACGCGGGGAAACTCCGCCATGGCCGCGGCCAGGGAGTGGCCTTCCAGCACCCGGGAATGTACCGCGAGCACCAGGCTCTGGATGCGGGCCTTCTCCGACTGCTCGGCTACCGTGCGCAGTGCTTCTTCGAGGGGGATGGCCGCCTTGGCCAGGGTTGCCAATTGCCGGGTCAACAACGCCAGTTCGCCGGATCCGATACTGCGTACCCGGCCGAGGAGACCTGAGCCCCCTTTCGCGGTCCGTCGCTCCTGAATCGGCTCCACTTCCAGGGGGGTCCAGCCCTGCTCGCGCAGCGCCTGGCGCACCTGGCGAGGGGTGTCACCCTCCTGCACGCCCTTGCGTAGCGTACCTTTGTGGTCCAGAGCGGCATACTCAAAGGCGCCCATATTCAGCCTTCCCGGGTGACCCTGAGTACTTCGTCGATGGTGGTATGGCCACTCAGCACCCGGCGAATGCCATCGCTGCGGATGCTGGGTGTGGAGGCGCGGATGTAGGTTTCGATGGCGTGCTCGCCCGATCCGTCGTGAATCATGTCGCGCACCTGGTCGTTGACCACCAGCAGCTCATAGATGCCCGTCCGACCCTTGAATCCGGAATGGTTGCATTTGCTGCAACCGGTTGGGCGATAGAGCACGACATCAGTCTGTTGGGTGCCCAGGATCTGCAACTCCCGTTCGGAGGGCGCGTAGGCCTCGCGGCATTCGGTGCACAACACCCTGACCAGCCGCTGGGCGAGTACCCCCAGCAGGCTGGAGGAGAGCAGGAAGGGTTCCACGCCCATATCGCGCAGTCGGGTGACCGCGCCGACGGCACTGTTGGTGTGCAGGGTGGAAAACACCAGATGTCCGGTGAGACTCGCCTGGACCGCGATCTGCGCCGTTTCCAGGTCGCGGATTTCGCCTACCATCACGATGTCCGGGTCCTGGCGCAGGATCGCCCGCAGGCCGCGCGCAAAACTCATGTCGACTTTGGAGTTCACATGGGTCTGGCTGACCCCATCCAGGTGGTACTCGATGGGGTCTTCGACCGTCATGATGTTGCGCCGCGCCTCGTTGAGGCAGGTGAGCGCGGCGTAGAGTGTGGTGGTCTTTCCCGAACCGGTTGGCCCGGTCACCAGCACAATGCCGTGAGGCTTGTGGATGAGCGCGTCGATGGCCTGCTGCGTGTCGGCGGCCATGCCCAATTGCTGGAGATCGAGACGGCCGGCCTGTTTGTCGAGCAGACGCAGCACCACCCGTTCGCCGTGGGAAGTCGGGATGGTGGAGACACGCACATCCACGGCCCGTCCGGCAACCCGCAGGGATATCCGGCCGTCCTGGGGCAGGCGCTTTTCCGCAATATCCAGGCGGGCCATGACCTTGATGCGGGAGACGATCAGCGGTGCCAGCACCCGTTGCGGTTGCAGCACTTCGCGCATCACGCCATCGACCCGGAAGCGGACGCTGACGCGGTTTTCGTAGGGCTCGATATGGATATCGGAGGCGTTCTCCTTGATCGCTTCGGTGAGCAGGGCGTTGATCAGGCGGATGATCGGTGCGTCATCCTCGCTCTCCAGCAGATCTTCGGTCTCCGGCATCTGTTCGGCGATCCGGTGCAGGTCCATCTCCTCCCCGAAATCCTCCATCATCTGCATGGCTGCATTCGATCCCTGTTCGTAGGCCTCACGCAGCATCCGTTCGAACTCCCCCTCACTCACCTCTTCGAGCCGCACCGGCAGCCCGAGGAACCGCTGGGCTTCGATAATGGCGACCGGCTGGATGTGCGGGCGGTGGGCCACCAGGACATGGTCCGGGTGACGCGCAATCAGCAGCACCCCGTGACGTTTGGCAAAGGCAAACGGGATGTGGGTGGGGAGTTCCGGGCGGTCCGGTTGCAGGGTGGTGCTTTCCATCGGTGGGCCCGTCAGATCTTTTCGCTCCCGGTGCTACCGTTGGCTTGCGGTTCCGCAGGGGTGAACGGCGGCGGCAGGCGCATGAACTCCTGCATGGGGGGCAGGACCGATGACTCTTCGTTGTCCATCAGGCGCAGTCCCTTTTCGCGGATGTTCTGCTGCAGATTGCGCAGTCGCGAATACTTGCTGTAGGTGAGACGCGAACCCAAGGCGGCGTCACGCACAATCCGGGGCTGGATGAACACCATCAGATTGCGCTTCACCTTCTGCACGGTGTTGTACCGGAACAGCCAGCCAAGGACCGGGATGTCCCCCAGCAGCGGCACCCGCTGTTCATTTTCGGTTACCTGGTCGTCGATCAGACCGCCCAGCACCACCATTTCGCCATCATCAACGATGACGGTGGTTTTGAGCGAACGCTTGTTGGTGATGATATCCGCTGCGCTCGCCGTGCTCGGCGCAATGCTGGAAACCTCCTGGGCGATATCGAGTTTCACCGCGCTGCCTTCGTTGATCTGGGGCTTCACCTTGAGGCTCAGGCCGACGTCTTCGCGCTGGATAGTCTGAAAGGGATTGGTCGCCGATGCCCCGCCGGTACCGGTACTGGTAAACGCCCCGGTGACGAACGGCACATTCTGGCCGATCACAATCTCCGCCTCCTGATTGTCCATGGTGACCAGGCTGGGGGTGGAGAGAATGTTGGTGTTGGCATCCCCGGCCAGCGCACCCAGTACCGCGGCATAGTTGATGCTGTTGCTCGAGAAGTCACCGATGCCGAGCGTCAGCCCGTCACCCAAGGCGGCGGCGCCGGAAACCACACCCGCGGCAATACTGTTGATACTGCCCGATCCGGCAATGGAAAAGTTGCTGGCACCCAACGGACCATTGCCGCCCGGGGTGCTGTCCACCAGCCACTGCACACCCAGCTGGCGCCCTTTTTCAATCGACACCTCGGCGATGATGGCTTCCACCATCACCTGGGCGCGGCGGATATCGAGCTGGCGGATCACCGACTCCAGGGAGCGCATGGCATCCGGCGGTGCGGTGATCACCAGGGCATTGGTGGTTTCATCGGCCTGGATGTTGATTTTGTTGCTGGAACCGGCGGCTGCCTGACTCTGAGGCGCACCCTTCTTGGTGTCGTCCGCGATGCTGGTGCTGACACCGGTCAGCACAGTGACCAGATCCTTGGACTGGGCGTAGTGGAGATAGATCACCTTGGTGTTGCCGGTGCTCTCCAGGGGCGTATCGAGATGAGCGATAACCGCGCGTGTCCTCACCCGTTCCCGGCGGTCGCCAGCGATGATCACGCTGTTGGTGCGCTCGTCGGCCAGTAGCGCCACACCATTGTTGGCAGCATCGCCTTTGGCGCCGGATTGCTGCTGCAGGCCGCTCAGTATCCGCACGGTTTCGGCAGCCGACGCGTGTTCCAGGCGGATTACTTCAATTTCATCGCTGCCACGTACGTCGATGCGCGCAATCAGCTGCAGCAGCCGATTGACGTTTTCGGCACGGTCAGTGATGACCAGCACATTGGAGGCCGGAAACGCGGCCAGGTGGCTCTGCTGGGGTACCAGCGGACGCAGGATGGGCACCAGTTGCGCGGCGTTGACATTGTCGAGCTGCACCACCCGGCTCACCAGATTGTCACCCGTGCCCGGATCGCGTGCCGAGGCGGTGGGAATTCCGAGCTGGCGGGCATTGACGTCGGGCACGATTTTGATGACGTTGCCGCTGTCGATAGCTGAGAACCCATGCACCTGCAGGATGGAAAGAAACACTTCGTAGAGTTCGGCGCCGGCCATGGACCGCGAAGAGATGACGGTGACTTTTCCCTTCACCCGTGGGTCGATGATGAAATTCTTGCCGGTCAGATCGGCAACAGTCTCTATCAGGGAACTGATGTCCACATCCTTCAGGTTGAGGGTGGCATTACTCTCCTGTGCCTGCGCAGGGGCTGCTGCCCACAGTGTGAGCAGGATTGCTGCCATTCCCGCCGCTACGCGGGCGGCGCCATACAGCCTGATCAATGGGTGGGTACGGTTGGTGTTCATCTGCCTTCAGTCATTCTAGTTGCAGGGCGATATTTTGTTCCGTGCCATTCCTGAGGATGGTCAGCTGAATGGCGTCCGATGAGGTGAGCTGCTGCAACACCTGGAAACTGTTGGATGGATCGTTTAGGGGGATGCCGTTCACCGAAGTGACGATATCGTTGCGCAAGATGCCGTTGCGTCTCAGCAGGTGGCGGTTTTTGGTCGGCCGCAGCCGGAATCCCACCAATTTGCCATTCTCGTAGGCCGGCGCGGGGTTGAGCAGTTCATTGATCGCCTGCGGGTTCTCCTTGAGCGTTTCCCGGTAGCCGAGCAAGGTATCCGGTGCTTCACCGGAAGTATCCTCGGCGGACTCCGGTGCGCCCTGCGGCGCCTGCGGTGCGCTTGCCGGTACGGCGCGTTCGGATTCGGGCAGGCGGTCCTTGGGCAGACTCAGGGTTTCAAAACGTCCGCCACGCTGGAGAATGACCCGGTCCGGGTGAATCGTCTCCAGTTGGGCGCCGCCCGTCACCTCGTCGCCGGGACGATAGAATTTTTCGAGGCGGTTGCCGTCGGTGATGATGGCGCGGGCTTTTTTGGGGTTGTCGCTGGCGATCACACCGCGCAGCGTCAGGTTGAGACGTGTTTCGGGCGCGGTTACCGGTGCCGGTTCCGCCTTGGCGGTCACCTGTTTGACTTCGCCAAACAGATGCATTTCAGCAATGCGAGTGCCGGGTCTGGCCGCCGCTGACTGGCTTGCAGGTTGCAGCTTTTGAACCGGGGTGCCGGCGGAAACTTCCGGGGTCGGTACCAGGCGCCAGGTAAGTTCAGCCGCACTCCTGGCCAGCAACACCACGGCAACCGCTGCGGCCACTGCCGCAAGACGTCGCTGAGTGGGTTCCCGACCAAGGCGGTACATCCATTGTGAGAAATTCTGCGCTGCCATGTCCTTGCTGTTTCTAGCTCCGGCGGGCATTTCCGCCCTGACGCCTACGGCCTCCGCCCCGTGCGTCGCCACTCCGCCGACGGTTGCCATCCGGGCGTCGGCTGTTCTCCGGGCGCTCCATCCGTTTCGGAGGCGCGGGCGATACTAGCATCGCTTCGCTGACATTCTCCACCGGAATCTTGTGACCGATGTAGCTCTCGATTTCGGGCAGGGAATAGACATATTCCTCACAGGCGAAGCTGATGGCGTCTCCCTTGGCGCCAAGGCGTGCAGTACGTCCGATCCGGTGGACATAGTCTTCGGCGTCCTGCGGCAGATCAAAATTGATCACATGGCTGACATCCTCAATGTGCAGGCCGCGTGCTGCGACATCGGTGGCCACCAGCACCGGCAGCTCACCCTCCTGGAACTGGCGCAGCAGATGGAGACGCTTCTTCTGCGGGATGTCTCCGGAGAGCACGGCGGACGCGAATCCATTGCTCTCCAGATATCCCCAAACCTGTCCGGCGGCATGTTTGGTGTTCACAAATATGATGGTGCGCCGCGGATCGATGCTGCCCATGAGCCCCAGCAGGAAGGGGATTTTCTCGGTGACCGACACGTGAAACAGTTTCTCGGTGATATTGGCGCCGGTGACCTGGTCGGCATCGACCACCACCATTTCTGCGTTGTTCATGTGTTCGTAGGCGAGTTCGGTGACCCGCCAGGAGAGGGTGGCGGAAAACAGCATGCTGAGCCGCGATTCGGGTTTGCGCGTCCGGCGCAGCAGGAATCTAACATCCTTGATGAAGCCCAGATCAAACATGCGGTCGGCCTCGTCCAGCACGACCACTTCGGTGTCGTTTAGCTGATAGACCCCCTGCTTGAAATAGTCGATCAGTCGCCCGGGGGTTCCGATCAGAATATCCACGCCTTCCCCGATGTCGTTGCGCTGCTGGTCGTAGCCCGTACCGCCGTATACTGAGACAAACCGCAGGCCGGTGTGGCCACCCAGTTGGTCGGCGTCCCGATGAATCTGCACGGCCAATTCGCGGGTCGGCGCCAGGACCAGCGCGCGGGGGTGGTTGCGCGGCAGGTCGGCCGGGGGCGGGTTTCGAAGCAGGCGATTCATGGTGGCCAGGAGAAATGCCGCGGTTTTTCCCGTACCCGTCTGCGCCTGGCCAGCTACATCCTGACCCTTCAGGGCCAGCGGCAGCGTCTCGGCCTGGATCGGGGTGCAGTAGACAAAGCCCGCCGCTTCCAGTCCCTTTTGGAGTTCGGGAGGAAGGTCAAGTTGCTTGAAAGCAGTTTCGGTTAACTCTTTGTTCTTCATCGTATATCTGAGGATACCCTAATTTGGCGAGGGAATGGGCTTGAAAACTCATCGCGGTTAAGCTCAAATGGATGCATCCATTCTGACCCGGTCGCCTTGGCCGACGGACATTTGAATTCTTTGGGGTGCAGGCTAAGCTTCGACTCTTAAGCCGGACAGATGAAACCGGGGTCCGCGTTGCAAGCAAGCATCATACACATGGGAGGCTAATAACGTGAGTGATTTGATTACTTACGTCACTGACGAAACCTTTGAGGGCGAAGTACTGAATTCCGATTCGCCTGTACTCGTGGATTTTTGGGCGGACTGGTGCGGACCGTGCAAGATGATTGCACCGATTCTGGATGAAATCGCGGGCGAATATCAGGGCAAAATCAAGGTGGCCAAGCTCAACATTGACGAAAATCCGAATACCCCGCCGCGCTACGGTATCCGGGGGATTCCCACGTTGATGCTCTACAAGAACGGCAATGTGGAAGCCACCAAAGTGGGTGCCGTCTCCAAGTCCCAGCTAACTGCCTTCATCGACAGCAATTTGTGACACGGTTCCCGCCCCGGGAGCTTTTTTCCCCGGGGCGTTCCCATAAGCATTTTTTTGACCTATACTCCCAAAGCGCGAAGAAATTATAGTGGCGTAAAGCCGACCGCCTCCCCAACCAATAATCCGAATCGTAATGAATCAAATGGCCCCAACGGCCGCTTCCCGCGTTTGTGCATCTCCTGACGTTGAAGCGACTATGAATCTGACAGAACTGAAGAAAAAACCAGCTCACGAGCTGATTGAAATCGCCCAGTCCATGGGACTGGAGAATATGGCGCGAGCCCGCAAGCAGGATGTCATATTCAGCATCCTCAAGGCGCATGCCAAAGGTGGCGAAGATATCTTCGGTGATGGCGTCTTGGAAATCCTGCAGGACGGGTTTGGTTTCCTGCGCTCGGCCA
>JBNLBB010000031.1:0-22219 GCA_050302415.1 Gammaproteobacteria bacterium | reverse complement strand
GACATTAACTTTCCCATGTAGTGCAATAATCGGCAGCAATCTTAGCTGTGAATCCGGCAATGTGCCAATTTGGATTCCAGATTGCTTTGGTACTATCTGCGGGATTTCCCCAACAAAGAGTGTCGTATGGATCAACGATTAGAGGCATTGACCCTCTGGGTATCCGAAATTCTCGGTGCGGTGGATGGAGCGGTGGTCCCCGCCTCTTCCGATGCGAGTTTCCGCCGCTATTTCCGCGTGGAATCAGCGGACGGCACCTTTGTCGTGATGGATGCGCCACCCGACAAGGAGGATTGTGGGCCTTTTCTCAAGGTTGCTGACCTGTTGACGAAGGCGCAAGTCCATGTACCCAGGATTTTTGCCAGTGATCTTCAACAGGGATTTTTGCTTCTCGAAGATTTGGGCAGCCAAAGTTACCTGCAGACGTTGACTCAGGGGTCCGTGGACGGACTGTACCGTGACGCGTTGGCTACTGTGGTGAGGATGCAATCACAGGTCAAAGCGCGTACTGCCACAATTCCGGACTACGACATCACTTTGCTGCGACAGGAGATGGCACTGTTCACGGATTGGTTACTTGGCAGGCATTTGAATTTGAATCTGGATCTGGCGGGCGCCGACACCTCCATGCTAGGTGGCGTATTAGATCTGTTGGTCAACAATGCATTGGCGCAGCCGCAGGTGTTCGTGCACCGGGATTTTCATTCTCGAAACCTGATGGTTGTGCCGGAGGGAAATCCCGGAGTCATAGATTTTCAGGATGCGGTAACCGGCCCCGTGACCTACGATCTGGTGTCACTGCTCAAGGATTGCTACATCTCATGGCCCCGTTCCCAAGTGATTGAGTGGCTGAAGGAGTTTCGCCAGAGTGCGTCTGAGATGGGGCTCGATGTGGGTCCGAGCGAACATCAGTTTATTTCGTGGTTTGATCGGATGGGCGTGCAACGTCATCTGAAAGCCGCCGGCATATTCGCAAGGCTTTGGCATCGCGATGGAAAGAATAGCTATCTGGCCGATATTCCCAGAACACTCGGTTATATTGTCGAGGTGGGTGCGTTGGATGACGAAGTCGCGCCCTTGGCAAAACTAATTTCTGAGGAAGTACTGCCCCGGGTTCAAGAGATGAACGACACCCTGTTTCAGGTAGGCGAATGAAAGCAATGATCCTAGCCGCCGGACGCGGTGAACGCATGCGACCATTGACCGATACCACGCCAAAACCGCTGCTCGTGGCTGGTGGCAAAAGTTTGCTGATGCATCAAATGGAGGCGCTGATTCGCGCCGGTGTGAAGCAGTTTGTGGTCAACCATGCCTGGCTGGGCAATCAGATCGAAGCCGCGTTGGGAGATGGCTCCGCCATGGGGGCGCAGATTGAGTATTCCGCGGAAGGTGAGGCGCTGGAAACCGGTGGCGGAATTTTTCGCGCCTTGCCACGCTTGGGCCCCGACCCATTCATCGTCTGCAATGCGGATATCTGGATTGATTTTGACTATGCGTCACTGCCGCCACGGTTGCTTGGACTGGCGCATCTGGTGCTGGTAGATAACCCGCCGCACAATCCCGGTGGGGATTTCAGCCTTGATGGTGACCTGGTGGCCAACACCGGTGGGCGGATGCTGACCTATGCAGGTGTGGCCGTTGTGTCGCCGTCCCTGTTCGATGGCCAGACGGCAGGACGGTTTGCGTTGGCGCCGTTACTGCGACATGCCGCGGACGCGGGGCTGGTGACCGGTGTTCACCATGCCGGACATTGGGTGGACGTGGGAACGCCGGAGCGGCTGAAGGGTCTTGATCAATTGTTGGGAAACTCGGGGTAACCCATCATGGGCCAGGAAATCGAGCAGGATCAGTTCTCGGCCGAGGATTTTGACGAATTCTCGCGCCGCCTGCGACGCGAGACACACCTGCTGTGCGAATGGCTCGAGAGAGAAAAGCTTTCCGAAGGCGAGCTCACGGCAGGTTTTGAACTGGAAGCCTGGCTGGTCGATTCCAATGGACTTCCCGCACCGGTCAACGACGCGTTTTTGAAGCGGGTCGACAATCCTCTGGTGGTACCGGAGTTGGCGTCGTTCAATGTGGAGCTGAACGGCACTCCGCAAAGCCTGGGTAGTGGTGCACTGACCCGCCTGTTCAACGAGCTTTTGGGTACCTGGAGTGCCTGCCAGCAGGCTGCCCAAAACCTGCAGGCGCAACTGCTAATGATTGGCACGCTGCCAACGGTTCGGCCCGAGGATTTCAGCCTGCAGAATATGTCTGCCATGCAGCGCTATCGCGCCATCAATGAGCAGGCAATGCGCATGCGCGGCGGCAGGCCGTTTGAGTTGTGCATTGACGGAATTACCGATCATTACCGCGCACTGCGACATGATGTCATGCTTGAGGCGGCTACCACCTCCTTCCAGATCCACCTGCAGGTCTCTCCTCACCACGCTGCGCGCTATTACAATGCTGCGCGTATCGTGTCGGCTCCCATGGTTGGAATCTCAGCCAATTCACCATTTCTGTTCGGGAACGACCTTTGGGCCGAAACCCGGATCCCGGTATTTGAACAGACCGTTGACCTGTCTGTTGCGGGCGCTGCGAAACGGGTGAGTTTCGGTCACGCCTATGTGAATTCCAGTCTGGCCGAAAGCTTTCTGCGAAATGAGCGGCAATTCCCGGTTCTGCTGCCAACCCTGCTGCAGGAACCCGAAACCCTGTTGCCGCATCTGCGCATGCATAACGGCACGATCTGGCGCTGGAATCGCCCTCTGATCGGATTCGATCCCGACGGAACCCCCCATCTGCGCATCGAACATCGCGTATTGCCGGCCGGTCCCAGTGCGGCGGATATGATCGCCAATGCGGCGTTCTTCTTCGGGCTGCTTCGCGCGCTTGCTGCAGAAGAGCACCGACCGGAGACCCGTTTGGCATTTGCCGCGGCTGAGTCCAATTTTTATGCCGCGGCGCGCGACGGCATGCAGGCACGTGTGATCTGGCTGGATGGTCACGAGTGGACCATCAGTGCGCTGGTTCGGGAGCGGTTGCTGGATCTGGCGGCAAAGGGGCTGCAGATGCTGGGTATTGGTGCGGACGAAACGCGCTGCTTTCTTTCGGTGATCACCGAGCGCGTATCCAAGGGAATGAACGGCGCGACGTGGCAGCGTGCGTTTGTTGCCCGTTACGGAAAGGACTGGCGCGGATTGACCCAGACCTACCTTGAGCACCAGGAATCAGGTGCCCCTGCGCATCGTTGGCCGCTGCCTTCAGTGCAGGTCCCCGCCAGTCGACGCCTTCAACTGGTCGAAATGGAGGAGCTGCCGAAGGGCTTTCAGGAAATCCGAGCGGTCGATCTGCACCATATCTGCCCAACCCCAACCCTGATTCATCTGCAGGGGCGTCGTGATCCGCCGCTGTTTGTGTCCATTCTGCTGCACGGCAATGAGGATACGGGCTTGCTGGCGGTACAGGAGCTGCTACGGCGGCATTCAGGCCCGCAGGAATTGCCGCGATCAATCAGCCTGTTTGTGGGCAATGTGGAAGCCGCCAGGATGGGCATGCGGCGATTGGACAATCAGCCGGACTACAATCGGGTCTGGCCGGGCACTCCGGCGGAAGCATCTCCGGAGCGAGAACTGATGGCAAAGGTATATCGAAGCATGGCGCGGCGCGGGGTGTTTGCTTCGGTTGACCTGCACAACAATACCGGACTGAATCCGCACTATGCCTGTATCAACCGGTTGGAGGAGAGTTTCCTTCACCTCGCTGCGTTGTTTGGTCGCACGGTCGTCTACTTTACCCGCCCGCGGGGTGTGCAATCGGCGGCGTTTGCCAACCTGTGTCCGGCTGTCACCCTCGAGTGCGGCAAGGTGGGGCAGTTGGCGGGGGTGTCACACGCCGCCGGTTTTCTGGATGCCTGTCTGCACCTGCAGGAGTTTCCGGAACACGCCCTATCCAGCCACGACATAGATCTATACCACACCGTGGCCACGGTACGAATTCCGAACGACAGGAGCATCGGCCATGCGGGGGACGGGACCGATTTTTCCATAGACCGGGATTTGGATCGGCTCAACTTCCGGGAACTGCCGCCGGGAACCCAGATGGCCACCCTGGAAGCGGACAAGGCAGTACGTCTCGACGTGCGCAACGAGCAGGGGGACGATGTGGGTGATGACTATTTTGATTACACCGGCGGGGAGATTCGGACCCGCACGGCGGTGATGCCTTCCATGTTGACCCTGGATCTTGAAGTAATCCGCAAGGACTGTCTGTGTTACCTAATGGAACGGATCAATCCGATTGATTTTCGGGAGCAGCACCCCGCTCAGGGTTGAAACAAGAAACCGCCCAATGGAGGCGGTTTCTGAAGTTGGCGCAAATAATGGGTGCAGCTACTTAAGATAGAAGCCCATCTTGGTGCCGGCAATTTCGACGACATCCTCGTTTTTCAACGCATGGGCCTGCTGCCCGATGGAATTGCCATTGACGATGGGGTGAGCATTGTTTTTGCTCTCCACATGAATGATGAAGTAACCCTGGGGGCGGCGGCTGATGGCGGCCACCTGGACGCCCGGCTTGCCCACCGTGGTCAACGCCTTGGTCAGTTCCAGCTCTTTGCCCGAGAACGGGCCGTTCAGAATCTGTAACCTGGCCAGGGGCAGTTCGCCTTCGCTGCTCCAGCCCACGGTTTTGGTTTCGCTCTGTTGATCCAGGCCATCACTTACAGCCTTGGCAACTTTGTCCATTGAGACCGTGCCGGCTTCACCGGTGGTGCTGGGCCGGATGACAACCGTGCGCTCGAAATCACTTTCCTTGGTGGCCTGGTCGTTGATGTACTTCATCTCGTGCTTGCCCAGGGTCACGATGTCGCCATCGCGCAGTGCATACTTTTTGATGGGCTTGCCGTTGACGAAGGTACCGTTGGTACTGTCCAGGTCCTCCAGGAATGAGTCGTTCAGAATGGTCAGTACCAGCGCGTGATGGCCGCTGACCGCGAGATTGTCGATTTGGATGTCGTTGTCCGCAGCCCGGCCGATGGTGATTCGCTCCTTGTTCAGGGGAAACTCCCCAATGAGCTTTCCGTTCAAACTGAGTACCAGATGTCCCATCACCGTTATCCTGTCAGGTTAACCAATCGATGAAATTGGCCAGCCACCCTTTGTTCGCCGCAAACGATTTGTGGGCCTGGCACAGCATCACCGAGATGTTGTCTTTCCCGCCGTGACTTTTTGCTAATTCAATCAGCTTGTTGGCAGTTACTTCTAGATTATCACTAAATTGCCCAAGTGTTGAGTGAATCTCGTCATGGGAGGCCATGTCGTTCAGACCGTCGGAACAGAGCAGATAGAGATCATCAACCAGGACAGTCTCCTCCTGGAGGTCGACAACCACGCTGGGTTCAATGCCCAGCGCCCTGGTGACTACATTGCGATTGACCTGCTCCAGTGCCTCTTCTTCGGTATAGAAGCCGCGTTCGACCAGTTCGCGAAGCAGTGTGTGATCGATGGTGATCTGTTCCAGCACGTCATTGCGGAAGCGGTAGAGTCGTGAGTCACCCACATGGGCGATGCTGCACCGGTTGTCGTAGAAAAGGGCGGCGACAAGGGTGGTTCCCATCCCTTCATATTGATCATTGTTCTGGGCAGCTTCAAAAATGGCGCCGTTGGCAGCGATTACCGCGTCGCGCAGGATCAGACTTTCCCGGGTGAAGCCGCTGGCTTCATCGGTTTCCCCGATTTTTTTCAGTTTCGGGTGTTCCCGCTTGATGAACTCCATGATCGTGGTGATGGCGATGGCACTGGCAATCTCGCCGGCGTTGTGTCCACCCATACCGTCTGCAAGCACAGCCAGCCCCATGGCGTTTTCGTGACCGATGGCGTCCTCATTGTGGGGACGCACCAGCCCGGTGTCCGTCTTGCCTACAATTTCGAGCTTGCCCTGCAGATTCATTTATTAATCTCTAGTTATCGTTTTAGTTTATGTCAAACCAAGCAATCTATTCGGGCGAATCGGATCGTGGCGCACCACCAGACGATATCTGGCGTGCGCACAACTTGAGATCCTGAGCCAGTTGGTTGCCCCTTTGATAGCGGTTTTCCGGTGCCTTGGAGAGCGCCTTGTCCACAATTTTTGCAATACAGGGGGGCAGCTCGGCCCGCAGTTCGCGGATTGGCGGATGCGGTTCATTGGTGATTTTAAACATCAGCGAGGCCATCGAATCCGCTTCAAAGGGCAGCCGTCCGGTCAGCATCTGGTAAAACAGTACACCCAGGGAGTAGAGGTCGGTCCGTCCATCCACCCGCTTACCGGCCAACTGCTCGGGCGACATGTAGGACGGGGTACCCAGGACGGTACCGGTCTTGGTTTTGCTGGAGTCGGTGATGCGGGCGATGCCAAAGTCAGTGATTTTGATGCTGTCCGCATCCGGGTCATACATGATGTTTGCGGGTTTCACATCGCGGTGGACCACATTGTTGGTGTGGGCATAGTCCAGCGCCACGGCGGCCTTGAACACCAGGCTGAACACCTTGGGCACCGGCAGCAGTGAACCACTCTTGGTATACCTGGAGAGGTCGTGGCCATTGAGGAACTCCATGGCGATGTAGGCCAGGTCCTGCTCTTCGCCGGCATCGTAGATGGTGACAATGTTCGGATGATTCAGACGCCCGGCAGTTTCCGCCTCCCGGAAAAACCGCTCTTTGACCTCCTGCAGCTCGTCGGCTTCGAACTCCTGAGACAGGGCCATGGTTTTGATGGCCACCACGCGATTGATCTTGGGGTCGCGGCCCAGATAGACCACACCCATGGCGCCCTTACCCAACTCCTTCTCCACCTGATAGCGCCCCAGCATGGGTTTTTGCACATCCTCACCATCCATGCTCAGCATGGTGGCCATGGCGTTGGGACCGGAGGCGCCGAATACGAGGGTGCCTTCCAGGGTTTCGTTGCGCTTGGTCCGTTTCTGGATGTCGCGGAAATCCGGATCGTACTCGGCCATGTGGTTATAGACCGACACGGCTTTGTTGAACTGGCGCTTGCGTTCGTAGTCGAGGCCGAGGTTGTACATCAGCCCCATGATTTCGTCATTCAAGGGGCATTTGCGAAATTTCTCCAGCGCCATATCGAGCTGTCCCTGACCCTGAAAGGCCAATGCCAGCATTTTGTTGGTTTCGGCAGATTCCACATCACCGCGCAGCTTCAGCCGTTCGGTGGCCAGGAACCGTTTGGTGGTCAATGCAACATGGCCGAATACCAGGAGTATGGCCGGCGCCATCAATTGCAGCCACATGGTGTGTTTGGCCATCAAAAAGAGTTGGCTGTCGATCAGCAGATTGAGCAGGACGATGCTGGCCACTGCGGCGATCGCCGCCTTGAGCCGGGGGAGCAGGGAAATCAGATAGAGTGCCACCAGCAGCATGGCGGCCAGTTCCACCAGACGTGCCCACTCGGGGCGGACAAAAAAATCCTCGTTCAGAATGCTGGACAGTGAATGGGCCAGAGTGACCACCGGCGGCATGTCGGGAGAGACCGGAGTGACCTGCGGGGTCACGATACCGGTGGCGGTGGCGCCGATGAGGACAATCTTGTCGCGGTATTTGCTTGCCGGAATCTTGCCGTTGAACACATCGAAGAACGAGTCGACCGCAAACGCCTGCCTTCCTTCCGGGGAGTCGTAGAAAAAGGAGTTCATCTGCATGGAAAAGTCAGTCGGGATGGCCAGGCCGCCCAGTCGAATGCCGCTGCCGATGGTGACGGCAATGTCCTTCTCTTCCAGATTCAGGCTGCGGGCGGCAAGTTGCAGCGACAGCGAGGGGACAAAATGCTCGTAGTAACTGAGCAGCAGCGGTTCGCTGCGGATTCCGCCGTCCACGTCCAGGTTGCTGTTGAGATGTCCGATGGCGAGCGCCCGTTTCCCCAACTCAGGTATGGGTGGAAATGCGGCCTGCGCCGGCAACGGCATGCCGGATTCACCCACCGCGCCGCTGATGTTTGTCAGCATGTGCTGGCGGACATAGTCCGGCAGGGGGGCGTCGGGACGGCCGGCCGGCTGTCCCAGCACATAGGGCATGGCCAGCACCACATTCCCGGCCCGATTCAGGCTGCCGGCAAGCGTCACATCGGCGTCGAGTTCACGGGCAGCACTGCGCAGCTGCGTACCCAGGGCAATCACTTCGCGTGAGTCTTTTGTGTACCCCGGCATCCGGTCGTAATAGCTCAAAATATCCCGGATGCGATCCAGTCCCGGATCGAGCTGCGGTTCCAGGAAAAAAACGGTGTATCCGATCAGTTTGGCGCCACCCTGCTTCAGGGTGTCGATCATTTTGGCGTGAACGTTTCGCGACCAGGGCCAGCGGCCGATATTCTCGATGCTTTCATCGTCAATAGCGACCACGGCGATCCGGTCGCTCGGATTGCGACTCGCCAGTTGCACACCAAAATCGTAGGCGGTGCGTTCAATGGCCTGCAGCCAGTCCATGTTGATCATCGCCAGAAAGGCGACACTGATGATCAGCCCAAAGAACCAGTCCGAAGACCAAAGACCACTGCGACTCTTTTTCGCCATTTGTTATCGCTTATTTGTCCATCCCGCGCGGCAGCCCGTCCCACGCATAAAATCAAAGCATACTGTATGTCGGAGGAAAGGCAACGTCCCCGTCAATGTGGCCAGTGGTAAGCATTAAAGAAATTGCTGGTATTCGCTGACTATTGACCGTCCAGGCTACCGGCGGCCTGAAGGTCCGCGTGGTAAGAGGAGCGGACGAGGGGTCCGCATGCCACGTTGCTGAATCCCAATCCGGTGGCAAACTCCCGCAGGTGGTCAAACTCCTGTGGCGTCACGTAGCGCGTGACCGGAAGGTGGTGCAGGCTCGGTTGGAGATACTGTCCGATGGTCACCATATCGCAATCGTGTTCGCGCAGATCGCGCAGGGTCTGCTCAATTTCCGGGATCTCCTCGCCCAGGCCGACCATCAGGCCGGACTTGGTCAACACCTGGGGATGACGCTGTTTGTGTGCCTGAATGAGTTGGAGCGACCACCCGTAGTCCGCGCCGGGGCGCACCTGCCGGTAGAGCCGGGGGACGCTCTCCAGGTTGTGATTGAACACGTCCGGCAGGCCGCTGGCGAGAGCCTCCAGGGCGCGTGCCTCGCGGCCACGAAAATCGGGCACCAGCACCTCGATCCGGATGCCGTCGACCGCTTCGCGGGTCGCCCTGACGCAGGCGGCGAAATGGGCCGCGCCGCCGTCGCGCAGATCGTCGCGGTCCACCGAGGTGACCACCACATAGTTCAACTGCATAGCCGAAGCCGCCTCGGCCAGATGCCTGGGTTCCTCCGGATCCGGAGGCAACGGTTTGCCATGGGCAACATCGCAAAACGGGCATCGGCGGGTGCAGATGTCGCCGAGTATCATGAAGGTGGCGGTGCCATGGGAGAAACACTCGCCCAGATTGGGACAGGAGGCCTCTTCGCAGACAGTGTGCAGCTTTCCGGCACGCAGGCGTGCCTTGACCCGGTCGACGGCGGCGCCCACCGGTGCGCGCACCCGGATCCAGGGTGGCTTGCGTTCCGGCCTGCTGGTGGGCTCGATCTTGACGGGGATGCGGGCCACCTTGTCCCGACCCTTCTCTTTGACACCGCGTTCGGAGCTCATAGGGAGATGCCTTGTTCAAACGGAAGTGGGGAGGCGGACGGCTGCATGGCCGCGTAGCCAAACTGGTGCCCGAAATGGGCAGCAAAATCAGCGGCAACCGCCTGCAGGTCGGAGGGGCCGCCCAGGTCGCGCAGCTGGGTCATGTGCAGGTCGGGGTAGCCGCAGGGGTTGATCCGGGTGAAGGGTTCCAGGTCCATGTCCACGTTGAGACTGATGCCGTGGTAGCTGCAGCCCTGGCGGACGCGCAGGCCCAGTGACCCGATTTTCCGCCCGGCCACATAGACCCCGGGTGCATCCGGACGCGCGCTTGCCGGAATACCGTAACCGGCCAACAGGGCAATGAGCGTCTGTTCCAGGCGGTGGACCATGTCGCGGATGCCCAGACGGCGGCGGCGCAGATCGATCAGGGTATAGACCACCAGCTGACCGGGTCCGTGATAGGTGACCTGGCCGCCACGGTCGGTCTGCACCACCGGAATGGCACCGGGATGGAGCAGGTGCTCGGCCTTGCCCGCCAATCCCTGGGTGAATACCGGGGGATGGGCAACGATCCAGAGCCAGTCGTCACTCTGCGCCGTGCGTTGGTCCGTGTACTGCTGCATGGCGCGCCACACGGATTCGTATTCCCTGGTCCCCAGATCGGCCACACGTGCCGAGTCGTGAGATTGGTCGGATGCGGGCTGCGGGAGGTTCATGGCAAACCGATCAGAGCGTCATCAGGATCAGGTCGCAGGCGTGCAGGTCGCCGTAGATCCGTTCCATCTGATGGCGGTTGTCGGCCAGGAAGGTGACCTGCACCGAGATATAGTTGCCCTTGCTGCTGCTGCGCAGCCGGACAGATTCTTCCACCAGCCCCGGGACATGATTCGCCACGATGCGGAATACGGTGCCGTGCAGTTCCGGGCTCGCGCGGCCCATGGCGCGGACGGTGATTTCGCAGGGGAACTCAAGAGGCGAGGTGTCAGCGGTAAACTGGTCGTTCATTGCACCTCTCCGCGCTTCAAAGCTGTCTTGTAGGCCTGATACCAGGTGTTCATCTGCTGCCACCAGTCACCGGGCCGGCCGTTGCCGACAGGTTTGCCGTCCAGTTCCACGGCCGCGGCCACTTCTCGGGTGGAACTGGTGATCCAGATCTCCTGCGCGTTCAACAACTGCTCCTGGCTGATGCTCTTTTCCGCGCAGGGCATGCCATGCGTGCGGGCCAGTTCCAGCAGCAGATCGCGAGTGATTCCGGGCAGCAGATCAGCGCTTTTGGGCGGAGTGACCAGGAGATTGTCGATCACTGCAAACAGGTTGCTGGCGGAACCCTCGGTGGCTAGTCCGTCCCGCACCAGGATGGCTTCATCGTGGCCACTGTCGAGTGCCTGCTGTTTCAGCAGCACGTTGCCCAGCAGCGCGATGCTCTTGATGTGGCACCAGCGCCAGCGGATATCTTCCAGGGTGATCAGACGCACCCCTTGGGCCTGGCGTTCCGCATCGGGTGGAATCAGAGGGGAGACCATGGCAAACACGGTGGGCATCACCTGCGGTGGGAAGGCGTGATCGCGTTTCGGCGCCGGACCCCGGGTGACCTGGAGGTAGAGCGACAGGTCGCCACCGCCGTTGCGCTCGACCAGTTCGTTGAGCACCCGGGTCCATTGTTCCGGTTCGAGCGGGTTGTCCAGCCGGATTCCTGCCAGGCTGTTGTCCAGCCGTTGCAGGTGCTCGGCGAGCCGGAAGAGGCGGCCGGCGTATACCGGTATCACTTCGTAGATGCCGTCACCAAACAGAAAGCCCCGGTCCATGACCGAAACCTGCGCCTCACCCGCGGGGAGGAATCGGCCATTGAGATAGACGATATCGATCATGGATTACTGGAACATCAGTTTGATTTCGTCGACCAGTCTGCTTAACAGCCCCCCTTCCGGGACATCCATCAGGGAGACCAGGGGCAGATCGGCAATCGATTCCTCTTCCAAGGTCACCTGGACGCGGCCGATTTCCATGTTGACGCTGATCGGCGCGGTGACCGTCTCCTGCAGCTCGGTCACCGCCTTGAGCTGTTTGTAGCGTCCACGGGGAATGGTGACGTAGAGATCCTTTTCCAGCCCGAGGTTGACCAGGTCGGTGCTCCCCTTCCACACCTTGGCCTGGGTCAGTGTTTCGCCCGCACCATAGAGGCGGTGGGTTTCGAAAAACCGGAATCCGTAGTTGAGCAGTGCAAGGCTCTCCTGGGCTCGCGAATTTTCACTGGCGCTTCCCATCACTACGGCAATGAGCCGCATGTCGTCACGCAGGGCGGAACTCACCAGGCAGTAGCCGGCCGCCTCTGTGTGACCGGTTTTCATGCCATCCACGGATTCGTCCCGCCAGAGCAGTTTGTTGCGGTTGTACTGCTTGATTCCGTTGAACTGGTATTCACGCTCGGAGTACCAGGCGTAGTACTGCGGGAACTCCATGATGATGGCCCGCGCCAGCTTCGCCATGTCCCCGGGCGTGGTGTAGTGATCGGCGTGGGGGAGCCCGGTGGCGTTGGTGAAGTGGCTGTGACCCAGTCCCAGGCGGGTGGCGTGGTGGTTCATCAGCGCGGCAAAGGCGGATTCTGTGCCAGCCACGTGTTCGGCCAGCGCGACGCTCGCATCGTTGCCCGACTGGATGATCATGCCCTTCAACAGATCCTGGACGCTCACGCTTTTACCCACCTCGATGAACATGCGCGAGCCCTGGGTGCGCCAGGCCTTTTCACTGATGGTGACCATGTCGTTGAGGTTGATGGCACCCGCGGCCAGCTCGTGGAGCACGGCGTAGCTGGTCATCAGTTTGGTCAGACTGGCCGGTTCCAGGCGCTGCGTGCTGTTCTTGTCCGCAATGACCTGGTTGCTGCTGAAGTCGATCAGGATATATGCCGAGGCGGCGATGCTGGGTGCCGGCGGGACCGGGGTGGCAGCCAGGGCGGTGCTTCCGGCGGCAAATGCCAGAACGCTTGCGAGAAATTTGAGCCAAAAAATGCGCATCGGGTCTCCGGAGGGCCTGAATATTCTTGAAGGGCGTGGATTTTACTGGGTTCGGACGCGGAAATTAACCGCAGGTTCCTATTCCACCACGATTTGGGGGGTGGCCAGCCCGCGTTGGCGCAGGGCGGAGGCGAGTTCATCGGCGGTTTCCGCATCCGCCAGGGGGCCGATGCGCACCCGGTAGACCGACTTCTGGGGCGAACTCACCACCCGCACCCGTGCGACCCGGGCGGCATCCAGCTGAGATTTGAGTTGCGCGGCGTTGGCTTCGCTGCCGAATGCACCCACCTGAATCCAGATCTGAGGTTCAGTGATCTGCGGCGGAGTCGGTTGCACCGGCGCGGCGACGGGGGGCACGGGTTCGGGCGCGGAGGGGTCGATGGCGCGGATTTCCACCAGTCCCACCCCGTGGCCGACGATGTCCAGTTTCAGAGCGGCAGCGTAGGAGAGATCGATAATCCGGTCCGGGTGAAACGGTCCCCGGTCATTGATTTTGACCACCACCTTGCGGCCGTTTTTCAGGTTGGTCACTTCAGCGTAGGTGGGCAGCGGGAGGTGCTTGTGGGCGGCGGTCATGGCGTACATGTTGTAGGGCTCACCGCTGGAGGTGCTGCGGCCATGAAACTTGGTGCCGTACCAGGAGGCGAGCCCCCGCTCGACGTGTCCCGCGGCCGAGGCCATCACCTCGTAGCGCTGGCCGAACACCACATAGGAGGGTGGATTGCCGGTAGTGCTCAGCGGCTCCACCCGGGGCACGGCATCGGGAATGGCCGACAGATCCACGGGATGCGGAGGTGCCCCGTCCCGGGGTCCGGGCAGCGCGCATCCCGTCAGCAGGAGGACCAGCAGGCAGGCGGCGGCCTGGCGGACGGACAGTATCATGGCTTGGCGACCATCTCCCGCACGGCATTACCGAGCTGAAATACCGCCATGGCATAGAGGGCGCTGTGGTTGTACCGGGTGATCACATAGAAATTGTCGAAGCCGATCCAGTACTCCTTGCCCTCCTCGGTATCAAACTCCAGGAGTTTGGCGGGGGTATCGGGATCCATTCCTTCCGGCACCCTCACTCCGGCGTCCGCCAGGGCACCCAGCCTCGAAATCGGCTTCAATCCGTCGGTCAATACCTTTTGGTAAGCGGTACCTGTCACTTCCGTGGGCACCGCGATCGGGGCCCCCGATTTCCAGCCGTGGCGCACAAAGTAGTTGGCGACGCTTCCCAGCACGTCACCGATGTTACCAAACAGATCCCGTTTGCCGTCGCCGTCGAAATCCACGGCGTAGCGCCGATAGCTGCTGGAGATGAACTGAGGCTGACCCATGGCGCCGGCGTAGGAGCCCACGGTGTCGTTGAGATCGAGCTGTTCTTCCTGGGCCAGCAGCAGAAACTGTTCCAGCTCCGAACGGAAAAAGCGGGCACGTGGCGGGTAGGCAAAGGCCAGGGTATAGAGCGAATCCAGCACGCTGTAACCGCCCCGGTGGCGTCCGTAACGGGTCTCGACGCCCACGATGCCCACCAGAATCTGCGGTGGCACGCCATACTGCGCGCTCACCCGGTCAAGCAGTTCCCGATGCTCGTTCCAGAATTTTGCCCCCTCGCCAATGCGCGTCTGGGTGACGAATATGGGGCGGTAGCGATGCCAGGGTTTGGCTTCCGCCGGGTTGGAGATGGCGTCCAGAATGTCCTGGCGCAGGGTCACCCGGGCGAAGCTCTGTTCCAGTAGGGCGCGGTCCATGCTGTGGCGGCTGACCATCTCGTCGATAAACGGTTCGATGGGCTCGGGTTGGGCGGCCGGTAGCGGTTTGGGCCACAGGCCGGCGAGCAGTGAGCTGACCATCAGTGCTAGGGTGGCAATGGTGCGCATGGCGGGTGGTTGTTGCTTCCTAAACATGGGGGGGCATTGTCCCGATTCAGCCCGTCTCCGCAAGCATGCGGCGATGGGTGTGGATGGAGCATAGCAAACCGAAGGAGGCCATCAGGGTGACCATCGACGTGCCGCCGTAGGAGATCAGGGGAAGCGGTACGCCGACCACCGGCAGCATGCCGGTCACCATGCCCGTATTGACCGCCAGGTAGACAAAGAAGGTCAGGGTCAGCGACCCGGCAAGCAGGCGGCCAAAGGTGTCCTGGGCCTGCACGGCAATCTGCAGGCCGCGGATCAGAATCAGGCTGTAGATGGCGATGAGCAGGAGGCTGCCCAATAGGCCAAACTCTTCGCCGATGACGGCGAAGATGAAGTCCGTTGAACGTTCAGGCAGGAACTCCAGCTGGGACTGGGTTCCGTTGAGCCATCCCTTGCCATAGAGGCCACCGGAGCCGATGGCGATCTTGGATTGGATGATGTGGTAGCCGGCGCCCAGCGGGTCGGACTCGGGGTTCAGAAAGGTCAGCACCCGCTGCTT
The DNA here is from genome assembly GCA_050302415.1 of Gammaproteobacteria bacterium. Lineage (GTDB taxonomy): Bacteria > Pseudomonadota > Gammaproteobacteria > JBNLBB01 > JBNLBB01 > JBNLBB01. Next base: position 7,190 of record JBNLBB010000031.1, on the reverse strand, counting down.
CTGGTAACCGTGCATGAACTGCCAGAGTACCGGTGCGGCCGCGGCACCCACGACCCCGAAAAAGGCAACAATGCGCCAACTGGTGCCTGCCAGCAGCAGGGCGAATATACCGGCGGCCGCCACCAGCAGCGCGGTGCCCAGATCGGGCTGTTTGGCAATCAGCAGGGTCGGAATCACAATGATCAGGCCGCAGGCGAGCAGTGGCCAGAGGCGTGGGGGCAACCGGCGGTCTGCCAGAAACCAGGCCACCATCATGGGCACCGCCACTTTCAGAAGTTCGGAGGGCTGAAACCGCATGAAGCCCAGATCGAGCCAGCGCTGTGCGCCTTTGCCGGTGGCCCCGGCCAGCAGCACGGCAACCAGCAGGGCAATGCCCATGAGGAAAAAGAAGGGTGCCCACTGCCGCAGCAGGCGCGGCGGGATCTGGGCGGAGACAAACAGCACCGCAAAGGCCACCGTCAGGCGGATGGCCTGTTTGCCGATGAGTGCGGTACCCATGCCGCCGGCGCTGTACAAGACCACCAGCCCCAGGGCCGAGACCAGCAGCAGCAGTCCGACCAGGGGGGCATCCAGGTGCAGTGCCTGCAGGATCACCAGCAGCCGGCCGGGAGCCGACTGGCGGTTGGCCTGGAGCAGCAGGGTGTTTTGCATCAACTGTCTCCCCTAAGCAGCCAGGCATCCATGATCTTGCGGGCAACCGGCGAGGCCACCGAGCCGCCGCTGCCGCCGTTTTCCACAATCACGGCAACCGCAATCCTGGGCTGGTCGACCGGCGCAAAGGCGATGAACAGGGCGTGGTCGCGCAACCGTTTTTCAATATCCTCGGCCTCGTACTCTTCGTCCTGCTTGATACCGAACACCTGCGCGGTACCGGTTTTTCCGGCCATCTGGTACTGCAGGCCGCGGCCCATACCACGCGCCGTGCCGCGCAGGCCGTGCACCACCTCGCGCATGGCGTCGATCACCGTGTCCCAGTTGCGCGTCTGGATGATGTCCACCACCTGCGCGCCGGTAGCCGGCTGCACCTGGATTTCCTCCCGGCCCGGGACCTGAACCGCATAGAGCACGCGCGGCGTCTGCCGCTGTCCGCGCCTCGCCAGGGTGGCGGTGGCGCTGGCCAGTTGCAGCGGAGTGGTCAGATTGAAGCCCTGGCCGATGCCGGTGATCAGGGTTTCTCCCGGAAACCAGGGGAGCTGGCGGGCACGGCGTTTCCACTCGCGGCTGGGCAGCAGGCCGCTGGCTTCCGAAACCAGGTCGATGTTGGTGACAGTGCCGAAGCCGAATGGTGCCAGGTAGTTGTAAATCCGATCGATGCCCATGTTCAGGGCGAGATCGTAAAAGTAGACATCACAGGACTCGACGATGGCCTTGCGCAGGTTGGTCAGCCCGTGCCCCCCTTTTTTCCAGTCCCGGTAGAGCCGGTCATCTCCTTCCAGGGTATAGGCGCCTTCGCAGGCGATACTGTGCTGGTCACCCACCACGCGGCTCTCCAACCCGCCCAGACCGAGGAAGGGCTTCAGCGTGGAGCCGGGCGGATATTGGCCGCGCAGTACGCGGTTGAACAGCGGCTGGCCGGGTGCTTTGCGCAGGGCATCGTAGGAGCCCTGGTCGATGCCGTTGACGAACAGGTTGGGGTCGTAGCTGGGGGAACTCGCCATGGCCAGGACTGCGCCGTTGACCGGATCGATGGCGACCACGGCGCCGTACTCCCCCTGCAGCGCGTCGTAGGCCAGCTGCTGAAGCTGGAGATCGATATTGAGGTAGAGATTGCGGCCCGCCTGAGCGGGTTCCCGCTCCAGCACCCGCAACAGGCGACCTTGGGCATTGGTCTCGATCCGCTGCAGGCCGGCCGTTCCGCGCAGCAGATCCTCGTAGTAGCGCTCGATGCCGATTTTCCCGATATGTGTGATGCCGTTGTAGACCGACGGGTCCAGCCGGCGCAGCTCCTCGATACTGATCCGACCCACATAGCCGAGCACGTGGGCGGTCAGCTCACCGGCCGGATAGTTGCGCACCAGGCGGGACTGGATGTCGACCCCCGGAAAACGATGGCGGTCGACGGCAAAGCGGGCCACTTCCGCATCGGAGAGCCGCACCCGCAGCGGGATTGGTTCATAGGGTCGGCGCTGGCGCAGCAGCTGGCGAAAGCGCAGCAGGTCCGGTTCGGACACCTCCACGATGTGCCCCAGTTCGGCAAGCGTGGTGTCCAGATTCTCGATCTGTTCGGGGATCAACTCCAGGCTGTAGGAGGGCAGATTCTCCGCCAGGATGGCACCGTTGCGGTCAAATACCAGGCCGCGGGTGGGGGCGATTGGCATGATGCTGACGCGGTTGTCGCGCGACAGGGTGGTGAAGTGGTCGTAGCGCACCACCTGCAGATAGAAGAGCTGCATGAGCAGCAGGAACAGCAGCCCACCGATCACAAACCCGGCCTGGCGCACCCGATCGGAAAACAGCCGGGCTTCGCGGCGTTGGTCCTTGAACGTTGTGTTTCGATTCAGCCACACGGTGATTGGGTGCTTGCCTACCTGACCTCAAAGCGGCGTCTGGTGTCGCGCAGCAGGGTAAATATCCAGGGCCAGAGCAGCGTGCCGAGCAGCGAGGGCACGAAATAGACGGTGGTGTCTGGGGCATTGCCTGCCAGCCCCATTATCCACAACAACAGCAGTTGGTGCAGGATCAAAAACAGCAGCACGGTCAACGCCTGCTGGCGCAGCGGAAAAACGCGGATGCGTTGCGCAAGACGGACCGTAAGATAGGTGAGCACGGCGTAGGCAAAGGCGTGCTGGCCCAACAGCACCCCTTCCACCACGTCGAGCAGCAGGCCCACGAACCAGCCGCTGGCCACACCCACCCGGTTCGGCAGGGCCATGCACCAGTAGATCATGACCAGGGCAACCCAGTCCGGGCGAAACGGTTCCGCCCACGCCGGCAGCGGGAGGATGTTGAAGCCGATGCCCAATATAATGGTGAGGGCGATCACCCAGCGTCGGTTGGGACCACTCGGACTCACGGCTTCTCCTCCGGTGCTGTGGAATCCGGGAGCCGATTGGTCCGATCGTCGGGCCAGATCAGCAACACCTGCCGGTTGCTGTCGAGCTCGGCGCTGGGTTTGATCTCGACAAAGGCATAGGCCGAATCGGTGTCCTTGTCGGCGGTGGTGACCTCGCCCACCGGGTATCCGGGAGGGAAGCGACCATCCAGGCCCGATGTAACCACCAGGTCGCCGATGCGGACATCGGCTTCGTTTGGGATATGCGGCAGGCTCAACCGGTTGGTGGTGCCCTTGCCCACGGCCAGGGTGCGCAGCCCGGTGCGGTTGAGTTCCACGGCGATCCCGTGGCTGGCGTCGGTGAGCAGCAGGGCGGTGGCGGTGTACGGACCGGCGTGGATGATCTGACCCACCACCCCGTTGGCGTCGATCAGCGGCTGGCCGACAAACACCCCGTCGCTGGTGCCCTTGTTGAGCAGAATCTGCTGCTTGTAGGGGTCCAGATCGACGGCGATCAGCTCCGCCACCAGCACCCGGCTGTTGAGGCGTACCGAAGAGTCGAGCAGTTCCCGCAGTCGCACGTTCTCGCGTAGCAGCACCTGGTAGCGCTGCAGTTCGGCCTCCATGAGCAGTTGGCGGCGGCGCAGGCTGGCGTTCTCCTCGAGCAGCGCCTCCCGGGTGTGAAAGTTCTCGCTCAGCCAATTGCCCGTGGAGGTGGGCAGGTTCACCAGCAGGTGCAGCGGATAAACCACCACAGACAGGGCGGAGCGCACCGCTTCCAGGTGATGGAAGCGGTGGTCGACGGTCATCATGACGATGGACGCAAGCAAGAAAAAGGTGAGGCGCGCATTGAGCGAGCCGCCCCGGGTAAACAGCTCTTTTATGGGTCAGTCCCCCGCAGTCGGTGCGGCGCAGGGATCACGTTGCGGCAGTCCAGTTTCACTCCACGACAAAAATTTCGCCGCCGCGCTCATCCATCAGCTCAAGTGCTTTGCCGCCGCCCCGGGCCACGCAGGTGAGCGGGTCATCCGCGATCACCACCGGTAGACCGGTCTCTTCCATCAGCAGGCGGTCGAGGTCGCGCAGCAGCGCACCGCCCCCGGTGAGCACGATGCCGCGCTCGGCCACGTCGGCACCCAGCTCGGGCGGCGTCTGTTCCAGAGCCGTTTTGACTGCGCCGACAATCCCGGAGAGTGGCTCCTGCAACGCTTCTAGAATCTCGTTGCTGTTGAGGGTGAAACTGCGCGGGACGCCCTCAGTCAGATTGCGGCCCTTGACCTCCACTTCGCGCACCTCGTTGCCCGGGTAGGCGGAGCCGATTTCGTGTTTGATCCGCTCCGCAGTTGCTTCACCGATCAGGGTGCCGTAGTTGCGGCGCACGTAGTTGATGATCGCTTCGTCGAAACGGTCGCCGCCGATGCGTACCGAAGCGGAATAGACAATGCCGTTGAGGGAGATGACGGCAACTTCCGAGGTGCCGCCGCCGATATCCAGCACCATGGAACCCTGAGCCAGATCCACCGGCAGGCCGGCGCCGATGGCAGCCGCCATGGGCTCTTCAATCAGGTAGACCTCGCGGGCGCCTGCGCCGGCGGCCGACTCCTTGATGGCGCGGCGTTCCACCTGGGTGGAGCCGCAGGGGACGCAGACCAGCACCCGGGGGCTGGGGCGGAAAAACCATTTGCTCTGGTGCACCTTATTAATAAAGTACTGGAGCATCTTCTCGGTAACGGTGAAGTCGGCGATCACCCCATCCTTCAGCGGGCGGATGGCGACGATGTTGCCGGGGGTGCGGCCGAGCATGCGTTTGGCTTCGTTGCCCACCGCGGCAATGCTCTTGGGTCCACCCTGGCCGCGATCCTGGCGGATGGCCACGACGGAAGGTTCGTTGAGCACGATTCCCTGACCGCGTGTGTAGATCAGCGTATTGGCCGTTCCCAAGTCAATCGAAAGGTCGTTGGAAAACAGACCGCGCAAAACTTTCATAATCGGAACTCATCCTTCCTGGCAACAAGCGGCTAACTATACGGGATACGCCCAAAAAGTGCAGTAATCTAGCAACCCCGCAGGGCTTTGGGCAAGCTGGCAACTGTGGTAAGTTTGCCCCCCTTGCGCCCCTGCCCTCTGTGGGCCGGGGGCTGTTTCCCGGGGAGAAACTCATGTCGCTGAACCGTCAGGATGTCGAGAACATTGCGCATCTCGCACGTCTGCAGGTGGCCGAGACCGAACTCGACACCTATGCTGCAGAACTTTCCAAGATACTCGCCTTCGTCGAGCAGATGGACGCGGTCGACACCAGCGGCATCGCGCCCATGGCCCACCCGCTTGACCTGACCCAACGGCTTCGCACCGACGAAGTGACCGAAACCGATCAGCGTGATCACTTCCAGACCCATGCTCCGGCTGTGGAGCGCGGACTCTACCTGGTTCCCCGGGTCATTGAATAGCAGCAGCGCCGCGAGAAATCCATGCACCAACTCACACTTGCCCAAATTTCCGATGGCCTGCGGAACAAACAGTTCTCCAGCGAAGAGCTGACCCGCCACTTTCTGGCGCGGATCCAGGGGGTCGGCCGGGAACTCAATGCCTTTGTCACCGTCGCCGAGCAACAGGCCCTGGCTCAGGCCCGGGCGGCCGATGTGCGCATCGCGCAGGGCGAACAATCACCGTTGCTGGGTGTGCCTATCGCGCACAAGGATATCTTCTGCACCAACGGTCTGCGCACCTCGTGCGGGTCGCGCATGCTGGACAACTTCATTGCCCCCTACGACGCCACCGTGGTTGAGCGGCTGAATGGTGCCGGCGCAGTTACCCTGGGCAAGACCAACATGGACGAGTTCGCCATGGGCTCATCCAACGAAACCAGTTTTTACGGACCGGTGCGCAACCCGTGGGATACCGGTGTGGTACCCGGCGGTTCGTCCGGGGGTTCGGCTGCGGCCGTGGCCGCCCGGCTCACCCCGGCGGCCACCGGTACCGATACCGGAGGATCCATCCGTCAGCCGGCGGCACTCTGCGGCATCACCGGTTTGAAACCCACCTACGGACGGGTGTCGCGCTGGGGCATGATCGCCTTCGCTTCCAGCCTCGACCAGGGCGGCCCCATGACGCGCACGGCCGAGGACGCGGCGCTGATGCTGCAGGCCATGGCCGGATTCGACCGGCGCGATTCCACCAGCGCCGACGTACCGGTGCCCGACTACCGCGCGGCGCTCGGCCAGTCGCTCAAGGGCCTGAAGATCGGTATTCCCGCTGAGTATTTCGATGACGGCCTGGAGCCGGCGGTGCGTGCAGCGGTTGAAACCGCCATCGAGGAGTACCGGCGCCTGGGTGCGGAAACGGTGCCCATCGCTTTGCCCAACTCCAGGCTGTCGGTGCCCGTCTACTACGTGGTGGCACCCGCGGAATGCTCGTCGAATCTGTCGCGCTTCGACGGCGTGCGCTTCGGCTACCGCTGCGCCGAACCGAAGGATCTGGAAGATCTCTACAAGCGCTCGCGCGGGGAAGGGTTCGGCGCTGAAGTGAAACGCCGCATCATGATCGGCACCTACGCCCTGTCGGCCGGTTACTACGACGCCTACTATCTGAAAGCACAACAGCTGCGCCGCCTGATCCGCGACGATTTCAATGAAGCATTCAAACAGGTCGATGTCATCATGGGCCCCACCTCGCCGACGCCCGCGTTCGGCCTGGGCGCCAAGACCGATGACCCGGTCACCATGTACCTGTCGGACATCTACACCATTGCCGCCAATCTGGCTGGTCTGCCCGGTATCTCCATTCCCGCCGGGTTTGCCGGAGAGCTGCCGGTGGGGCTGCAGATCATCGGCAACGCCTTTGCCGAAGAGCGGTTGCTCGGCGTGGCGCATGCCTACCAGCAGGTCACCGATTGGCACCAGCGCGCCCCCGCGGCGTTTGCAGCGTAGAGGAGAGCGCCATGTCCTGGGAAGTCGTCATCGGTCTGGAGATCCACACCCAGCTCGCCACGCAGTCGAAAATCTTTTCCGGCGCCTCGATCGCCTTCGGTGCCCAGCCCAACACCCAGGCCTGTGCCGTGGATCTGGGGCTGCCCGGCGTGCTGCCCGTGGTCAACGCCGAAGCGGTGCGCATGGCGGTGAAATTCGGCACCGCCATCGGCGCGCAGATCGCGCCGCGCTCGGTATTTGCACGGAAAAACTATTTCTACCCTGATCTGCCC
>JBNLBB010000030.1:0-22587 GCA_050302415.1 Gammaproteobacteria bacterium | reverse complement strand
CTCTTCAATCAGGGTGTCGACCGCCAGGACACCCGGTCCGCCGCCGTTGGTGAGAATCGCCAGCCGGTCGCCCTTGAGCGGGCGGGAGTGGGCCAGGGTCTCCACGGCGGCAAACAGTTCATGGAAATCGTAGACGCGCAGCATGCCGGCGCGGCGGATGGCTGAGTCGTAGACATCGTCCGAACCCGCCAGCGCACCGGTGTGCGAAGCAGCCGCCTTGGCTCCCGCCTCGCCGCGTCCCGACTTGATCACGATCACCGGTTTGATACGGGCCGCAGCACGGGCTGCCGACATGAAATTGCGCCGTTCGTGAATCGACTCGATGTAGAGCAGGATGGCGTTGGTGGCGCGGTCCGATGCCAGGTAGTCCAGCAGGTCGTCAAAATCGATGTTGGCGGCGTCACCCAGTGATACCACATGGGAAAAGCCAACCCCCTTGGTCGATGCCCAATCCAGGACCGCGGTGGCCAGACCGCCTGACTGGGAGACAAAGGCGATTTTGCCCGGGCGGGCCGGTACGTGGGAAAAGCTCGCGTTCAGGCCGCGGCCCGGGACGATCATGCCCAGGCAGTTGGGTCCGAGGATGCGCATCCGGTAGCGGCTGGCCGTCTCCAGCACCGCCTCCAGGGCGTTGCGCCCGTCGTCCAGGGTGGTGGTTTTCAGACCGGCGGTAATGCAGACCACGGCCCGGTTGCCGCGCGCGCCCAGCTCTTCAATGGCCTGTGGCACGGTTGCGGCTGGGGTGCAGATCACCGCGAGGTCGGGGGTGCGCGGCAGACTGGCGATGTCGGGGTAGGCCAGTACACCTGAAATGGACTCGCTTTTCGGGTTGACCGGCATGATGGGGCCATCAAAACCGGACTCCAGCAGGTTGCGCATGACGACAGTGCCCACGCGCTGAGGTTTGTTGCTGGCACCGATCACTGCCACGGAATGGGGCCGGAAGAGTTTATGTAGATTTACAATACTCATAAAAATCAGTCACTAACATGCAGAGGCCGCAATTGCGACGGGAATAGTCTCAGACTAGCACAAACGTGCTGCGTTGCAGCAAAAGACGGGATTTTTTTTGAACGGCTCAGGCGGTCTGGCCGCGGCGCCTGGCGAACGCGCGGCCGATCTCCAACTGCTCTTTCTGGCTGATGAACTGGCGCGCCGTCTCCAGCAGTTCACCCTGTTCCACGGAGACGTGCTGATGCTGCATTCGGCTGAATTCGAGGACCATCTCCCGGAAGGCATCGGACTGGGCCAATTCAGCGGGGTTGGCCAGGAGTGGGTCGAGTCTGGCCCACAATGCCTCGATCTGCTGGTGCTCGGTGCGCAGTTGCTGGAGCAAGTCGGCCATGGTCTGGGAGACGCGCTTGAGGCGTGGGAACAGATCCTGCTCCTCATCCTGGTGGTGGATGCGGTCGGCCACGCTGAAAAAGCGCCGCAGAGTGTCTGCGCGGTGACGGACCTCCGTCGCGTCGTGCCCGTTGTCAATCCACCTGGCGCACTCCTCCAGCAGACCCACCTGGCGGAGGATCTCGTCGTGGTAGGCGTTGAGTATGCCCAACGGATCGCTGTAGTCCACGCCTGCCACCGGTTCTATTCGCCCAGCAGGCTGTTGACCAGGGTGAGATCTCCGTCCTGCAGGCTGCCGGTGGCCTGCTTCAGCGACAGGGTGCTCAGGATGTAGCTATAGCGGGCGGCGGCGTAATCGCGTCGTGCGGCAAACAGGCCCCGCTGGGCGTCCAGCACGTCCACGATGGTGCGGGTGCCGACCTCAAAACCGGCCTGGGTGGCCTCCAGCGCGGTCTGGCTGGAGACCAGAGCCTGGCGCAGGGCCTTGACCTGGCTGATGCCGAGAATGACGCCGTTGTAGGCATCCCGCGTCAGTCGTTCGATGGCGCGGCGCTGCTGCTCCAGGTTCTCCCGGGTGGCGTCGTACAACGCTTCGCCCTCGCGTACGGAGGCGCTGGTGCCGCCACCGGCATAGAGCGGCACGCTCAACTGCAGGGAGAGGGTGTTGGCTTCCGAATCCCGTGGCTGTAGCCCGCCGTCCACGTCGGAACGGTCATGCTGGGCGACGAAGTCGAGGGTGGGCACGTGGCCGCTGTTGCGCCGACGGATGTCGTGGCGCGAGGCATCGAGCCGGTAACGCAGCCCCTGCAGGGTGATGTTGTTTTCCTGTGCCTGGCGGGTCCACTGCTCCACGTCCTGCGGATCGGGGTTGAGCAGGGGGATGTCCCGGGTCAGCTTGGCGGGGTTGCGGTAGTACTGGTCGGTGATTTCACGCAGCACCTCTTCCGCGGTGACGACCCCGTTCTCGGCGCGGATCTCGCTGGCCACCGCCTGGTCGTAGCGGGCCTGGGCTTCGTGTACGTCGGTGATCGCGATCAGGCCCACCTCGAATCGCTGCTTGGTCTGTTCCAGCTGCCGGGCAATGGCCTTCTTTTCGGCCTGGGCAAAACTGAGTTCGTCCTCAGCCGCCAGAATATCGAAATAGGCCTGGGCCACCCGCACGATCAGGGACTGCTGGGCGGCAAGGTAATCGGTTTCCGCCGCCTGGGCCAGCGAGGCGGAGGCGTCGGTCTGGGCCCAGGTGGCGCCGCGGTAAATGGGCTGCACCAGACGCAACTGCAGAGTGCGGGAGTCGTAGTCGTCGTTGTCGTCAGAGATTCTTGAGGCTGTGGCGTTGAAGGTGACCAGCGGGTAGAGGCCGGAATCCGCCTGGTTCTGGCTCTCCAGGGCCGCCCGCCAGTTGGCGGCAGCAGCGCGGATCTGCGGGTCGTTCTGTTTGGCCACGGCGTAGATTTCCATCAGGTCTGCCGCCTGGGCCATCAGCGGGGCAGTCAGGAGTACCAGAACCGCGAATATCCGATTGAGCATGGACATCTCCCAAATTGGTTGGGGCGGCCTCATGCCGCCCCGCTGCGAAAGCTGGTATTTTAGAGAACTCTAAAATATTAGAACAAGAACCCGTCGGGTTGCTGGCAGTTCTCCAGAGGGGGGACCACGGTTTCAAACAGGCTCTCCGTGGCCCAGGAATCGGTCCCGGTACGGGTAATCAGCAGCGCCTCCATGATCGGCTCCACGCCGGCGATCACCAGCAGCCGGCCACCGGGTTTGAGCTCCTTGCGGAACTGCTCGCGGTAGTCGGGTACCGAGCCGGTCACCACGATGACGTCGTAGGGGCCCTTTTCCGGCCATCCCTGGGAGGCGTCACCGGTCTCCAGAGTCACATTCTGGATGCTGCGCGCAGCCAGCCGGGTGCGGGCGTTTTCGGTAAAGCGCTCCCGGATGTCTACGCTGGTCACATAGCCGCCGAGGGCTGCCAGGCAGGCGGTCAGATAGCCGCTGCCGGTGCCGATCTCCAGGATATGGTCTTCCGGTTTGATCTCCAGCGCCTGGAGGATTCTGGCCTCCAGCCGGGGGGGCATCATCGCCTGGCCATCGCCCAGGGGGATGGAGATGTCGGAAAAGGCGAGGCGGCGGTATTCGTCGGGGACAAACTGTTCGCGGGGAATGGCGTTGACGGTGTCGAGCACACGCTGGTCCAGCACATCCCAGGGGCGGATCTGCTGTTCGATCATGTTGAATCGGGCGAGGGTGGTATCGAAGTGGGCCATAGCTGAAATTGATCGCTGCCTAAAAAAAGGTGCTAAAGGGTACGGTGTTTGGTGCTTTGAAGCAAGATTTGCCCTGATTTTGGCGGGTTTTTCCCGCCTTGCAATGGTGCGGCGCATCGGATAAGTTGCCCCCGATATCCCACCGTTTCGCCAAGGCGCCCCGTTCGGCCGTGAACCGCGCCCTGTTCCGTCGACGGTTTCTGTTGTCAGACCGGTTTGGCGGTGGATCGAATGCCGCAGACCGCTTCGAGGTTTTGATTGATGAGCGCCATACCCAGTGAATTCGTAGCCCGCACCAGCCAGCTCTCCGAGGATGTGACCCGCCCGTTTCCGGGGTCGCGCAAGGTCTATCTCACCGGGTCGCGGCCGGACATCCGGGTCGGCATGCGCGAAATCAGTCAGGCCGACACCCACACCCAGTCGGGCTTGGAGCACAATCCTCCGATTCCGGTCTACGACACCTCCGGTCCCTACACCGATCCGGATGGGCGCATTGATCTGATGAACGGGCTGCCCGCGCTGCGCGAAGGATGGATCGTGGAGCGCGGCGACACGGAGGAACTGGACGGACCCACTTCCGAGTACGGGCGCCAGCGCCAGTCGGACCCGGAGCTCGCTCATCTGCGCTTCGAGCATCTGCGCAGACCGCGCCGCGCGCTGCCGGGCCGCAATGTCACCCAGATGCATTACGCCCGCCAGGGGATCGTGACGCCGGAGATGGAGTACATCGCCATCCGGGAAAACATGCGTCTCAACGAGCTGCGCGCAAAGCCCGAGTATCAGGCGCTGCTGCGCCAGCATCCGGGTCAGAACTTCGGCGCTAACATCCCCGATGAGATCACCCCCGAGTTTGTACGCAGCGAAGTGGCCCTCGGGCGCGCGGTCATTCCCTGCAACATCAACCACCCGGAACTGGAACCGATGATCATCGGCCGCAACTTCCTGGTCAAAATCAACACCAACATCGGCAACTCGGCGGTCACCTCGTCGATTGAGGAGGAGGTCGAGAAGCTGGTGTGGTCCACCCGCTGGGGCGGCGATACGCTGATGGACCTCTCCACCGGCAAGAACATCCACGAAACCCGCGAGTGGATCATCCGCAACTCACCCGTGCCCATCGGCACCGTGCCCATCTACCAGGCCCTGGAGAAGGTGGGCGGCAAGGCTGAAGAGCTCACCTGGGAGGTTTTCCGCGACACCCTGATCGAGCAGGCCGAGCAGGGGGTCGACTATTTCACCATCCACGCCGGCGTGCTGTTGCGCTACGTGCCACTCACCGCGAAACGGATTACCGGTATCGTGTCGCGCGGTGGTTCGATCATGGCCAAGTGGTGTCTGGCACATCATCAGGAGAGTTTTCTCTACACCCACTTCGAAGAGATCTGCGACATCATGAAGGCCTACGACGTGGGCTTCTCGTTGGGCGATGGTTTGCGTCCCGGGTCGATCGCCGATGCCAACGACGAGGCGCAGTTTGCGGAGCTCGAGACCCTGGGCGAGCTGACCAAAATCGCCTGGCAGCACGATTGTCAGGTGATGATCGAAGGCCCTGGTCATGTACCCATGCAGATGATCAAGGAGAACATGGACAAGGAGCTGCGCGACTGCTTCGAAGCACCGTTCTATACCCTGGGGCCGCTGACCACCGATATCGCGCCGGGCTATGACCACATCACGTCAGCCATCGGTGCTGCCCAGATCGGCTGGTACGGTACTGCCATGCTCTGCTACGTCACGCCCAAGGAACACCTGGGGCTGCCCAACAAGGCCGATGTGCGCGAAGGGGTGGTCACCTACAAGATCGCGGCCCATGCTGCCGATCTGGCCAAGGGGCATCCCGGCGCACAGATTCGCGACAACGCCATGTCCAAGGCGCGTTTCGAATTCCGCTGGGAAGACCAGTTCAACCTGGGGCTCGATCCGGACAAGGCGCGGGATTTCCACGACGAGACCATGCCCAAGGAGGCGCACAAGGTGGCGCACTTCTGCTCCATGTGCGGCCCCAATTTCTGTTCCATGAAGATCACCCAGGAGGTGCGCGACTTCGCGGCCGCCCAGGGCATGAGCGATGAAAACTCAGCGCTCAGCGAAGGAATGAAAGAGAAGGCGGAAGAGTTTCGTCGCCAGGGAAGTGAGATCTACAAGGAGGTGTGATTCTTGATCACCCTGCAAAAAAGCCCGCTTCGGCGGGCTTTTTAAATTCACGCAGTCTGCCATGAAAGGAGGTTACTGCGTGGCCACCCACACGGCATGCAGCATGCCGGGAATCAGAAACATCAGACAGAGGGCAAGGTTGACCGCGAGCGCAAGGCCAACGCCCCGCTTCAGCCCGACCGCGAGCGGAGGCACGAATACCGCAATGGCCACCAGCAGCAGTCGGTTGTCGATCATGGTGAGGTGTTCCCTCCGGGGGACCTGGCAGCGCCACCTGTCCCCAGTGTAATCAGTCGGAAGAAAAATGGCATGTACCCCACGGGTGCGCCGAAGGGTTCCTGTCGGACCAATGGGTCGTATATGATGGGCGTCCAACAATCCCCGTTCAGGCAGTTTCATGGTTCCCACCAATCCGACTGACGACCCCTACCGTTGGTTGAGGGCGTCTGCGCCCGCTGTGTTCGTCGTGCTCTGGAGCAGCGGCTTCATCGGCGCCAAGTACGGCATGCCCTATGCCGAGCCGTTTACCTTTCTGCTGGTCCGCTTCATTCTGGTTACCGCAATCCTCGGCGTTGTCGCGCTGCTGATGCGCGCCCCGTGGCCGACAAACTGGACCCAGATCGGGCACGTGGCCATTGCCGGGCTACTGATTCATGCCACCTACCTGGGCGGCGTGTTTGCAGCCATCCACTGGGGACTTCCCGCCGGAACCACGGCGCTGATTGCCGGATTGCAGCCGCTGCTGACCGCGGTGGCGGCGGGACCCTACCTGGGCGAGCGCATCACGGCGCGCCAGTGGACCGGGTTTTTCCTGGGGCTGTTCGGCGTGGCGCTGGTGGTCTGGCGCAAACTCCATTTTGCCGAGGCCCCGCTCATTGCGGTGGTGTTTGCCTTTATCGCCGTGTTCGGCATCACTGCGGGCACGCTCTACCAGAAGCGTCACGGTGGCGCCATGGATCTGCGTACCGGGTCGGTCATCCAGTTCACGGTATCCGGCGTGGCCATGCTGCTCCTGGCGCTCGCCTTCGAAACCATGCACATCGAGTGGACTGGCGATTTTGTCTTCGCTTTGGGCTGGCTGACGATCGTGCTCTCCCTGGGCGCCATCAGTCTGCTGCTGCTGTTGATCCGCCACGGCGCCGCGGCGCGGGTGGCCAGCCTCTTTTACCTGGTGCCGCCCATCACCGCGCTGATCGCCTGGGCCATGTTCGACGAAGTGCTGCACTGGACCGGGGCGGTCGGGATGGGGCTCACCATCTTGGGTGTGGCGCTGGTCACCATGCCCGCCGCCCGACGGGTGTCCAGTTGATCTGGGTCAGTCAAACCTCACTCGGAGGATGGTCGCGTTTGGAGGTTTGATGGTCTTTGGGCAAAATACTGTTTATATCTAAACTATATGCCGCAAAAGCAAAGGGCGGAAACGATGGCAGAAACAGAATTTGTTCCCGGAGATATCCTGATCCATGGCGGCGAAACCTATCAGGTGTTGGAGAATCGGGGTGATCACGGTCTGGTGATTCCGTTTCCCTCCGAGATTACCCAGGGGACCCGGCTGGCATGGGATGAAGACGGCCAGCTGGCCCGGCGCATCGGTAACGAGCCGCTGCCGGCACCCTCCCCCTGTTCGGCAACCGGTTGCTGTCCGACCAACGGCAACGCGCTGCGCGAAGAGGATGTGTTCGGCCGGCGCAGTTAGGCGGTCGGTCCACGAAAAAAAGGCGGGCATTGCCCGCCTTTTTTGGTTATCGGCGCTGATCGATGGGCACGTAGTCCATCTGGTTGTTGCCGGTATAGATCTGGCGTGGCCGGGCGATCCGGTTGCTGGACTCCAGGTTCTGTTCGCGCCAGTGGGCGATCCATCCAGGCATCCGTCCGATGGCGAAAATCACCGTGAACATGTTGGTCGGTATGCCAATGGCACGCAGGATGATGCCGCTGTAGAAATCGACGTTGGGGTAGAGTTTGCGCTCGACGAAGTAGGGATCTTCCAGTGCGATCTGCTCCAGTCGGCGGGCGATGTCCAGCAACGGGTCGTTGATCTTCATCTGGGTCAGCAGCCGGTCCGCCACGGAGGCCAGCAGCCGGGCGCGCGGATCGAAGTTCTTGTAGACCCGATGGCCGAATCCCATCAGGCGTACCTTGCTCTCCTTGTCCTTGGCCAGGCGCACATACTCTTCCGGAGTCACGTTGCCCTTGTGGATCTGCTCCAGCATCTGCAGCACCTCCACGTTCGCCCCGCCATGCAGTGGTCCCCACAGCGCGCAGACGCCTGCGGCGCAACTGGCAAACAGATTGGCCTGACTGGAACCCACCATGCGCACGGTCGAGGTGGAGCAGTTCTGTTCGTGGTCCGCGTGCAGGATCAGCACCAGGTTGAGGGCATCCCGGACCGTCTCGTCACAAATATATTGCGAGTAGGGCTGGGAGAACATCATGTGCAGGAAATTGGGCACGTAGCGCAGCTTGGGATCAGGGTAGATATACGGGGCGCCCTGTGAACGGCGGTAGGCAAATGCGGCAATGGTGCGCACTTTGCTGATCAGTCGGGCGGCAGCCATTTCAAAGGTTTCCTGATCGTCGATTTCATGAAACTCCGGGTGGAAGCACGACAGCGTATTGATCATGGCCGACAGAATGGCCATCGGCGGTGCACGGCGCGGAAAGCCTTCGAAGTGGTGCTTCATCCCTTCGTCGATGTTGGCGCTGTTGGTCAGGTCGCTGGCGAAGGTGGCATACTCCGTGGCGCTGGGCAGACGGCCGAAAATCAACAGCCAGGCTGCTTCGACGAAGTTGGGGTTTTTCTCGAACTGTTCGATGGGGATGCCGCGGTAGCGCAGAATTCCCTGCTCGCCATCGATAAAGGTGATGGCGCTCTGACAGCTGCCGGTGTTGCCGTAACCCTGATCCAGGGTGATCAGTCCGGTTTGGCTGCGCAGGTTGCTGATATCGATGGCGGTTTCACCTTCACTCCCGGTTACCAGCGGGAATTCGTACTCCTTGCCGTGAACCAGCAGGGTTGCATTTTTGCTCATTAGTTCTCGCATTTCAGCCGGACAGGTCCGGCGGGTCGCACAGCCGCAGACACCCGGCGTCAGGTCAGCGGAAGGTGTTGTTGAACGGGTGCTCGGGCAGCGCAGGTAGATACGCCGCGTGGTCCTGATCGCAGTGCAATCACACAACCAACCGCATACCGCGTCAAGAGGTGCACGGGAAAATTTTCGCCTGCTTGTTATACTCGGGATTACCCACGTGCGTAGAATGCGCATGCCCAGAATTCGACACTGGTTCCCGCGACAAGAACCGTCGCGGCCGGGCCAATAACACCAGAGGGGCGTAGCACATGAGGTTGCATGGCACAGGCTTTTTTATCGCTCTATTCAGTTTGGTTCTCCAGGTTGCGGCCACCCCCATGGCTGCCGCGGCGGAGCTGCAGGCTCCCTCAGGTCAGGTGCTGCTCGAGGTCCGCGGGGAGTTGACGCGCTACCAACGCCCGGGTGTCGCCCAGCTGGACCTCGCCATGCTGGATGCCCTGCCGCAGACCACCTACCGGGTGGAAACCCCCTGGACTGAGGGAGAGACCAGCTTTACCGGAGTGCTGGGCAGTACGCTGTTCGACTACCTGGGAGCCCGGCCGACCAACGTTCTGGCCACAGCGCTTAACGCCTATACCGCGACGCTCGACGTGTCGGCCTTCACCCGCGATGGTGCCCTGTTGGCCACCCGCATGAACGGTCAGCCCATGCGCATCCGGGACAAGGGGCCAGTGTGGATCATTTTCCCCTGGGGCGAGCGGCCGGAGCTGCGCATCGATGATGTGTACGGTCTTTCAGTCTGGCAGCTGAAGAAACTGGAGCTCCATTGATCCAACGCTGGAATCTGTTTCTCGGGCTGGCGCTGGCCGGTGTGCTCTCGTCACTGGCGCTGTCGCTGATCCTCACCATCAGCAGTCACAACGACGCGGCGGAGTCCTCCCGCACCCAGTTCCCCGAGAACATCTCCTGGCATGCCTCGCAGTTCGAGATGGAGCACCACTACGCTGTCATGGCCGCCAACGAATTACGCCAGGCGCCCAGCGAGGAGCTGCGGTCCCAGTTGCTCATCCGTTTCGATATCTTCTGGAGCCGTTTCAGTGATGTGCAGTCCGGATCGCTGTACGCCGCCATGCGTGAAGAGCCTCAATCCGTGGATATGATCGACCGGGTGGCCGACGTGTTGACGACGCTGGAGCCGCTGGTTGCCGAATCACCCATCGATGATGCCGCCGCGCACGAGCGCATCTACCGGGAGCTGCAGGACCTGGCAGGCGAAATCCACGAATTCACACTGCGCGCCGTCCACCTGCACAACGCACACTCCAGCACGATACAGCGCCACTTGGAAGGGGAGCACCAGGACATTCTCTGGATTTTCGCGGGCTTTGCCGTGCTTGCGACACTATTGATCGCGGTGCTGCTGCGCGAGCGCTGGAGCTTCAGACGCCTCAACGACCTGCTGGAGCAGCGGGTCGCAGAGCGTACCGCAGCGCTGCTGGAGAGTGAGGCCAGACTGGAAGAGGCGCAGCAGATCGGGCGGATCGGTCATTGGCAACGCAACTGCCAGACCGGTGAATTCACCTGCTCTGCCGAACTGGCCCGCATTTACGGATTTGCCTCGCCCGAGGGGGTGACCGCCGCCGCGCTGCAAAACCGGGTGCATCCCGATGACCGCATTTCCGTGGCCGCCGTGGAGGCGCTCTCCATGCGCGATGGTCAAGCGCAGCAGGTGGAGTTCCGCGTTGCTGGCGGTACTGACGAGGTGCGTTGGGCGCACGCCCGGATTGTCACCACCCTGGACCCGGAGGGGCGGCCGCTGCGCATCACCGGCGTGGTCCAAGACGTGAGCGCGCAGGTGCTGCAAAGCCAGGAGCAGGCAAGCCTTCAGGAGCAGCTGCAGCAGTCGCAACGCATGGAGGCGCTCGGCCACCTCACCGGCGGAGTGGCACACGACTTCAACAATATGCTGGCGATCATCATGGGCTACACCGAACTGGCGCAGGTGACCGACCCGGTTCAAAACAGCAGCGCACTGCAGAAGCAACTGGAGCAGATCTACCGGACCTCGGAGCGGGCGCGCGATCTGGTGCGCAAGCTGCTGACCTTCAGCCGCGGCGGGGAGTCCGGAGAAGTGCGGCGCCTGGACGTGGGCGAGGTGCTGAGTGAATCCCTGGGCATGCTGCGACCAATGATCGCATCAACCGTGATCATCGAGACCCGGATTGAACCGGCACTTCCCAAGGTGCTGGCGGACCCGGTACAGCTGCAGCAGGTCATTCTCAATCTGTGCATCAATGCCCGTGACGCAATGGGACCGCATGGCCGCATGCACTTGAGTGCCCGCCCGTCGGCGCGACACTTCTTTACCTGCGCCTCTTGCCACATGCCGGTGGTCGGGGAGTTTGTGGAAGTCTGCGTGGAAGACGACGGACCCGGTATCGATCCTGCGGTTCTGGGGCGCATCTTCGAACCCTTTGTCAGCACCAAGGGAGTGGGCGAGGGGTCGGGAATGGGGTTGGCCATGGCGCACGGCATCGTCCACCAGGCGGCCGGGCATATTCTGGTGGAACATCCCGCTGCAGGCGGCACCCGCTTCCGGATCATGCTCCCGCCCTCGAAACAGGCCGCGGAATCTGCGCAGGCGGTCTGCGCATCGACATCGGAACCGGAAAATGCACGGTTTTTGAATGGGCGCCACGTGGTCATCGTGGACGATGAGGCGGCGCTCACCCACTATCTGGTCACCTTCTTCGAACATTGTGGCTGCCGGGTGTCAGCCTATGCCGACAGTCTGCACGCCCTGGCCTACCTGGCGGATCATGGGGATGCGGTCGATCTCGTCATATCCGATCAGGTCATGCCCCACCTTACCGGTATGGAACTGGCGGAGCAGATCAATAAGGGCGGTGTTCGGGTACCGTTCATCATCTGTACGGGCTACAGCCGTGATCTGGACAAGGCGCGGTTGGACGCCCTGGGGGTGGTGGCGCAACTCCAGAAACCGGTGCCGCGACGGGAGTTGTTGCTGGCCGCCGAAGGCGCGATTCGACAAGTCCGCCACGCCGGCCAGAATCTGGCCGATGCCTGAGCGGGATGGCCGGACAGCCGGCGACGGGGCTCAGTTGCCCAGTTGCTTGATCTCAAACTCCATGGTTTCCAGATCCCCCAGCACGTAGGTCGCCGGCGCGCCAACTCCTCCTACTGTTCCTGGGTTGATGCACCAGGTCTGCCCACCTTTGACGTTGGGGACGCGGGACACTTCCGCCTTGTGGCTGTGACCGTAGCAGACCAGGTCGAATTCACCCGTACAGGCCATGGCATTGGCGTAGTGGGGGTAGTGCACCACAAAGATTCTCCTCCCGTGCAGGGCCAGCGAGGCATCCTGCCCATAGTGCTGTATCTGGTTTTCCGGGTCGGAGGCGAGCTTTGCCAATGCAAAGAGATCGCCGGTATTGTTGCCGTGGATGATGTGGGTGGGGACGTGATGGTTGCCCGCCAGCTTGAGGGTGTTGGCGGCCACCACGTCGCCACAATGGATCACCGCCTCCGCGCCTGCGTCGACCGCCTCGGCCACTGCTGTACCCAGCAGTGTGTGGTTGTCGTGGCTGTCGGAAACGATACAGATTTTCATAGATCAGTCTAAAATTTCGGCTTCTCTTTCAGACTGTTATAGCGCTGAATGCTGTCCATGATTTCCTGTTTGGCTTCGGCCGGTCCGTGCCAGCCCTCCACCTTCACCCATTTGCCCTCCTCCAGGTCTTTGTAGTGCTCGAAGAAGTGGGAGAGGGAGTTGAGCAGGCCCTGCGGCAACTGGTCCACGGAGGCCACCTCCGTATAGAAACCGCGCAGTTTGGGAATGGGCAGCGCCAGCAGTTTGGAGTCTGGACCCGCTTCATCGGTCATCTTCAGCACGCCAACCGGGCGGCACTTGATGACCGATCCGCTGATCAGCGGATGCGGCGTCGGGACCAGCACGTCGACCGGGTCCCCATCCTCGGAGAGGGTGTGGGGTACGTAGCCGTAGTTACAGGGGTAGAACATGGCGGTGTTCATGAAACGGTCCACGAACATGGCCCCTGTCTCTTTGTCCACTTCGTACTTCACGGGGTCGGCGTGGGCGGGGATTTCGATGATGACGTTGATTTCTTCGGGCAGATTCTTGCCCGGACCGACTCGATCAAGGTTCATGTGGCTGATTTTCCTCGCAGGGTGGGAAACATGATGACGTTGAGTTTCGCTTCGCCATCAGTATAATTCATACCGCCATTTGGCAGGGTTATGGCGGATACTGGGGAAGCGAGGCATTTTGCCGGTTGAGGCGGGCATCGTCAAACTGGCAGAACGTCCACCTACCTCCATAAAACAAGCCAACCCCACGGTTCAGGGACTGAACCCGATACGTCCTATCTCAAATAGGCAGTTTCCATAAAAACGCTACTCACGAGGAAGTAATGAGCCAAGCACACTTTATTCCCCCGATTCTCGGAATCGTCGGCCTGGTGATCGCCTTCATCATTTTCCAGCTGATCATGAAATACAGCGAAGGAGATGAGAAGGTCGCCAAAATCGGTCGCGAAATTCACATTGGCGCGATGGTCTTCATGGCCCGCGAATACAAAATGCTGTTCGGATTTGCAGCGGTTTTGGTGGTGATCCTGTGGGTGCTGCTTGGCAGCGGTACAGCGATTTCGTTTGTGGTGGGTGCTGCCGCCTCCGGCATCGCCGGCTATATCGGCATGTACACCGCAACCAAAGCCAACGTCCGCACCACCACGGCGGCGCATGTCGATGGCGCCGCGCAGGCGCTCACCGTCGCGTTCTTCGGCGGGTCTATCATGGGTCTGGCGGTTGCCTCCCTGGGCCTGATCGGTCTGGGCGGACTCTACTACGTGTTGGCGGGGGACCTGCATGGTATCCACGCCATTGAAGGTTTCGGCATGGGCGCCTCCACCGTGGCACTGTTTGCCCGCGTGGGCGGCGGCATCTACACCAAGTCCGCGGATGTGGGTGCCGACCTCGTCGGCAAGGTGGAAGCCGGGATTCCGGAAGATGACCCGCGCAACCCGGGTGTGATCGCGGACAACGTGGGTGACAACGTGGGTGACGTGGCCGGTATGGGCTCCGACATTTTCGAGTCCTACTGCGGTGCCATGATTGCCACCATCGCCATGGCGGCCACCATGTCGGTGGCCACCATTGCGGCACTGGGTGAGCAGAGCACGCTGATGTTCCTGCCTCTGGCGCTGGCCTCCCTGGGGCTGATCTGCTCGGTGCTCGGTATTGTGATCGTCAAGAAGTTTTCCAACCTGGCGCCCGAAAAGGCGCTGCGCTCGGGCACCATTGGCGCGACCATCATTTTCATTGGTGCCTCTTTTTTCCTGGTCACCGGCATGGACGTCACCTGGAAGGTGTGGGCCGCGGTGCTGGCCGGTGCGGTCGGCGGCATGATCATCGGTCTGGTCACCGAGTACTACACGGCAGGCAGTCCGGTGAAACGCATCGCCGCCTCGGGTGATACCGGCGCGGCCACGGTGATGATCACCGGTCTCGCCGTGGGCATGCAGTCCGTGGTCATTCCGGTGCTCGCCATCTGCGCCATCATATTTGTCTCCACCGAGCTGGTGGGACTTTACGGGGTCGGCATTGCCGCGGTTGGCATGCTCTCCACGGTGGGTATCACCATGGCCATCGACGCCTACGGCCCGGTGGCGGACAACGCCGGCGGTATCGCCGAAATGGGTGGTCTGGGAGCCGAAACCCGCAAGATCACCGATTCACTGGACGAACTGGGCAACACCACCGCCGCCATCGGCAAAGGGTTCGCCATCGGTGCCGCAGCGCTGGCCGCGCTGGCCATCATCTCGGCCTTCGTGCAGACCGTGGACCAGCACCACGCCGGATTCCATCTGGAGCTCTCCAATCCGCAGGTGCTGATCGGCATGTTCATCGGCGGCATCATTCCGTTCCTGATTGCGGCCATCACCATGACCGCCGTGGGCGACGCCGCCTTCGACATGATCAAGGAGATCCGCCGTCAGTTCCGCGAAATCCCGGGCCTGCTCGAAGGCACCGGAGAGCCCGATACCGCCAAGTGTGTGGACATCGCCACCACCGCGGCCCTCAAGCGCATGATCCTGCCCGGTGTCATCGCGGTGGGTATGCCGTTCCTGGTGGGATTTGGCATGGGTCCTGAAGCGTTGGGCGGCATGCTGGGCGGCGCCCTGCTGGGCTGTGTGCTCATGGCACTCATGATGGCCAATGCCGGCGGTGCCTGGGACAACGCCAAGAAGTACATTGAAAAGGGCAACCACGGCGGTAAGGGTTCCGATGCCCACAAGGCAGCGGTGGTCGGTGATACCGTCGGCGACCCGTTCAAGGACACCTCCGGACCGTCCATGAACATTCTTATCAACGTCATGGCGATCGTCAGTCTGGTGATTGCCCCGATCCTCTGATCGGCAAAGCAACAGATCAACGACTAGACTGACTGAACAATTTCGGAGATCAGATATGAAGACTTTTTTGGTATTTACCGGCAGTGGCCCGCTCGTGGTACTGAGCTCGCACACGTCGGTGGAAGACAAGGGCTTTCTGGAAAAGCTGGCCGCCAAGGGCATCTACAAGTTCATTGCCCATGAGCTGCCCCTCGACAAGGTGAAGGAGCGCTACGGCAACCATTTCGACGTGGCTTCCAATGGCCTGTACGAAACCGACGATCTGCGCGTCGTCGACGTCGATGGTCACCGGGCCTTTCGCCTGTTCCGGTTTGACGAACTCGGTCCCGAGTTTCTGCATGAACCGGATGTCTATCCGGAATAAGCGGACAGCATGACGAACTGGAAGCCGGCGCAAGCCGGCTTCTTTTTTTGGGCAGGATCTAACTACGGGGGGCGCGTGCGGGCAGGAGCAGGCGCTCGCCGAACTCGCCCCGCATGCAGTGATTGGAACTCATGGCGGAGGCATATCCGCCCGCGTTCAGAAAGGCCAGGTAATCGCCTTCCCGAAGCGGGGGCAGCGCCTTGTCTTCAGCCCAAATGTCCAGCGCCTCGTTGATGTTGCCGGCGATCGTGACGGGCTGCAGATTGTTCGGGGCGAAAGCCTCTGCTTCAGACCCGGCGATCCGGCAGGGTACCGGCTCGCAGGGGAGTTTGTAGAACGCGGGTTCGATGGCGAGATTGAATCCGCCATTGACGCCGACAAAGGTGACCTGCTGTTTGCGCTCCACGGTGTTGACCTGCAGCACCAGCACACCACTGTCCTTGACCACGAAATCCCCCGGTTCAATGCACACCTCCAGCTTGCGCGGGCCGAAGTGTTTGCGAATGATGCCGCTCCAGCGCTCCAGATCCAGCGGACGGTCTGCGGCAATGTGGGGCAATCCCAACCCACCGCCCAGGTTTACGCTGCGCACGGCAGGCACCTGATCGACAAACCAGGTGCAGGCGCCAACGATTTCGTCCCACAGGTCCAACTGCGGCACCAGATAGCCGATGCCGACATGAAAATGGATGCGGGTGACTTCCAGCCCGTACTCGGCCGCGGTCGCCAGCGCTTCGGCGAAATGCTCTTTGTAGATTCCGAACTTGGTGGTCTTGCTACCGCTGTACTGCAGCAGCTGATTGTTGCCGTAGCTGACCCCCATGGCCGGATTCACGCGCAGCCCGATGGCCCGGCCGGGTGCCCGCTCTCCCAGGCGGCGGATGGTGCTGAGCGAATCGCAGTTGAGCAATGCCCGCGGGTGACGTACCAGGATATCGAGATCCTCATTCGACACCGATGTGGCGGTGTAGGAGATCTGCGACTCATCAAAGCCGCACGCGCAGGCGAACTGGAGTTCCTGGGGCGAGCAGGCATCAATACCACACAGGCCGGTGTTGGCCAGATAGCTGAGCAGCGGGGCAAAGCGGTTGGCCTTCATGGCATAGAAGATGCGGTACGCCTGCCCGGTGGCGGCCAGCGCCCGGTGCAGTGATTCCAGTTTGGTCTGTGCCCGCACCGGATTGTAGAAAAAAGTCGGTTTGCCGGAGGCGGCGGCGAGCTCGGCCAACGACCTGCCGGCCAGCGTCAGTTCTCCGGATTCGAAACAGAGATCTTCACGCGCCCACCACAGTGAACGCCCGCTGTTGTCTGTGTTCACGGCGTGGTTCAGTGCGCAAATGAGGCGAGAAAGGCGAGTCCCTCCTCGCTCACTTTTTCCTTGCGTCCGGTCACCCAGTGGCGGCACTTGGGAGACTGGCAGAGGCAACGGAACTGCTTGTAGAGCACGTCTTCCGTCGCAGCATAGTCCATGGTGAGCTGGGTGTCCGGCGCGATGTCCTCAAGGGCCCACACTTCGAAGGATTGCATGTCCACGAAGACGTTGGGCGAGCAGGAGTGGGCCAGGTAGCCGACAAAGCTCATGTCCAGCAGGTGGGCCGAAGGCGTGATCTGCAGGGTGTGCTGCGTCCGGTAGGGGATGACATATCCGGTAAACCGGGCCACCAGCTCACCGCGGGCATGCCCGCGCAAATCATAGACGGCCTGTCCCTTGCCATCCTCCCGCTCAGCGATGGCAAAGTCGTCATGTATGGGAAACGCAAACCCATCTTCCAGGGCCGTGTCTTTGTGTATGCGCATCAGCTGAAAACCTCCCGGAGGCTGGCAGGCAGACCAAATTTTCGCGACTTTTATCAGGTTGATGGGCGCTTGTGCAATATGCTGAAACCGTAAATTTTTCGGTGCCTTATGGGCGGCGGTTCGGGAGTGGGAACGGCGCTGGCGGGCGGCGAATCCAACTGCGAACAAATACAATGCCTTAGATTTTTCCACCCGGTCCGGAGACCACCCCGGTGCCCAAATCGGCGCCACCCGCCATAAAAAATTTTTGGGGGAACCCGACCTGTCGGGCGGGTGGAATTGGCCCGGAACCGTGCCGGTTTCGGGGTATGTGACGCTCAGACGGGGCAGAGCGCCGCGTAGCGCAACCAGTTGGCCACCTCGCTGTAATCGGCAATCGCCTCCTGCCTGGCACCCATGCCGCCAAGGAACTGCCCTACCCGATTCGCCAGCTCCGGCGGTGCCGAGAGGGTGAAGTGGAGCCGCTCCACGCGGACATCGGTGATGACGCGGCCATCGACCCGGCAGGAGACCACCGTCCACGGGGTTCTGCCGATCGCCTGGGAGACGGCGTCGCACCACTGCTCGAAAGTCCGCTCGATTTCGCGGCTGCTCTCACTTTCCGGGCGATGGCGCAGATAGATCTCCCCGCTGTCCCGGTCAATGCGGATTTCACCTGCCACTTCCCGTGACCCGATGTCGGCGATGGCTTCGGAGATGCTTTGCGGTTGGGTAGACATCACCACTTCGCTGCCGAAAACATCGCATTTGTGCACCACCAGCCGGTGGTCAAGAAAGCTGTACTCGGCGTGGGCACTGAAGCCGTCGGCGCGAATTTCGTCGAGAATTTCGAAGCTGGAAAACACCTGTCTCGGATTGTGGGTCATGGCAGCTTCGATGAAGTGGGCAATGGCAAAGCCATAGTCCAGGAACCCCGTTCCGTGTATCTCTTCATGGTCAAACATCTGCCTAAGCGTCCATTCATGGTCTGCGGCCGGTTTGGAGCCGGCGTGTACCGATGAGTATTGCAGGGGCAGACTGAGTTGCAAGGCGGCTGCCTGAAATGACACAGGCCCGCCGGGCGGGCCTGTGTCCCGGTTGCGGTGCCCGGATCAGATCAGCGGTACGATCAGCAGTGCCACGATGTTGATGATCTTGATCAGCGGATTGATGGCCGGCCCTGCGGTGTCCTTGTAGGGATCGCCGATGGTGTCACCAGTTACCGCGGCCTTGTGGGCTTCGGACCCCTTGCCGCCCAGGTGGCCGTCTTCGATGTATTTTTTGGCGTTGTCCCACGACCCGCCACCGGTGGTCATCGAGATGGCGACAAACAGTCCGGTGACAATGGTGCCCACCAGCAGTCCGCCCAGCGCTTTGGGTCCGAGCACCATGCCCACCACCACCGGCACGGCGACCGGCAGCAGGGAGGGCAGCATCATCTCCTTGATCGCCGACTTGGTGAGCATGTCCACGGCGCGCGAATAGTCCGGCTTGGCGGTGCGGTCCATGATTCCCGGTATCTCCTTGAACTGGCGCCGGACTTCACGCACTACTGCAGCGGCTGAGGAACCGACGGCCTCCATGGCCATGGCGCCGAACAGGAAGGGGATGAGCCCACCGATAAAGAGGCCGACCAGCACCAGCGGATCGGACAGCTGGAATATCACCTCCTGGCCGTGGCGGCTGAGCTCGTGGGTGAAGTCCGCGAACAACACCAGGGCGGCCAGGGCGGCGGAGCCGATGGCATACCCCTTGGTGACGGCTTTGGTGGTGTTGCCCACCGCGTCGAGCGGATCGGTGATGTCGCGAATCTCCGACGGCAGTTCAGCCATTTCGGCAATGCCGCCTGCGTTGTCGGTGATCGGGCCGTAGGCATCCAGGGCGACGATGATCCCGGTCATCGAGAGCATGGAGGTGGCGGCGATGGCAATACCGTAGAGTCCGGCCAGATCGTGGGCGGCAATGATACTGGCGCAGACGGCCAGTACCGGCCAGCCCGTCGATTTCATGGAGACGGCCAGACCGGCAATCACATTGGTGGCGGGTCCGGTCGACGAGGATTCAGCAATGTGATGGACCGGTTCGTATTCCGTGCCGGTGTAATACTCGGTGATGATGACCATGGCCGCCGTCAGCAGCAGGCCGATCAGCGCCGAGGCGTAGAGTTCCATCACACTGTAGTGGCCGTTGTTGTCCATGATCATGGCGGTCACCGGGTAGAAGGCGATCGCCGCGAGCACCCCGGCGACCAGCAGGCCACGGTAGAGCGCTTTCATGATTTTTCCGTCGTCACCGGTTTTGACAAAGTAGCTGCCGATGACCGAAGCGATGATGGAGACGCCCCCCAGCACCAGCGGATAGGTGACCACGCCGGCGCCGCCGATCAGCAGGCTGCCCAGCAGCATGGTGGCGATCACGGTGACCGCGTAGGTCTCGAACAGGTCCGCGGCCATGCCGGCGCAGTCTCCCACGTTGTCCCCCACATTGTCGGCGATGACCGCCGGATTGCGCGGATCGTCTTCGGGAATGCCGGCTTCCACTTTGCCCACCAGGTCCGCGCCCACGTCGGCGCCCTTGGTGAAGATGCCGCCACCCAGACGCGCGAAAATGGAGATGAGCGAACCGCCGAAGCCGAGGCCCACCAGCGGTGCCAGATCGACCGTCTCGCCGGCCGGGGTCATGGAACTCAGGATGGCGTAGTACCCGGCCACCCCGAGCAGTCCCAGCCCGATGACCAGCATGCCGGTAATGGAGCCCCCGCGAAAGGCGACCTGCAGAGCGGCATTGAGGCCATTCTTGGCGGCTTCGGCCGTGCGTACGTTGGCGCGCACCGAGATGTTCATACCGATATAGCCGGCCAGCCCCGAAAACAGGGCGCCGATCAGGAACCCGATAGCCGAATACCAGCCGATGGCCGCACCAACAATGACAAAAATCAGTGCGCCAACGGCGGCGATCGTGGTGTATTGGCGATTGAGATAGGCCTTGGCACCCTCCTGAATGGCATCGGAGATCGCGATCATCCGATCGGAGCCGGCCGGCTTGGCAAGAATCCAGCGAATCTGGACAAATCCATAGAGAATGGCCGCGACGGCACACGCCAACGCGAACATGATAGCGAATGACATTTAAAACCCCCCGGTTTGCTATTTATCCTTGATGGCCAAGCATAGTTCACGCCCGGAGCCCTGCCGGGCACCGGGTGTGAACCCGCGTGACCGCTACACGTTGAAATCCGTCTTCAGTTTCTTTTTGACAGGTGCATTCTTCAGCTGCACGTACGTGGGGAGACCGTTTTTGAAGGGCGGGTAGTCCTCACCGGTAATCAGCGGTTGCAGGTACTCCCGACACTTCGATGTGATACCGAATCCGTCCTTGGTGATGAAATTTTTCGGCATCATTTTTTCGCGATTGGCCACTTTGGACAAAGGTGCCTCGCCGACGCTCCAGCGGTAGGGGCTGGAGGATTGGCGGACGATAGTGGCCATGACCGCATTTTTTCCCTTGATCGCCATCTCCACGGCCGCTTTACCCATGGCGTAGGCCTGGTCCACGTCCGTCTTCGAGGCGATGTGGCGCGCGGCGCGCTGCAGATAGTCGGCAACCGCCCAGTGGTATTTGTAGCCGAGATGCTGTTTGACCAGGTTGGCGATGACGGGTGCGGCACCACCAAGCTGCGCATGACCGAAGGCGTCGCGCAGCCCCTGGTCCGACAGGAACCTGCCCGCGGCATCCTGCACCCCTTCCGAGACGACGATGGAGCAGAAACCGTACTGTTTCACCATCTCGTCGACGCGCTTCAGAAATGTGTTCTGATCAAACGGGACTTCCGGAAACAGGATCAACACCGGCAGATCCCTATCCGCGGAGGAGGCGAGGCCGCCGGCTGCGGCAATCCATCCGGCATGGCGTCCCATCACTTCGAGCACAAACACTTTGGTGGAGGTCTTCGCCATGGAAGCGACGTCAAAGGTGGCTTCGAGCGTGGAGGTCGCGATGTACTTGGCGACAGAACCAAAACCCGGACAGGTGTCGGTAATCGGCAGGTCGTTGTCCACGGTTTTGGGCACGTGGATGGCCTGGATGGGGTAGCCCAGTTTTTTGGACAGCTGCGATACCTTGAGGCAGGTGTCCGCGGAATCGCCGCCACCGTTGTAGAAGAAGTAGCCGATGTTGTGTGCCTCGAACACCTCGATGAGGCGTTCGTACTCGGCGCGGTTCGCCTCCAGGCTT
The DNA here is from genome assembly GCA_050302415.1 of Gammaproteobacteria bacterium. Taxonomy (GTDB): domain Bacteria; phylum Pseudomonadota; class Gammaproteobacteria; order JBNLBB01; family JBNLBB01; genus JBNLBB01. Next base: position 962 of record JBNLBB010000030.1, on the reverse strand, counting down.
TTCAGTTTGTAGCGGCAGGAACCAAACGCGCCTGATGGGGTGTGGCGCAGGGCGCGGATGGCCGCAGTGCTCTCTTTACTCGTATCGATCAGGTCTTCGGTCAGGGCGCCAATAATGCCGTTACGCCCGGCGTACACCTTGCCGATCTTGTCTTTGTGCTTGCGTGCGGTCTCGATCACGCCGGCCGCCGAGGCGTTGATGACGGCGGTGACCCCGCCGGACTGTGCATAGAAGGCGTTTTTGATGTTCGCTTTTTTCGCCATGGATCAGTTCCTCCAGAAAATCGATATGGATTGCAGCTTCAATTCGGTTTTGGTCCGTGCGCACGCGGTGCGTCCGCCTCGTGACCGGCCTGGGTCCGCAACCGGGTCGCCACGCAGTCTCTGAGGTGGTGGTCTTCGCGAATACCGCTGGCGGACGCTTTCAGCACACTGTAGTAGAACTGGCGGGGGTCGCGTGCGATCCGGGTCCTGCGAACCACCTGGGCGCAGTCTTCCACCCGCCGGATGGCCGTGGGGCAAGCGGTCAGTTCACAGTCACGGGGATGGCGGCGAAGCGCTCTCTCCGCCCTTGGGATGTCGATCTCCCCTCCCCAACGCAACTGCCATGTTGAGCTGTTCAACCACAGCTCGGATTCCGTGAAATCGGGTATGGCCATTCTTATTCCGTCTGGTCTGCCTGCCGTTGGCGACAGCGTCGCCAACGGCCGCCTAGGTTACCGTGACCTCACGTCGGCTGGAAGGCAAAAAAAACTATCCGGCCATTGACGGGGCTAATGTGGGGTACGGTTGTAGGCTGATGCTTGCTGGAAAATCTATTGCTGGCGCATCAGCAGGCGATTGATTTCCCAGTAGCCGGATTCGCGATAGTGGCCGCGCCCGGCATCCCAGATCAGCACCAGCGGTGTGGCGATGATCAACACCTCGACCCGGTTACGCTCTTTGCCCCAGGTCCCCTCAAGT
>JBNLBB010000029.1:0-24349 GCA_050302415.1 Gammaproteobacteria bacterium | reverse complement strand
ACAGAGGGTCCACGCCTGCATGGCCAGACGGCTGATCAGTGGGTTGCCGGGGGTCTGCGGCGGCGGATCGTCGCGGATCACCTGTTCCCACAGCGTCAGGGAGTGGTGGCGCCCAAGCAGCAGGGGTGGGGGTGCGGACTCCGGATCGGCCCGCAGTTCGCGCCAGAGCTGCCACTGCGCGGCATACCAGCCGGCCAGCGGAATGACTGTGGGGGTGTGCAGTGCCGTGGCGGCAGCGGAGTCCAGAAAATCGTCGACCAGGGATTGAGCCAGGCGATGGCCGGCCGTGATGACCGTTGCACCGTCGGCGATGGCTTCAAACAGTGCGCCGTCGAAGCGGGTTCTCAAGGTGTCAATTCCGGGTGGCTGGTCGGCATGGGCGCTATTTGACCACAGAATTCAGCGCAGACCACATCGGAGCACCGCCAAAGGGCCAATCGAATACTGAACGGAAGGCCAGTCCTACTGGCAGTTCTTTATCGATATACTCAGATAATCAAAATAACAATGTTCCGTGGTGCAAAGGAAGGCTCCATTCATGCCTCCAATCAGTAATATCTATGATCGTTCGGCCAACGTGCTCTACCAGTACGGTACCGGTGCCTTGGCGCAGGAAGATTTTTTCCGGTTTTTCGACGCGCTTCCCGGCATGGGATTGCAGGCCGGTTACAAGGTCCTGGCGGACTATACCGGGTCACGACCGCAGCTCAATTTCTCCGATATCGAGCTGATGGCCCAACGCCGCAAACGGATGCTGATGGCAGCCGGTGTGGTGACCATCGCACTGGTCGCCGATACCCCCCTGGTCTTCGGCCTGGCCCGGATCTACCAGACCACCATGGATGATCCAAGATTCCGGATCCAGGTCTTCAGAACGCGGTCGGAGGCGGAGTCCTGGTTGGCGTCGGTTTGAGAATTTCCTGCCTAAGCGGTTAATTTTTCACAAATCACCGACCGCCAACGGTACAGGTTCTCGCTCAAATACCATTGCCCTTTGGTGCGTTGTTGTGCAGCGCACACCGTGGTGTCATAGACCCCGCCTAGTGCATTTCAGTCGCCGCGCTTCCCGGTAGCGGTTCCTGAAACTGGGTGGGGAAGAAATCGCAAATAATCGCGTATAGGCAACATCAAGAATAAGCTCTCTTACCAGACTGACTCACACAGCCGCCCACCTGGGCGGTTTTCTTTTTCCGGCGGGCACGCTGCAGCGGCAGGTCCGCGGGGGCAAACCGACCGGCAGCAAAGGCGAAACGATCAGTGGCCGCTGTACATTGCGGCCACCTCCTTGGCAAAGTGGGCCAGGATCTTGGCCCGTTTCATTTTCAGGGTGGGGGTGAGGAGCCCGTTTTCGATGGTCCACGGATCACGCATCAGGGTCACTTTGCGCACCTTGGCATAGCCCGGGAAGTGGTGCAGATGGGTGCCGATTCGGTCGAGTGCGACAGCTTCGGCGCGCGGGTCGGCCAGACTTCCGTCCGCGGTCGGATCTATGGCCAGGGTGGCGCACAGTTCGCGCCACTCGTCGGGGTTCACCACACCGAGCACCGCCAGGTAGGAGCGCCCCTCGCCGATCACCATGGCCTGATCAAACAAGGGATCGGTGGCGAAGGCCATTTCCATGTCGGACGGCGACACCTTCTCGCCGTTGGCCATGACAATGATCTCTTTGATGCGCCCGGTGATGAAGTAGTGTCCGGATTCGTCACAGCGTGCCACGTCCCCGGTGTGCAGCCACCCATCCGCATCGATCACCCGGCGGGTCTCCTCCTCGTTGTTCCAGAATCCGAGCATGATCTGCGGGCCGCGGGCCAGCAGTTCCCCGTCCGCGCCCAGCTTCAACTCGGTGTCGGGGGCCGCGGTGCCGATACTGGCGGGCAGGTTGTCCTCCGGCCGATTGCCGGTCAGCAGTGGGCTGCTCTCGGTCAGTCCGTAACCCTGGAGTATCGGTACCCCCAGGCCGATGAATACCCGTGCGATCTCCGGGGAGAGAGGAGCGCCACCGCTGATCGCGGCACGCAGCCGGCCACCGAGACGCGCGCGCAGTTTGGCTCCGACCAGGCGGTCCAGAAACGGCCTGAACAGCTCGGATACGCGCCAGCCTGCGCGCCCCTGGCGGCGTTCGAAATGGTGCCAGCCGGCGTCTACCGCCAGTTTGAAGAGGAGGCGCTTCAGCGCGGAGCCGTCCCGCAGGCCCTCCTGCATTCGGGCATAGACCCGTTCGTAGATTCGCGGAACCGAAATCAGGCAGGTGGGGCGGACACTCTCAAGGTCCTCCGCCAGCTGGGGAATGGAACGGCAAAAGGCGACGCTCGCGCCGGTTAGCATGGGCAGGTAGTAGCCGCCGGTCCGTTCCAGCATGTGGGAGAGGGGCAGGAAGGAGAGGAAGCGATCATCCGGGGTCACCCTGAGGATCTGCGTGGCCGCCTGGATGTTGGAGAGGATGTTGCGGTGGCTCAGCATCACGCCCTTGGGGTTCCCCGTGGTGCCTGAGGTATAGACGATGGTGGCCAGGCCGTTGGCGTCGCCGGGCAGGGGGGCATGAGGTGGGGCGGAGGAGGGCAACCAGTCGGCAACCGGTACGAGGCGCGCATCCTGGGCGCGTGGCAGCGGATCGATATGAACAATCCGCTTCAGTTCCGGCAGCTCCGGGAGTTCAGGTTGCAGTCCGTGCCATTGCTGGCTCCCTTCGATCAGCAGTACCCGGACACCGGCGTCACGGCAGATATAGGCCACGTTGCCTCCGCGATCCTCGGCGAAGATGGGAACCGTGACCAGGCCAAGCGAGGTGGCCGCCTGCTCGAAGAGTATCCATTCCAGGCGGTTGTGCAGCATCAGGCCGACCCGGTCACCCGGAGCCAGACCTTCGGCTGCCAATGCGGCGCACCAGAGGGAGAGCCGGTCGGAGGTGTCCTGCCAGCTCAGTTCCTGCCAGGTGTGGGATTCGGCATCGTAGACCAGGTAGGCGCACCGCTCCGGGGTGTCACGCACTCTCGCGGCAAACAGTGCGCCGAGTGTGTCGCTGGCATAGGGTTTGTTCGCCAGGGGGGCAGTAGCGCTCACGGCAATCCTCCGCTTCCAATGTTCGATGGTGTGTCCAACGCCCTGGAAGCGCGTGACCCAACTTGGTAATGCGAGCCCGAGGGGCTCGGCGCCAATCCAGGGCGCCGCGATATGATTCAAACGATCGTTTTAATTTAGCAGACCATAGCCCCCGACTTTCTGTCAACCCGGGCGGCGGGGACACGGGTTACGCGGGAACGGGGGCGTTCAAGCCGGCAGAGACAAACGCCACCAGTTGCTCGGTGACGGATTCCACGTCGTCCGGATCACAATGCGGACAGTTGACGATCAGATTGAGGGCGTCCGTACCGCCCATGGTGTAGCTCAGTGCCCCGATCATGAAGTGGAGGCGCCAGGCGATGACTTCGATGGGTACGGTGGGCAGGGCTGCGGTAAAGGCCGCAAGATAGCGCTGCTTCATCTCGGCATAGAGTTCGGGAAGGTGTCTGCGTGCCTCGGGACCCGGTTCGGCAAAGGCTCGCCCCAGCAGGCGCATGAACAGCGAGCCCTGCGTTCCCAGCCCCCGGGTGAGCAGCAGGGCGGGTGCCACGTAGCAGCGGACGATGAGGGACACGTCCGGAATACCCTGCGGATAGTGCGCTTCCAGATCCTCCAACAGTGCCATCCGGCGCGCATTCAGCGGCAGGACACGGCGAGCGAACACCTCCTCCAGCAGCCGTTCCTTGGAACCGAAGTGGTAGTTGACCGCGGCCAGGTTGGCATCCGCGACGCCGGTGATGTCCCGCATGGAGGTGCCATTGAAACCGCGTTCCGAAAACAGGCGTTCCGCCGCATCCAGAATTCTCGTTTTGGTATCCACGACTGCGCTCATGCGCCGATTCTAACCGACAACGGGCAATGTCAACGGCCGGGGCCGGGATCGGTGTCCGATTTCCAATGGTTATGTCGAACTCAAGGTTACGTAATGGAAAGGGGGTTGACGTATACGTAATTCGTCTCTACTATGCGTCAATCTTCCGGGGAGCACCATGAGCAAGATCTACACCGTGACCGAACTGGCCGATGACCTGGGTATCACTCCCAGAACCATCCGGTTCTATGAAGCCAAGGGTCTGCTGATGCCGCAGCGGCTTGGCAATACGCGCGCCTACACCTATCGGGAGCGGGCCCGCATGCTGCTCATCCTGCGGGGCAAACGGCTCGGTTTTTCGCTGGCGGACATCAAGGAGTACCTCGATCTCTACGAGGTCGACATGACCCAGGCCAGTCAAACCCGGCTGTTGCTGGAGAAGGTGCGGCGCCGTCTCGCTGATCTGCAGCAGCAGCGCGAGGATCTGGAGGCGGCGGTGGAAGAACTGCAGGAAGTTGAGCGGCAGGCGCAGGCAGCGCTGAGCGACCTCGACCAGAAAGTGGCCAACGGCCGGTCCTGATCAGTGGCGGCCAAACGAATCGTGAATTATTCAGGAGAGAATCGACCATGAAGAGCGTTGTAATCGCGGGATATGTCCGCAGCCCATACACCTTCGCGCACAAGGGGGCTCTGGCCAAGGTGCGGCCGGATGAGCTGGCCGCTCAAGTCGTGAAAGGATTGCTACAGCGTACCGGAGTGGACGCGCAGACCATCGAAGATCTGATCATGGGCTGCGCCTTTCCCGAGGCCGAACAGGGGTTCAATGTCGCCCGCCTGGTCGGTTTTCTCGCCGGGCTGCCGCTGTCGGTGACCGGCGCGACCGTCAACCGTTTCTGCGGTTCCTCCATGCAGGCTATCCACTGGGCGGCAGGCAATATCCAGATGAATGCCGGCGAGGCGTTTATCTGCGCCGGGGTCGAGTCCATGTCCCGTATTCCCATGACGGGGTTCAACCCCATGCCCCATCCCGGACTCTACGAGCGTTACCCGCAGGCCTACATGGGGATGGGTGAGACCGCCGAGAACGTGGCCAAACGGTGGGAAATCGGACGCCAGGAACAGGACGCCTTTGCCGCGCGCAGCCATCAGAAGGCGGCCGCAGCGCAGGCCGCGGGGCGTCTGTCCGACGAGATCATACCTATCGAATTCGATGGCAAGGTGGTGGACACCGATGGCTGTGTGCGGCCTGAAACCACCGCCGAAGGGTTGTCCCAGCTCAAACCCGCGTTCAGCGCCGAAGGCTCGGTGACCGCCGGTACCGCTTCACCGCTGACCGATGGCGCTTCGGCGACCCTGGTCTGCAGCGAAGCCTACGCCGAGCAGCATGGTCTTACGCCGCTGGCGCGGATCAGAAGCATTGCGGTAGCCGGCTGCGAACCGGAAATCATGGGCATCGGTCCGGTCTGGTCCACCCGCAAGGCGCTGGAACGGGCGGGATTGAAGGCCTCGGATATCGACATTGTCGAACTCAACGAGGCCTTTGCCTCGCAGTCGATCGCCAGCATGCGGGAACTGGGCCTGGATGAATCGCGGGTCAACCTGGATGGAGGCGCCATCGCCCTCGGTCACCCGCTGGGTGCCACCGGCGCGCGCATCACTGGCAAGGCGGCCAGCCTGCTGCAGCGGGAAGGGGCCAAGTATGCGCTGGCCACCCAGTGCATCGGCGGCGGCCAGGGAATTGCCACCATTCTGGAGTCGGTGTGATGGAGATTCAGAAAGTAGCCGTTCTCGGCGCGGGTGTCATGGGGGCCGGCATCGCCGCCCACATCGCCAACGCCGGTATCCCGGTGGTGCTGCTGGATATCGTTCCGCAGGGTGCCGACAACCGCAATGCCATTGCCGAAGGCGCCGTGGCCAAACTGCTCAAGGCCGAGCCCGCCGCCTTCATGCACAAGCGCAATGCCCGGCTGGTGACCACCGGTAACCTGGAGGATCACCTGGAGTTGCTGTCCGATGTTGACTGGATCATCGAAGCGGTGATCGAACGCCTCGACATCAAGCAGGCGCTCTACGCCAAGGTGGATGCCGTGCGCAAGTCGGGCTCCGTGGTCTCATCCAACACCTCCACCATTCCGCTGGACCTGTTGGTGCAGGGTCAGAGTGACGCCTTCGCCCGCGACTTCCTGATCACCCACTTTTTCAATCCGCCGCGTTACATGCGTCTCCTGGAGATCGTCGCCGGCCGACAGACCCGCGGCGACGCGGTCGATACCATCAGCGATTTGTGTGACCGCCGTCTGGGCAAAGGGGTGGTCCGCTGCAAAGACACGCCGGGATTCATCGGTAACCGGATCGGCATCTACTGGATTCAGACCGCCGTCATGCAGGCCATGGAACAGGGGATCACCGTGGAAGAGGCGGACGCCATCTGCGGACGGCCCATGGGGATTCCCAAGACGGGGGTCTTCGGCCTGTCGGACCTGGTCGGGATCGACCTGATGCCGCACCTGATGCAGAGCATGAAATCGACCCTGGCCAAAGAGGATCCCTTTCATGCCGTGGCGGAGATCCCGCCCCTTATTGATCGCATGATCAGGGACGGCTACACCGGCAGAAAGGGCAAGGGCGGATTCTACCGACTCAACCGCGCGGACGGACAAAAGATCAAGGAAGCCATCGACCTGCAGAGCGGCGAATACCGCCCGCAGCAGAAGGCACGCCTGGAGAGCCTGGAGGCGGCGAAAGAGGGGCTGCGCGCACTGGTGGCCCACGCCGATCGCGGTGGACGGTACGCCTGGAGCGTGCTGTCTCAGACCCTGCTCTATGCCATCAACCTGGTGCCGGAGATCAGCGACGACATCGTCGGCGTCGATACCGCCATGCGCTTGGGATACAACTGGAAGTACGGTCCGTTTGAACTGGTTGACCGGATAGGCGCCGACTGGTTTGCCGCACGTCTGCAAGAGGAGGGCATCGCGGTGCCCACCCTGCTGGAACAGGCCCGGGCGGAAGGCTTCTACCGCACGCTGGATGGCCATCTGCAATACCTGACCACGGACGGTGAATACGCCAATCTGGAGCGGCCTGATGGTGTGCTGCTGCTCGAGGACGTCAAACGGCGCAGCGAACCGCTGGCGCGCAACGGATCGGCCAGCCTGTGGGACATCGGCGACGGGGTCGTCTGCCTGGAGTTCCACTCCAAGATGAATGCCATCGATGGCGACATTCTTGCCATGGTGCAGAAGGCCATCGCCATCGTTGAGGCGGACTATCAGGCAATGGTCATCTACAACGAGGGGAGCAACTTCTCCGCCGGTGCCAATCTGGGCCTGGTGATGTTCGCCGCGAACGTGGCGTTGTGGGATGACATAGAGGGAATGGTGGCCTTGGGTCAGGAGACCTACCGTCAGCTCAAGTACGCACCGTTCCCCGTGGTGGGCGCCCCCTCCGGGATGGCGCTTGGCGGCGGCTGTGAAGTGCTGCTTCACTGCAGTGCCGTACAGGCCCACGCCGAAACCTACATGGGGCTGGTGGAAGTGGGTGTCGGCCTGATTCCCGCCTGGGGCGGAAGCAAGGAACTGCTGCAACGCTGGACGGCCAACAAACGCCGACCCGGCGGACCCATGCCGCCACCGAGTAAGGCGTTCGAAACCATCAGCGTTGCCACGGTGGCCAAATCGGCGGCCGAGGCCAGAGATCTGCTGTTCCTGCGCGAGCAGGATGCCATCACCATGAATCGCGACCGGCTGTTGGCCGACGCCAAGGCGCGCGCACTGGCCATGGTGGAGGGCTACACCCCGCCGGAATCTCCCGAACTGCATCTGCCCGGGGCAACCGCGCGCGCCGCGTTTGCCATGGCGGTGGATGGTTTTCGGCAACGGGGCATGGCGACCCGGCACGATGTGGTGGTCTCCGGAGAATTGGCCAATGTGCTGAGTGGCGGGAACACCGACATGACTGAAACCGTGGACGAATCCGGCGTCCTGAACCTCGAACGCGCCGCGTTCATGAATCTGGTGCGGCATCCCGACACGCTGGCGCGTATCGAGCACATGCTGCAGACCGGCAAACCTCTAAGGAACTGAGACCATGGCTACTTACAAAGCTCCCCTGCGCGATATGCGCTTTGTGTTTCACGAACTGCTGGACTCCAGTCGTCTCTATGCATTGCCCGGCAACGAAGAGCTGTCGGCGGACCTGGTGGACGCCGTGCTGGAAGAGGCGGCTCGGTTCTGCGAAAACGAGCTCAACCCCCTCAATCAGTCTGCCGATGCCGAGGGCTGCACCTTCCGTGACGGCGAAGTGACCACGCCTCACGGATTCAAGGAGGCTTATGCCGCCTTCGTGGAGGCGGGCTGGAACAGTCTGGCGTCCGACCCTGCCTACGGTGGCCAGGGTTTGCCCTACACCATCAACCTGATGGTCGAGGAGATGATCTGCGGTGCCAACCTCTCCTTCAGTCTCTACCCGGGACTCACCCACGGTGCCTATGAGGCACTGCGGACCCATGGCACGGAAGAGCTGAAAAGTTTCTATTTGCCGAAGCTGGTATCGGGCAAGTGGAGCGGCACCATGTGCCTCACCGAGCCGCACAGTGGGACGGACCTGGGATTGTTGCGGACCAAGGCGGTGCCCCAGGAAGACGGGACCTATCGGGTTACCGGCACCAAGATTTTCATCTCGGCCGGGGAACACGACCTGACCGACAATATCGTCCATCTGGTGCTGGCCCGCACACCCGACGCACCCAAGGGAATCAGGGGCATCAGCCTGTTCATTGTCCCCAAGTTCAAAGCCAACCAGGACGGAAGCATCGGTGCCCGCAACGGGGTGAGTTGTGGATCCATTGAGCACAAGATGGGCCTGAACGGTTCGGCCACCTGTGTCATCAACTTCGACGAGGCGGAAGGTTACCTGGTGGGGCAACTGCACAAGGGGATGCGCGGCATGTTCACCATGATGAACTCCGCCCGTCTCGGGGTCGGCATTCAGGGGTTGGGGATTGGTGAGGCGGCCTATCAGGGGGCAGTCGCCTACGCCCGCGACCGGATCCAGGGGCGTTCGCTGACCGGTATCAAACAGCCGGACAAGGCGGCCGATTCCATCATCGTCCACCCGGACGTGCGGCGCATGCTGCTGACCATGCGCGCCTACAACGAGGGGTGCCGGGCCATCGCCGGCTGGGTGGCCCAGGAACTGGATATTGCCCACAACCACCCCGATCCCCAGGTCCGCGCGGAAGCCGACGAACTGGTTGCCCTGCTGACCCCGGTGGTCAAGGGGCTGTTTACTGATCTGGGTTCGGAGACGGCCAATATCGGGGTGCAGGTGTTCGGCGGCCACGGGTACATCCGGGAACAGGGCATGGAACAGTATGTGCGCGACGCGCGCATCACCCAGATCTACGAAGGCACCAACGGCATCCAGGCCCTGGACCTGATCGGGCGTAAACTGCCCGACAACATGGGTCGCATGCTGCGGCGGTTTTTCCACCCGGTCAGCGATTTCCTGGAGCAGAACCAGGACAGCGAAGCGCTGGCCGAATTTCTCCCGTTGCTGGCCAAGGCCTTCGGCCGGCTGCAGAAGGCAACCGCCTGGATTGCGGAGAAGGGGATGAAAAATCCTGATGACCCGGCGGCGGTGGCCTGTGACTATCTGCGCCTGTTCGGTTTTGTCGCCATGGCTTATCAGTTTGCGCGCAGCGTGCAGATTGCCAGCGCCAAACTGGAGGGCGACGAGCGCGCCTTCTACCAGGCGAAGATCGACACGGCCCGGTTTTTCTACCAGCGCCTGCTGCCGCAGACCAGCGGACTGTTCAGCGCGATGCTCGCCGGCGGCCGGGCCACCATGGCCTTCGCCGAAGAGGCGTTCTGAGCGACGGGCTGGCTGGCACACCGGGATTCCGTCCAGCCGTGCACAAGGAGTGACCTGATCATGAACCTGTTTCTGCGTCTGATCTGGGTGGCCATGCGCGCCTGGCGCGCACCGCGTCTCGAAGTGATGGAAACCTCGGTCGTGCCGTTGCGTGTACTGCCCAACGACCTGGACCTGAATCTGCACATGAACAATGCGCGGTATCTCGCCCTCATGGACCTGGGGCGACTGGACCTCACGATGCGGTTGGGACTGCTTCGCGCCATGGTCCGACAGCACTGGCAGCCGGTGCTGGCCACTGCGGCCATCCGCTTTTTCCGTCCGCTGAAGGTCTTCGAACGCTTTGAACTGCACACCCGCGTGCTCTGGTGGGACGACCGTTCCGTGCATATGGAACAGGTGTTCCGCGACCAGCGGGGAGTGATCGCGCGGGCCCAGGTGCGTGGCGTGCTGGTGGGCAGGGAAGGCGTCGTCGGTACGCAGACCATACTGGAGCAGGTCGGGTGGTCCGCAGAAAAACCCGACGCAGAAGAGTGGCAGCCCCATTGGCATGCCCTGGAACAACAGTTGAAAAAGGGGGTGGGATGAACGACACCGTGATTCGTGAGGACCGCAATGGTGTGGCCGTGCTGACCCTCAATCGTCCAGCACAGCTCAATGCCCTGGATCCGGCCATGGCGGCAGCTTTGCACCGCCAGACAGCAGCCGTGGCTGCCGATGCCAGCGTGCGCTGCGTGGTGATTGGCGGCAGTGGCGGCAATTTCATGGCAGGCGGCGACATCGGTTACTTCAAACAGTTTTTGGAGCTCGATGAGGCGCAGCGCGACCACGATCTGCGGGCCGTCATCCGCGATGTGCACGCTGCCATCGAACTGATCGTCACCATGCGCAAACCGGTCATCGCCATGGTCGGGGGTGCCGTCGCCGGATTTGGCCTGAGCCTGATGGCTGCCTGCGATCTGGCCATCGCCGCGCAGGAGAGCTACTTCACGCTCGCCTATCGCCATATCGGGGCCTCGCCGGATGGTGGCGCCACCTGGACCTTGCCGCGGATTGTGGGACGCAAGCAGGCCATGGAGATGGCATTGCTCGGCAACCGCTTCGATGGCCAGCGGGCACTGCAATTCGGCCTGGTCAATCAAGTGGTGGCGGCGGAGAGTCTCGAAGAGTCTGTCATGAAACTGGCGGCAATCCTGGTGCGTGGCCCGGCGCTCGCCATGGCGCAGGCCAAATCACTGATCAATGCCTCATCCACCAACCGGCTGCAGGAACATCTGCATCTGGAGATGGAGAGTTTTGCAAAATGCGCCGCCAGCGGCGAGTTTGCGGAGGGGGTTACCGCGTTCCTGGAGAAGCGGTCGCCACAGTTTATTTAACGGGCAGATTGCCCGCAGTCCGAATTCCGGTTGAGGAAAGCGCATCATGAAAGTACTGGTCGCAGTCAAACGAGTGGTGGATTACAACGTAAAGATTCGCGTGAAGCCGGACCGCAGTGGTGTGGAGACGGCGAACGTGAAGATGTCGATGAATCCGTTCGACGAGATCGCCGTGGAAGAGGCGGTACGCCTGGCCGAGGCGGGCAAGGCCACGGAAGTGGTGGCGGTTTCCCTGGGGAGCAAGGCGGTGCAGGAGACGATCCGCAACGCGCTGGCGCTGGGTGCCGATCGCGGGATCCAGGTGGAGAGCGAAGCCGAACTGCAGCCGCTGGCCGTGGCCAAGCTGCTGCAAGCGGTGATCGAGCGCGAGCAACCCGAGTTGGTGATTCTGGGCAAGCAGGCGATTGATGACGATTCGAACCAGACCGGCCAGATGCTGGCCGAACTGCTGGGCTGGGCCCAGGGCACCTTTGCCTCCAGGCTGGAGCTGGGTGAGGGACAGGCCAAGGTGACCCGCGAGATCGACGGGGGCCTGGAGACGGTGTCGCTGAAGCTGCCCTGCATCGTGACCACCGACCTGCGCCTGAACGAGCCGCGCTACGCCAAGCTGCCCAACATCATGAAGGCGAAGAAGAAGCCGCTCGATGTGCTCACCCCCGAGGAGCTGGGGGTGGACGTCACCCCCAGGCTCAAGACCCTGGAGGTCAATGAGCCGGCGGTGCGCCAGGGCGGGGTGAAGGTGGCCGATGTGGCCGAGCTGGTCGAGAAGCTGAAGACCGAAGCGAAAGTGATCTGAGGGGAGCGTAGAGAATGAGTATTCTGGTAATCGCCGAACACGACAACGCCACCCTGAAGCCGGCGACGCTCAGCACCCTGGGTGCGGCGGTGCAGATCGGGGGCGAGATTCACGTGCTGGTGGCCGGCAGCGGCTGCGGTGCGGTGGCCGATGCGGCCGCCAAAGCAGCAGGGGTAGCCAAGGTGCTGGTGGCCGATGCCGCGCAGTACGCGCACCCGCTGGCAGAGACGCTCTCCGCCCTGGTGGTGAGCATTGCCGGTGGCTACAGCCACATCCTGGCCCCGGCCACAACCACGGGGAAGAACTTCCTGCCCCGAGTGGCCGCCCGTCTGGATGTGGCGCAGATCTCCGAGATCACGGCGGTCAAATCCGAAGACACTTTTGTGCGCCCGATCTACGCGGGCAACGCCCTGGCCACGGTGCAATCTTCTGACAGTACCAAGGTGATCACGGTGCGCACCACGGCGTTTGACGCCGTGGCGGCACAAGGCGGCAGTGCCGCCATCGAATCCATTACCGAAGCGGCCAACCCCGGGCTCTCCAGCTACGTGGGTGCGGAGCTGACCAAATCGGAGCGCCCGGAGCTGACGGCGGCCAAGATTGTGGTCTCCGGGGGCCGTGGGGTGGGGAGTTCGGAGAACTTCGCCCTCATCGAGGCACTGGCCGACACCCTGGGTGCGGCGGTGGGGGCGAGTCGCGCGGCGGTGGATGCGGGCTTTGTGCCCAATGACTACCAGGTGGGTCAGACCGGCAAGGTGGTGGCGCCTGAGCTGTATGTGGCGATCGGCATCAGTGGTGCAATCCAGCACCTGGCGGGGATGAAGGACTCCAAGGTGATCGTGGCGATCAACAAGGACGAGGAGGCACCGATCTTCCAGGTGGCCGACTATGGCCTCGTGGCCGATCTGTTCCAGGCGGTGCCGGAACTGACGGAATCCCTAAAATAGCCACCCGGGTCCACCGGTTTACTGATCCGGTGGACCCGAACCGAACCTGCTGTCGCCACGTCAGTGACACAGGCGTATAACAGTCCGATACAAACAATGCAGAGGCCCGTCCGCCAAGCGGACAGAGCCCATCATCAGGAGGTACCCATGCAGGCGCATACCATCACGCTCCCTGCCGCCGGTTCCGGCGATATTCAGTTTGCCGAAACATTCAACGTAGCCGTTCCCTTCATCGACCGGCACCTGACAGAAGGCCGCGGTGACAAGATCGCCATCCGCACCAATCGCGGCGTGGACGTCACCTACGCCGAACTCGCGGAGAACGTGAACCGCAGCGGCAATGCCCTGCGCTCCCTGGGCATCAACAGCGGCGAGCGCGTGCTGATGATGGTCAAGGATTGCGCCGAGTTCTATTACACCTTCTGGGGTGCCATCAAGGCGGGTATCGTGCCCGTGCCGATCAACACCCTGCTCCGCGCCAAAGACTACCAGTACATGATCGATGACTCCGGCTGTGCCGCCGTGGTTTACTCACCGGAATTCGCGTCCGAAGTGGAACCGGCCATTGCCGGCGCTTCCAACACGCCACGCCATACCATTTTGGTACAAGGCGACGGAGATTCGCTTCAATCGCTGATTGCCGCGGCCAACCCGGCATTGGAAGCTGCGGCAACAACCGCCACTGACGAATGCTTTTGGCTCTACTCCTCCGGTTCCACGGGCAGCCCGAAGGGCGCAGTCCATTTGCACCGCGACATGGTGGTGACCAGCGAACTCTACGGCGTGCGCACCCTGGGCGTGACCGAAAACGACCTCTGCTTTTCCGCCGCCAAACTCTTTTTCGCCTATGGCCTGGGCAACGGCATGACCTTCCCGCTCTGGGTGGGTGCAACCGCTGCCCTGTTTGACGGTCGCCCGGCACCAGACACCACGTTTGAGATGATCGGGCGTTTCAAACCCACGCTCTACTTCGGTGTACCGACGCTTTATGCCGCACAGTTGCAGGCACTGGAAACAACCAGCGCGGATTTCAGCTCCATCCGCTACTGTGTCTCCGCCGGCGAAGCACTGCCCGCCGACATCTTCAATCGCTGGAAACAGAAGACGGGCACCGAAATCCTGGACGGCATCGGGTCCACCGAAGCACTGCACATATTTCTTTCCAACCGCGCTGGGGACATCAAGGCCGGCACCAGCGGCAAGCCGGTCATCGGCTACGACTGCAAGATCGTTGACGAAGCCGGCAACCCGGTTGCCGCCGGCAACAGCGGCCAGCTGCTGATCCGCGGCGACTCTACCGCCAAGTACTACTGGAACAACCCGGAGAAGACGGCTTCCACCATGGTCGACGGCTGGCTCAACACCGGTGACACCTACATCCAGGACGAGGACGGCTATTTCCACTACTGCGGTCGCAACGACGACATGCTCAAGGTGGGCGGTATCTGGTGTTCGCCCTTCGAAATAGAAGCCAAGCTGATCGAGCACCCCAAGGTGCTGGAGGCGGCCATTGTCGGGCGGGAAGACCAGGACGCGCTGGTAAAACCCGAAGCCTGGCTGGTGTTGAAGAATGCGGATGACGCCGGTGAGGCCCTGGAGAAGGAGCTGTTGGAGCACTGCAAGAAGGGATTGGCTCCCTACAAATACCCCCGCTGGTTCAATTTTGTGAAAGAGCTGCCAAAAACGGCTACCGGCAAGATTCAACGCTTCAAGCTGCGCATCTGACCCCGATGGGCTGAGCGCTCCACTCGCCGCAAAACGCCTGTTCTCACCCAGGAGAACAGGCGTTTTTTTTGGACTCTGCTCGTGGTGTGGAGCAGGTGCCGCCCAACCACCTGGCGCACTCGACGCGTAGGTCGGATGGCCACTGGTCCTCCGTCCCAAAATGCGAATCCGCGGTGTCAGATCGCGACAACCCCGGGGACACAGAAATCCTAACCGTCTGTTTTTAAATAAATCCCGGCGCTGGCATACCGCTTGCGTATAGGCACCCGAACTCAAAACCGGAGGTGTCTACATGCCACACAAGCAATCGAAATTTCTAATGGCCCTGGTAATTGCACTGGGGTTTGCCAGCCCCGCCCACGCTGTAGAGATTGCGTCCGACCCGGGCGACTATTCGCCTCTGCCCGAGGGGTTCGACCTCGGATTGATCTATCTGCAGCACACCGAGCACGAGAAGTTTTATGTCGATGGCAAGCGGGTACCGGGAGATTTCGGACTGACAACCGACATCGGCCTGCTGCGCTACGTCCACTACGTCGAATGGGGTGGATACACCTTCGACCCGCAGGTCATTCTGCCCTTCGGCCAGGTCGATCTCGATACCAGCTTCGGCCCGCTGGCACCCACCTCGTCCAGTGGAGTCGGCGACCCGATCGTCGGCGGCACCTGGTGGGTCCACAACGACGCGGAGAACAAGCGGTACGTGGGCCTCACCGGTCTGCTCTCGCTCCCCCTCGGCGAGTATGACGGCGACAAGGGGCCTATCAACATCGGCCAGAATCGCTGGAAAGCCATATTCCAGGCGGGCTACGTCGGCCAGATCACCGATGACGTGGGCATCGATCTGATTGGCGAATTCACCCTCTATGGGGAGAACGACGATTTCCTCGGCCTGAAGAAGGAACAGGACCCCACCTACGGCATCCAGACCCACCTCAAGTATGCCGTCTCCAAGGCCACCACACTCGCCCTCACCTACTACCACGATTTCGGCGGCGAAACCGAACTCGACGGCGTCAAGCAGGATGACGAACTGGACAACAACAGCTGGAAGGCGACCGTGGCCAGTTTTATCGCCCCGGACATCCAGTTGATGTTCCAATATGGCAGGTCCATCGACGTCGAAAACGGCGCCTTCGAAGCCGACCGGGTGAATTTCCGGATCGTTAAGGTGTTCACCCCATAACCGGAGAGAGGTTCAGATGATGAAGACACTTGGGTCCCTTAACAGACGCCGGTTCCTGCAACTGGCGACGGCAACCGCCGCCACCCTCAGCGGCTACTTCGCCACACCGTCGGGTCTGCTCGCGGCGGTGCCATCCGACGCCAGGAAATTGGATGCCCTGGAGACGGAAGTTTTTGCCCGCCTGGCACGGTTGGTACTGCCCACCCAGGGTACAGCACTGGTACCGGCAGCCGACATTCCAATTCTGCCTACCCTGGAGGGTGCATTGCTCGTCGGCATGGAGCCCCACGTCCGGGCAGGCGTACGCGGCGCGGTGAACTATTTCAACACCCGGTCGGTGAAGGATTTCGGCGCGAAATTCGTGGCGCTGTCGGACCGGGACGGCGCCACGTTCTGCGACGCCCTGGCCAACTCCGCCAACGTGGCAGATCGCAGCATCGTCATGGCGTTGAAAAAACTGGTCGTGCTCTCCTACTGGGCCAATCCGCCCACCTGGGGACCCTTGGGATACGACGGCCCGGTATCCGACAAGTGGCACCTCAAGTCACTGGGTAACGCCCCGCTTCCCAAAGCCTAAACAGATCAGCGATGGAGCAACGAAAATGAGCAAGCATGACCAGGGCAGCGCACCTGCCATCAACGTCGTTCAGGCCAGCGATATCAAGGAGACGAAGATCGACCTGGAGGTGGACGCCGTCATCGTCGGTTCGGGAGCCGGCGGAGCGATTTCCGCCTACGAATTGGCCGCCAAAGGAAAACGGGTTGTCGTTCTCGAAGCGGGCCCCTACGTCAGTTCCGACAAGTTTGCCGAAATGATGGCCGTGGCGATGGGCACCCTCTACCAGGACCATGGCGGACAGGCCAACAGCGACGGCGACATCACCGTCCTGCAGGGTGCCTGCGTGGGCGGATCCACCGTGGTGAACGCCGCTCTCTGCTTCCGCACGCCAGACTACTACCTCGACCTCTGGGCCCGGGAGCATGGTCTGAAGAACCTGGCCGGGGGCACCCTGAATCCCTATTTCGACAAAGTGGAAAAAAACCTCTCCATCTCGCGCAACCGGCCCCATGAGACCAGTGAAGGAGCCAAACTCATCGGCCAGGGGTTAAAGAAGTTGGGGGTGCGCGAAGGGGTGGCCAAACGCAACATCAAGGATTGCGCGTTGACCGGTTTCTGCTTCGCCGGCTGCAAGACCGACCGCAAGCAGTCCATGCTGGTTACCTACCTGCCCTGGGCCAGCGCCCACGGTGCCACCATCTACGCCGATACCCGGGTCACCACCATTGATGCCCAGGGCGGCGTGGCACGCGGCGTCAGCGCCGATGTGATCGATCCGCAGAGTGGCGCGGTCAAAGCCACCCTGCGCATCAAGGCACCCATTGTGGTACTCGCTGCCGGACCGGTGCAGACGCCGCTGCTGCTGCTCAGTAACGGCCTGGCCAACTCGAGCGGCCAGGTAGGCGCCAACTTCGCCTGTCACCCCACCATGTCCCTGACGGCCGTGTTCGATCGTCAGGTCGACGACTTCCACGGTGCCACCCATTCGCTCTACGTGGATCAGCACACCTTACCCGAGGAGGGAGGGTACCTGCTGCTCAACGCGGTGCAGGATCCGGTGGAGGCGAGCTTTCAGGTGGAGCCCGGCACCGGCAGGCCCTACGTCGCCTACATGAGCAAATACCGCAACACCATCCGCCTGATTACGCTGATCCACGACAAGAACGTGGGCCGCGTGTCGCTCGAAGCGGGTCACAAGAAGGTGTACTACCGGGTGGACGACGAGGACTTCGAGGCAATGAAAAAGGGGCTCAAGCTCAACGCGCGCATCCTGTTCGCCGCCGGTGCGGCCAAGGTCCACCTGCCCACGTCCGATCACCGGGTGATGAACTCGCCGGACGACATCGATTCCGTCATCGATGGTCTGAAGAACGAGGTCGGACGTTTCCGCTACACCTCGTTTCATCCCCAGGGGACCTGCCGCATGGGCGCCGACCCCAAAAAGAGCGTGGTCAATCCCCAGGGCGAGACGCACGATGTGAAAAATCTCTACATAGCGGATGCGAGTCTGCTGCCCACCTCCATTGGCTACAACCCGTCGGAAACCGTCTACGCGCTGGCCTCCTACATCAGCGACCAGATCAACAGGAAACATTGAAGGAGCGCAACGCATGAGTGCGATACATACGCTGGTCGGAAACGGCAATATCTACCGTTCGGGATGGATCTCCGGCGGCGGCGAAAAACTGGCGGTGACCGATCCGGCCAGCGGCGAAGTGCTGATGCAGATTGATTCCGCCTCGCAGACGGATGTCGATGAGGCGGCGGCAGCGGCGCGCGCAGCCCAGCGGTTGTGGGCCGCCGCGCCGTTCAACATCCGCGCAGAGAAACTGCGCCGCATCGCCGGGCTGCTGCAGCAACAGAGCGACCGGTTCCGCTTCTGGAATGCCTACGAATGCGGCGCGATCGCAGCCAAGGCCGACTGGGAGTTGAACGCCAGCTGCGAGCAGGCGTGGATGTGCGCGGCCATGCCGATGCAAGCGGAGGAGCGGATCTATCCGTCACTCCTGCCCGGTCGGCGCAACCGCTGGCGCAGAGTTCCGCTGGGCGTGGTCGGTGTCATTTCGCCCTGGAACTTTCCGATTCTGCTCACCCTGCGTTCCGTGCTACCGGCGCTCGCCGTCGGTAACGCGGTGATCATCAAGCCCGATGAGAAGAGTTCACTCTGTGGCGGCCTGCTGCTGGCCGAGGTGATGGAAGAGGCCGGACTTCCTGCGGGATTGGTACACGTGCTGCCGGGCGGACCCGAGATCGGAGCCGCAATCGTCAGCCATCCGCAGGTGGACATGATTGCGTTCACCGGTTCCACGGAAGTTGGACGTCAGATTGGCGAAACCTGTGGCCGCATGTTGAAAAAATGCGCCCTGGAACTCGGCGGCAACAATGCCCTGGTGGTGATGGACGATGCCGACCTGGAATCAGCCACCTCATGCGGCGCCTGGGGTGCGTTTCTCCACCAGGGACAGATCTGCATGCAGACCGGACGCCACCTGGTACAGCGCGCGGTCGCCGGGCGTTACGCCGAACGCCTGACTCAGCGCGCGTTGCAGCTCAAGGTGGATCATCCCGCCCAACCGGACTCCCTCATCGGCCCGCTCATCAGCGCCACCCAGGCTGCCCGCGTTGAGCAGATTGTCGCCGAGTCCCTGGATATGGGTGCCCGTGCACTCACCGGCGGTAAACGGAACGGCAACTTCTACCCGCCCACGGTGCTCACCGGGGTGACGCCGGAGATGCCGGTGTTCACCCAGGAGATATTCGGCCCCGTTGCGCCGGTGGTTGCCTTCGATACCGTGGAGGAGGCGATCGACCTGGTCAACGCCACCTCTTATGGTCTGACCGCAGCGATCCAGACGCAGAACCGGCAGACCGCGGAACGCTTTGCCGATCAGGTACGGTGCGGCATGGTGCACATCAATGACCAGACGGTGAACAACGAATTCCATGTCCCGTTTGGCGGCATGGGTGCCTCGGGGAATGGCAGCCGTTTTGGCGGCGAGGCCAACTTCGATGAATTCACCCAGATGCAGTGGGTAAGTGAGATGCCGCAGGGTATCTGCTACCCGTTCTAAGCAGGGAACGGCTCCCATCCCTGCCGGGATGGGAGCCAACGTTACTGCGGATTGGCGCCCCTTCTGTTGAGCTTGCGGTAGAGGGTGGAGCGGCTGACTCCAAGCAGGCGCGCCGCATCGCCGACGTTGCCCGAACAGCGTGCCAACGCATCCTCAATCGCCTGCTGCTCGAGCGCCCGAAGCACACCGGAGCCGCTCTGCGTTTCGGCGGCGTGGGGACGGTCGGCCTGCCGGGTGGCCGCTCCGGCGACCGAATCCGGCAGATTCTCCAACCGCAATACGCCGTCGTCTGCCAGGGCGTAGGCGTGTGTGAGCGCGTGTTTGAGTTCGCGTACATTCCCTGGCCAGTCGTAGCGCAACAGCGCTTCATAGACCGGCTCCGAGATCGGATCACCGCCCGTCTTCAGTTGCCCCCAAAGCGCGTCGACCAGCTTCCGCATATCGGAGCGTTCGCGCAGCGGCGGCAGCCGCAGGCAAAAACCGTTGATCCGATAATAGAGATCTTTCCGAAACAACCCCTTCTGGGTGAGGCTGACGATATCCTGGTGCGTCGCACAAATGAGGTGACAATCGATCGGGCTGTATGCGGTGCTGCCCAAACGCTGAATCGATTTCGTTTCCAGGACGCGCAGCAGTCGGGCCTGCAGCTGCAGCGGCATGTCGCCGATCTCGTCGAGGAACAGAGTGCCGCCGTCGGCCGCTTCGATTTTCCCCTTGAGCCCGCCCTTTTTGGCGCCGGTGAAGGCGCCTTCCGCATGACCGAACAGTTCACCTTCAATCAATCCCTCCGGGATGGCGGCGCAGTTGATGGCGATGAAGGGGCCGCCGGCCTTGCCAGACAATTCATGCAGGGCCTGCGCCGCCACCTCCTTGCCGGTGCCGGTCTCCCCGGTAATCAATACCGGCAATCCCATGTCGATCGCGCGACAGGCTTTGTTCAAGGCATCCTGGAGATCAGCGTCCAGGGTCGGACCGCTCTTCGTGACGGCTGCCCCGGGAATGCGCGACGGGCGTGGTTTCGACACTCTTCGGGCGTAGACGGAGATGCCGTTGTGCTGCCGGATCAACTGCGGCACGGAATCGCTCAATTCGCCGAGAAACTGGGCAATGGGTTTGTCGAAGTAGTTGGCAAAGCCCAGGCACTGATCGGTGTGCGTCACGTTGAAATAGGACCGCCCGTTGTGGTCCAGACCGAGAATCCTCCCCTCCTCGGAGAGAACGACCGTAATGTCGAATACGTTTTCCAGACCTGGATAGGGGTAGAGCTTGACCAACGTGGCCTCACCGGCCAACGACTGCAGCAGATTGGCTTCGATCTCCCGGGCACACTGAATAATCAGGGGCAGAGCCCCGTGATCCAGCACCTCGTTGCCGGTGGTCATGTCGATGGTCCCCACCAGTGCGCCCTGTGGATTGAACACCGGCGAGGCGACGCAGTTGAAGGATCGGATGCTTTCGGCGAAATGCTCCAATCCGAAAACCCGTACCGGCTTGTTTTCGCGCACCGCGCACGCCATGGCCGAGGTACCGATGCTGCTCTCGCGCAGATCGACGCCCTGGGAAAAGGCCTGCCGGATAGCCTTGGAACTGGTGAGCTGCGAGTGGGTCGCCAGCAGCGAATAACCCGTCGGGTCGGTCAGCAGGGCATTCCAGCCGTTTTTCACAATCCGTGCGGCCAGTTTATCCACCGGACTGCGGGCTGCTTCCACCAGGGCACGGTTGCCCTCCAGCAGATCGGAGCATCCCCCTTTGCCCAGTCGCTGGAAGTCGATCTGGTCGCGTGGATCCAGCCCGGCCTCGTGGCATCGTTCCCAGGAGCGATAGATCGCCTCGTCGATCACTTCCGGCATGGTGACGCCGTCATTGAAATAACGGCGCCTGGCCTGCGATACGTCGGCGGTCACGGAGTAAGGACGCATATGGTTGACCCTCTGTATCTTGTATTTCTGACCGCGTCCATTTGGTCGAAATTTTCTGAGGCTGGAGGCGACCGCTTGAAAAATCGTGCATGAATCCGACGGCCGACGGGGTGCCATTCCGGTGTTGTGCCGACAACCGGAGGAACCACCGTGCACCAGCTGACTGCCATTTGTGACTGGCCGGGAAACACGCAACCCTAATGGGCGCATCCAGGATGCTCAATCATGCCATCCACGCCAGTCGCCATCAAGGAGAGTCAGCCCGCCTCCCGCGAGGCGAAAAGGCGACCACCGCACAGAGTCCCTCCGGTATCCGGCACAGTTGAACGAGGCATTGAAGCCACAGGCAGGCGGACGGCCGTGCCAAGCCGAATAGCCCCATGTGCCGCTCTCCGCAGATCAGTGATCCCTACCGGTTCAAATCCTGGAGGCCGGCAGCAACCTCCCGCCGGTTCCGTGAAGTCAAAGACCGCCCTGAATATGGGAATGGTGACCTCAGCTGAAGGAAGCTAGGGGTTCTTCCCTGGGCAGGGCGCCACGCCCAGTATCCCGTGCAGCGCGGTCAACAGCCGGTGACACGCCTCCGCAGTACCGACGGTGATGCGCAGATAGTCTTCAATTCGCGGCAGGCGGAAGTGGCGCACGATGATGGCACGCTCGCGAAGCTGCTGCGCCAGCCTCCCCCCCTCCCACTCCGGGTGGCGCGCAAACACGAAGTTGGCCGCGGAGGGAACCACCTGGAAGCCCAGCCTCTGCAGACCATCAGAGAGCAGTCGCCGGTTATCCATAATGACCTGTCGGGTCTGCTCGAAATGGTCGCGATCCTCCATCGCGGCCACGGCCCCGGCAATGGCGAAGCGGCTCAGTGGATAGGAGTTGAAGCTGTTCTTGACCCGCTCCAGGGCCTCGATCAGATCCGCGTGTCCGACGGCAAATCCCACCCGCAGCCCCGCCAGGGAGCGGGACTTGGACAAGGTTTGAATTACCAGCAGATTGGGATAATCCTGCACCAGAGGGATGGCGCTCTCTCCCCCGAAGTCGATATACGCTTCGTCCACCACGATCACCGACCCGCTGTGTTGTCGCAGCAGATCTTCAATGGTGGTCAGCGGCAGCAACCGGCCCGTGGGCGCATTGGGATTGGGGAAGATGATCCCACCGTTGGGACACTGGAAGCCTGTGGGGTCGATCTCCAGCTCGTCGGTCAGGGGCACCTTCTGATAGGCCACATCGTAGAGACCGCAGTAGACCGGATAGAAGCTGTAGGTGATGTCTGGAAATAGCAATGGCAGATTGTGTTTGAGCAGCGCCTGGAAGGTGTGCGCCAACACTTCGTCCGAGCCGTTGCCGACAAACACCTGCGCCGTAGTGAGCCCGTAGTAGTCGGCCAACGCCTGTTTTAGAAGGTCCGCGTTCGGATCAGGGTAGAGACGCAGCGCATCTCCGGCTTCAGCCTGCATCGCGGCCACCGCACGCGGCGATGGTCCGAACGGATTCTCGTTGGTGTTGAGTTTGACCAGATTGCATTGCTTGGGTTGCTCGCCCGGCACATACGGGGTCAACTCCCGCACTTTTGCGCTCCAAAAGCGGCTGTTATCGCCCTCCATCGTCCCCTGGCCTCTCTGCTATCGAACCCAGCCGAAGTTGGCACACTTCAGCACCGTGACTGCCGGCTGTGCGGAGAACCCATAAGCGATGGCTGCGCTGTCGGAGTCTCACCGGCGGAAGAGGCGGAATGATAACGCAGAGCAGAGAGGGCCGTTACTCCGAACTCTGTTCACCCCGTCGCCAAGGTCTCAAGCACTCTGGAGCCAAGCCATCGATCCGGTAGATCCTCTGCGCTGCTGCTCATGATCATTTTCCGAAACATGATCGACGCACTGAGGATTTCACGTTATGGTTCAGGTACGCGTTTTGGCGCCCGCCGAAACGATAAGACCAAAAGAATTTTAGGGAGTGGTCACTGAATCGAAACCACGGAAGCGACCGGATCCCGGGCCAGGTCATTCAAATGCACGAATCAAGGAGTTCGGTTTATGAAAAAATCTGATGTAAGTGGAGTGTCCCGCCGCAGCTTTCTCAAAGGCACGGCCGCGGTAGCCGGAGCGGCGAGTTTGCCGTGGATCCCGACGCGTTTTGCGATTGGTGCGCAGTCCAAGATCAAGGTGGGTATTTTGCTGCCCTACAGCGGGACCTACGCGATGCTGGGCAACTCGATCACCGATGCGTTGAAGCTGCGGGTGGCGCAGGCCGGTGGCAAGATTGCCGGTCGCGAGGTGGAGTGGATACCGGTGGACAGCGAGATGTCGGTGCCCAAGGCGCCGAACAACACCAAGAAGCTGGTGGACAAGGACAAGGTGGATTTTCTGATCGGCCCGGTGCACTCGGGGATCGCCGCGGTGATGGCGAAGCTGGTGGGTGGCAAGGAAGGCCCGATCATGATCGTGCCCAACGCCGGGGCCAACGCGGTGACCGGTGGGCTGTGCGCGCCCAACGTGTTCCGCACCTCGTTCAGCAACTGGCAGGCGGCCTATCCGTGCGGCAAGGTGATGGCCGATGACGGGGCGAAGACGGCGGTGACCATTGCGTGGAAGTACGCCGCGGGCCGCCAGATGATGGATGCCGGGGCGGAGAGCTTTGTGGCCGCCGGTGGCAAGATCGTCAAGGACATCGAGGTGCCGTTCCCGGACGTGGAGTTCCAGGCGCATCTGTCGGAGATTGCCGCGCTCAAGCCCGACGCCGTGTTTGCGTTTTTCTCCGGCGGCGGGGCGGTGAAGTTCGTCAAGGACTACGCGGCGGCCGGATTGAAGGAGAGCATTCCGCTCTACGGTCCTGGGTTCCTCACCGAAGGGGTGAGCAAGGCGCAGGGCGAGGCGGCTGAAGGGATCAAGACCACGCTGCACTATGCCTCGACGCTGGACAACGCGGCGAACAAGGCGTTCATCGCAGCCTACACCCAGGCCTACGGCAAGGGGCCGAACGTCTTCTCGGTGCAGGGCTGGGACGCGGGCGAGCTGATGATCAT
>JBNLBB010000028.1:0-24976 GCA_050302415.1 Gammaproteobacteria bacterium | reverse complement strand
TGGCGGAGCCATTCGGTGCGTCCCTATTATTTCGATTCGGAAGTGCGCGCCTACCTGTTTCTGCTTGGCGTGGCGTCGTTCATCGCCACCCTCTATCTCTATTTCACGGACACCTTCTCTGACCTGGGCTCGGCCCTGCACCACGGTATTTTCCAGGTGGTTTCCATCGGCACCACCACCGGATTTACCACGGCGGAATATTACAGTTGGCCCGGATTCTTACCCGTGCTGCTCATCTTTATCAGTTTCGTGGGAGGTTGTGCGGGTTCAACCGGCGGTGGCATGAAAGTGATTCGTGTGCTGCTGCTGGTTAAACAGGGGATTCGTGAAATCACCCAGGTGGTGCATCCCAGTGCCCAGATTCCGGTCAAGGTTGGAGCCAAGGCAATGCCGGAGCGGGTGATCGCGGCGGTCTGGGGCTTTTTTGCGCTCTACGTGGCCACTTTCAGCGTGATGATGTTGCTGTTGATGGCAACCGGCATGGACCAGGTGACCGCCTTTTCGGCAGTCGCCGCCTGCCTGAACAATCTGGGTCCCGGTTTGGGTGACGTGGGGGCACACTATGGAGACATCAGCGCCGTAGCCAAGTGGATTCTGGCGTTTGCCATGCTGCTGGGACGTCTGGAGATTTTCACCCTCGTGGTTCTTTTCACTCCTGCATTCTGGAGAAACTGACGGCATGGCCGAGAGCAAGATTCCCGGATTGCTCGCCATGTTGGAGCGGGGGATGGATAGCGCGTTGCTCCGATACTCTCTGGGTGCCGAATACCTTGCCGATGGAAATCCCGAGACGGCGCAGCAGCACCTGGCAATTGCCGTGGAACAGGATGCCGGTTATTCGGCGGCCTGGAAACTGTTGGGTAGGTCGTTGCTGGCACTGGAGCGGTGGCAGGAGGCCATGGAGGTGTTCGACAAAGGTATCTCGGTGGCTGAAGCGCGTGGCGACGTGCAGGCAGCCAAAGAGATGAAGGTATTTCGCCGGCGGGCTGAACGTGCCCTGAGTGGGACCGGTAATGCTCAGTAGCGCCGTGGCTCACCCTTCGGCCGGGTCTTGAAACGTTTGTAGGCCCATTGGTACTGCTCCGGCCAGCGTCGGGCGGCGCGCTCGATGGCCTGGTTCATGACGGTCGCAGCCACCGTGAGGTCGCTGTCGGCAATCCCCGGGCCGATCTCCTCGAACACCATCCGATAGCCCAGCGAACCGGGCTCCCGCGCACAACAGGTGAGCAGCACCCGGGCACCGGTCTTGCGCGCCAGACGCGCGACCAGTGTCATGGTGTAGGCTTCGATCCCGAAAAACGGCGCGAACACCCCTTCCCCTTTCTTCCCGGGATCCTGGTCCGGCAGTATGGCCACCGCGTCTCCTCGTTTCAGGGCGCGCATCAGGCCGCGGATTCCCGCCGTATCGGTCGGATGGACTTCTGCGCCAAACCGGGCGCGGGCCTCCAGCATCAGTGGCTCCATCGCTTCGACCCGTGGCGGGCGGTAGAGGGCCGCCATCGGGTAGTGACGGGACATGAATGCTGGAATCATCTCCCAGGCTCCCAGATGGGGAATGGCGAGAATGACGCCTTTGCCCGCTGCATGGCCGGCGTGTAGCGCGTCAATGCCCTCCACCTTGCTTATCAGCTGCACTAGACGTTCGCGGTTCCAGTACCAGATGGGGCCGGTTTCGGCCATTGATTTGCCCAATTCCACGAACATCCGCTGCGCCAGCTGGTCGCGTTGGCTGGAGGACTGCTCCGGAAAACAGAGTTCCAGGTTGCGACGGGTGACGCGAAGCAGTTTGCTGGATCGCCAGTACATCACTCGGCCGACCATCCAACCCAGGCCCCGGTTGGCGATGAGCGGCAGCGCCGCCGTCAGGCGAAACAGGATTCTCAGCGCTGAGGCACCGGACAAGGTCAAACTCCGCTCGTTGGATGGGTTGCTTTGGGTTGGCTTCAGTCCGGGTCTGAGTAGTCGGCAGCCAGTTCGGCGATGGCCAGTTCCGCGTCATCCTCGCGGACGCGCAGTTTGATCCCGCCCACGGCAATACTGTAGAGCCAGTCTGTTTGTACCAGATTCTCGTCGGCAAGATAAGCGTCAATTCCCGCCGCTCGCAGCCTGCCCAGGGCGATATGGGCGTCGGGCAGGGTGTCAAAGGTGGCAATGGTGATCAGCGCGTCGTTCAAATCCGTGCCTGCGGTGAGCTCCGACAGGACGACATTATGCGCATGGTTATTCCAGATCTGCGAGCTGCCTGCGGCGCTGGCGGAGGATTGCCCGGTAGGTATTCATTCGGTCCTTGAGACCGGCGCCATCCAGGTCGGTTGGCGGGCGGCGCAGACGTTGCTCCAGCACCTCGATCTGCCGAAGCAGTTCCGGGCGATCCAGGGAGACGTTATGTTTGACTTCCATCTTAATAAGAAACAAATGGTTGCGTGGCTATTGTGTTCTCGGTCTAAAGATTGGTTCATGACTTACGGGCTGTCAAACGAATGTGACAAATTAACGGGCAGATCGTGCGAACACTGAAGTGTGACGGGGTGGGTGGATTCGTCCGCCCCCAACTGACGCCTGACGGTCACGCTGACTATTACTACCAATGTGGCACGTCGGTCGTGCTACACTAGCGCGCTTTTTTCCGGTCCCGACACGTCTCTGATTCCCATGCAAAAATTCATCGAAGCACTTAACGATCGTGTACTCCTGTGTGATGGGGGTACGGGCACCCTGATTCAGGCCGAAGAGTGGGACCTGGAGCGCGACTTTCTGGGGCTCGAAAACTGCTCGGAGATTCTCAACCGCACCCGGCCCGATTTTGTGACCAGCGTGCATGAGGCTTACCTCTCCGTAGGCGCCGACTGCGTTGAGACCAACACCTTTGGCTGCAACCGGGTGGTGCTCGCGGAATTCGGGCTGGAGCGGGAGAGTCTTGAACTCAACCGTCTCGCAGCGCAGATTGCCCGGGCCGCGGCCGACCGCTTTTCCACTCCGGAGCAACCCCGTTATGTGCTGGGCTCCATGGGGCCGGGCACCAAGCTCCCGAGCCTGGGTCACACCGACTACGACACCCTGGAATCATCCTACCGGGAGCAGGCGACCGGCCTGCTGCAGGGTGGGGTGGACGCCTTTCTGCTCGAAACCCACCAGGATCTGTTGACCCTCAAAGCGGGGATCAATGGCTGCAAGCTCGCCATGGCCGAACTGCAAAGCGCAGTGCCTATACTGGCCCAGGTGACGGTAGAGACCACCGGTACGCTGCTGGTGGGTAGCGACATCGCGGCGGCGACCACCGTACTCGCCAGTCTCGACGTGGACTCGATCGGGCTCAACTGCGCCACCGGTCCGGCCGAGATGTCGGAGCATGTCCGCTATCTGGCCGAGAACTGGCCCGGATTCATCTCCGTCATGCCCAACGCCGGATTGCCCATGCTGGTGGATGGCCGGACCGAATACCCCCTGGGTGCCGCGGAACTGGCCGACTGGCACCGCCGGTTTGTCGAAGAGGATGGTGTGGGTCTGGTTGGTGGTTGCTGCGGCACCACCCCCGAGCATATCCGTGCGGTGCGTGAGATGTTGGATGCACGCAAAACCCGCTCCGCCCCGGCGCGCAAAGTGGTGCTGACACCCAGCGTGGCGTCACTCTACTCCAGTGTTGAACTGCGCCAGGAGAATGCCGTTTTTGCCGTCGGTGAGCGGGCCAATGCCAATGGTTCCCGGAAATTTCGCGACCTGCTGGCCGAAGAGAATTGGGATGCCCTGGTGGCTGTCGGGCGTGACCAGGTGCGCGAGGGTTCGCATGCATTGGACGTCTGTGTGGCTTACGTGGGTCGCAATGAAATGGCCGATATGGATGAGCTGCTTGATCGCTACCGCACGCAGATCAGTGTGCCGCTGGTGATCGATTCCACGGAAGTGCCAGTGATTGAGGCGGCGCTCAAGCTGATCGGTGGCAAGGCGATCATCAACTCCATCAATTTTGAAGATGGCGAGGAGAAAGCGGAAAAGATTCTCATCCTCGCCAAGAAGTTCGGGGCTGCGGTGGTCGCGTTGACCATTGATGAGAAGGGCATGGCCAAAACAGCGGAAGAAAAACTGGCCATCGCCAAGCGCCTGTACGATTTTGCGGTGACGCGCCACGGCCTGCCCGCCGGTGACCTGATGATAGACCCGCTTACGTTCACCATCTGCACCGGGGTCGAGGAGGATCGGCAGCTCGGTATTGAGACGCTGACCGCGATCCAGCGCATCAGTGAGGGGCTACCGGAAATCCAGATCCTGTTGGGGCTGTCGAATATTTCGTTCGGTCTGAAACCGGCAGCGCGCCACGTGCTCAACTCAGTCTTTCTGCACGAAGCGCAGCAGCGAGGCATGACCTCGGCCATCATCCACGTGTCGAAAATCATGCCACTGCACAAGATCAACGAAGAAGAACGTCTTGCCGCGGAGAATCTGATTTTTGATCGCCGCGAAGCAGGCGGTGACCCTCTGCTGCTGTTCGTGGAAATGTTCCGCGATGCCGAAGACCGGGCAGTGGTGAGGGAAGTGGCCGCCACCGTGGAGGAGCGCCTGCCGCAGCGGATAGTGGATGGCGACCGCCAGGGGCTGGAGCAGGATCTGGACACGGCCATGGCGCAGTATGCGCCGCTGGATATCATCAACCGATTTCTGCTGGACGGCATGCGCGTGGTGGGGGAGCTGTTCGGCAGCGGCCAGATGCAGTTGCCCTTTGTACTCCAGTCGGCGGAGACCATGAAAGCTGCGGTCAAATACCTGGAGCCCCATATGGAGCGGCTGGAAGGCTCGCACAAGGGTACTCTCGTGCTGGCCACGGTGAAGGGCGATGTCCACGACATCGGTAAAAACCTGGTGGATATCATCCTCACCAACAATGGGTACAAAGTGGTCAATCTCGGTATCAAGCAGCCCATCGCCAACATCATCGAGGCAGCCAACGAGCATCGGGCGGATGCCATTGGCATGTCCGGACTGCTGGTCAAATCCACGGTGATCATGAAGGAGAACCTGGAGGAGATGGGCCGCCAGGGCATTGAGCTCCCGGTCCTGCTCGGCGGGGCAGCGCTCACCCGTCGGTATGTGGAGGATGACTGCCGGCACGCCTACGCCGCGCCCGACCACGTTCATTACGCAAAAGATGCATTCGCCGGTCTGCACCTCATGGACCGGATCGTGTCGACGAAATCGACGCACACCTGAGAATTTTTTGGAAACAGAGTCATGACAGACAAACTTCGCAATATTGCGATCATCGCCCATGTTGACCACGGCAAGACAACGCTGGTGGACAAGCTGCTGCAGCAGTCCGGTACCCTCGCCGCGCGGGACAAACCCGTCGAGCGGGTAATGGACTCCAACGACCTGGAGCGGGAGCGTGGCATCACCATCCTCTCCAAAAACACGGCGCTGCAGTGGAACGGATACCGCATCAATGTGGTGGACACCCCCGGGCACGCCGATTTTGGCGGCGAAGTGGAGCGGGTGCTCTCCATGGTCGATTCCGTGCTGCTGTTGGTGGATGCGGTGGACGGTCCGATGCCGCAGACCCGGTTCGTCACCCAGAAGGCATTCGCTCTTGGATTGAAGCCGATTGTGGTCATCAACAAGATCGATCGTCCGGGCGCGCGCCCGCAGTGGGTGGTGGACCAGACCTTCGATCTCTTCGACCGCCTGGGCGCCACCGATGAACAGCTCGATTTTCCCATCGTCTACGCCTCGGCGTTGGGCGGTTATGCAGGGCTGGACGACAGCGTGTCCGATGGGGACATGACGCCGCTGTTCCAGGCCATCGTGGATCGTGTGCCTCCCCCAGATGTGGATGCCGTCGGTCCGCTGCAGATGCAGGTTTCATCTCTGGACTACAGCAGTTACGTGGGGGTGATCGGCATCGGCCGCATCAAGCGCGGCAGTGTCAGCACCAACACACCGGTCACGGTGATCAGCAACGATGGCACCACCCGGCGTGGGCGGGTGCTCCAGGTGCTGGGCTTCAACGGCCTCGAGCGGGTCGAAGTGCCCACGGCATCGGCGGGTGACATCATCGCGTTCACCGGCATCGAAGAGCTGAATATTTCGGACACGGTTTGCGATCCGGCCAAAGTCGAGGCACTGCCGCCGCTGACGGTGGATGAGCCGACGGTGAGCATGACCTTCCAGGTGAACAAATCGCCCTTCGCCGGGCGCGATGGCAAGTTTCTCACCAGCCGCCAGATTCGGGAGCGGCTGATGCGCGAACTGCTGCACAACGTGGCGTTAAGGGTGGAGGAGACCGAGGATCCGGACAAGTTCAAGGTATCGGGCCGCGGCGAACTGCATCTCTCCATTCTCATCGAAAACATGCGGCGCGAGGGCTATGAACTGGCCGTATCGCGACCGGAAGTCATTGTGCGCGATATTGATGGCGTCAGAAGCGAGCCCTACGAGCAGCTGACTGTGGATGTGGAGGAGCAGCATCAGGGCGGCATCATGGAGGCATTGGGAGCACGACGCGGGGATCTGCGTGATATGGCACCGGACGGTCGTGGCCGGGTCCGCCTGGACTACCTGATTCCTGCCCGAGGCCTGATCGGGTTCCAGACTGAGTTCATGACCCTCACCAGCGGTACCGGACTGATCTATCACGTCTTTGATCACTACGGCCCGCTGTTGCCGGGACGCATTGCGAACCGCAACAACGGGGTGCTGATCGCCAATGGTCAGGGCAAGTGTCTGGCCTACGCCCTGTTCAATCTGCAGGAGCGTGGGCGGCTATTCGTGGAGCATGGTACCGAGGTCTACGAAGGGATGATCATCGGCATCCATTCGCGCGACAACGACCTGGTGGTCAATCCGCTCAAGGCGAAGCAGCTCACCAATATCCGCGCTGCGGGCAGCGATGAGAACCTGATTCTCACACCCCGCATTGTGATGTCGCTGGAGCAGGCCCTGGAATTCATCAATGACGATGAGCTGGTCGAAGTGACGCCGGCCAACATCCGGGTGCGGAAAAGGCTGTTGGTTGAGCACGAACGCAAACGCGCGACCAAGGGCCAGTCCGAAGTGGCATAAAAAAACACCCCGGTAAGAACCGGGGTGGATAGTCGCCGTGCTTAATTGAAAAAGACGTTCCATCCTTGGAAACACGTTGAACGCGGTAGGATTAATCCCTGGCCCTACCGCGTGCACATACAGTCTCACACTTGGTGATCCGATGTCTGTCAGTCACATGCGGTCGCGATCTGTCAGTCAACACGGAAAGGTTTTGTAGGAATTTTCCTACAAACGAGTGAATATGATTGC
The DNA here is from genome assembly GCA_050302415.1 of Gammaproteobacteria bacterium. Lineage (GTDB taxonomy): Bacteria > Pseudomonadota > Gammaproteobacteria > JBNLBB01 > JBNLBB01 > JBNLBB01. Next base: position 17,695 of record JBNLBB010000028.1, on the reverse strand, counting down.
ACTGCTGCAACGGGTAACAGAATCAAATGTCGTGGTGGGCCACCGCGAAGTGGCCCGCATCGGCCCGGGGTTGCTGGTATTGCTGGGCGTGGAGCGTGGCGACAGTGAGGCTATCGCAGCGGATTTGGCGGGCAGGGTGGTTGCCTACCGCATCTTTTCTGACCAGACCGGGAAAATGAACCTCAACGTGCAGCAGGCAGGAGGTGCTGTGCTGGTGGTGCCCCAATTCACCCTGGCCGCCGATACGCAACGCGGATTGCGTCCGAGCTTCACTCCCGCCGCTGATCCTGAGACCGGAGCGCGTCTCTTCCGGCATTTTGCCGACACGGTGGCCGGATACGGTGTGCCAACCGGGCAGGGTGAGTTCGGTGCCGACATGGCGGTCCATCTGGTCAATAGCGGTCCGGCGACCTTTTGGTTGCAGATCCCTCCCGCCGCTCAATAAATATCCTCCGTCTCCTTGCCGACCCTCGGGTCGTGGACTACTTTTCTGGAAAACACTTCTGTTTTGGCCGGGATTTCCGGCAGGTGACCAATGCGCAATGGACAGCGCTGTTTGCGGGACGGGAGGATTGCGTGCTGATTATAAAAAGAGAGGCCGGTGAGGCTATTCATATCGGCGATGATACGGTGATCCGCGTCTTGTCGATTGAGCACGGCCGGGTCCGCCTTGGGATCGAGGCGCCAAAAAGCGTCGAAGTGCACCGGGTGGATCGCGACGACGAGGGGCCCGACAACGGTGCGGATGGCGGAAGGCGGGGCGGCTGTACCGGACTCTACCGCCGAGGACGGATTCGCCATCAGGCCTGAGGGTCGTTCCCCTCTGACCGGTTTCGCGGTTTGGCATTTCGGGGCAACAGCGGATCATCGTCATCCATCAGGATGCGATTTGCGTCCCCTTCCGGATCATCATACTGACCGCTGCGCACCGCCCAGAACAGCACACCAACCAGCACGATGCCCACGAGCACCATGGCGGGCAGCAGACCGTAGATCACTTCCACTCCAGATATCCTCCTGACCTATCCCGCCTGTGACGTGTGGCGCTTACGCAATCGGCTGGCATTGAGAATCACCGCCAGTGAGCTCAAAGGCATGCTGATGGCGGCAATCAGCGGTGTGATGAGACCCGCAATGGCCAGCGGCACCATGATGCCATTGTAGGCCAGGGAAATCGCCAGATTCTGGCGGATGACGCGCAGCGATTTGGTTGCGAGGCGATGGGCATCGACCAGCCGGCGCAACTGGTTGTGCATCAGGATCACATCGGCACTGCCTGCGGAGATGGCGGTACCCGATGCCAGCGCAATGCCAACATCCGCGACGGCCAGGGCGGCGGCGTCGTTGACCCCATCGCCCACCATGACCACTTTTGCCCCACCCGCCTGCAGTTCGCGAATCCGTTCCGTTTTTTCGCTGGGGGATTGGCCGCCCCACACCGTCGCAATTTTCAGGTCACGGGCGATGGCTGCCACGCTCGCCATCCGGTCGCCGCTGAGCACCGCGGTGCGCAAGCCTGCGGCAGAGAGTGCGGCTATGGTGGCCGGGGTGTCGCTGCGCAATGCGTCCGCAAAATGGAAGGTGGCCGTTTGTCTACCGTCGATGGCGCAGAGCATGGCCGTTGTGCCGGAACGGGCGAGCAGATGGTCATCCGGTTCGATGGGTTCGATCCCCGATTGCCGCAGCCAGCTGCTATTGCCGACCACAACCTCGTGTCCGCTGACCTGGCCGCGGATTCCCAACCCCGGGCGGTATTCGAAATCGGAGACTGCATGATCGGCAAGCGCGTATCCCCTGGTGCCGGCGAACCGAACCAGGGCGGCCGCCAGGGGATGTTCTGAGTGACGCTCCAGAGCCGCAGCCAGACTCAGCGCGGCGTCCTCCGCTCCTGCTGCGTGGCTGTCGATGCGCTGCAGTTCCGGATGGCCGACAGTCAGTGTGCCTGTCTTGTCGAATACCACGGTGTCGGCTACGGCGAGCTGCTCCAGCGCCTGGCCCGATTTGAACAGCAGCCCGTCCCGCGCGCCCGCGCCGGCCGCCACGCCGACCGCCATGGGCGTCGCCAGACCCAGGGCGCACGGACAGGTGACGATCAGCACCGAGGTGGCCACCAGCAGGGCACGTTCGATGCCTGCCGACCACCAGATGGCCAACGCCAGCGCGGCAAGCGCGAGGGTGGCGGCCACAAACCAGGGCACAATGCGATCGGTGTAGCGCTGCACCCGCATTTTGCTGGATTGCGCGTTGTCGACCAGGTCGATCATGCGTCCCAGTTCTGTTTCTCCGAGGACATGGGTGACGGTGACCAGCAAACCGCCATCCTGGTTGAGGGTGCCGGCAAAGACCCGATCCCCCGGCTGCTTGGTTACTGGATTCGACTCCCCGGTCAGTAGGGATTCGTCCACGTGAGAGCGGCCCTCAGATACGGTGCCGTCCACTGTAATCCGGCTGCCGGGGGGCAGGCGAACGGTCTCTCCGGGCGCGACAGCACGCACGGCTACGGTCTGGTCCTCGCCTTCGCGAACCACGATGGCGGTGCGCGGCTGGAGGTCCAGTAGACGGTCGGTGGCGGTCACCGCTTTGTGTTTGGCACTGTTCTCCAGATACCGGCCAATGAGGATCACAAACAGGAAGTTGACCACGGTGTCGTAGTAGGTCTCGCCACCGGGGGGTGAAAAGAGACTCACATAGGTAGAGTAGGCATAGGTGGCCGTTGCCCCAAGGGCAATGGGCAGGTCCATGGTCAGGTGGGCGCTGCGCAGGCCGCTCAGCGCCCCGCGGAAAAACGGGTAGCCGGCGTATAGCAGCGTCGGCGTTGCAAAGGTAAACCCCACCCACTCCAGCAGCGTGCGGTGCTCTCCCCCGGCAGCTCCACTGTAGAGCGCGATGGCGATCCACATCATGTTCATGGCGGCGAAGCCGGCGAATCCCAGGCGATAGAGCAGCCGTTTCTGCGCCTGTTTGAGACTCGCTTCGCGGCTACCTGGTTCATAGGGCTGAGCTGCATAACCGAGTTCGCCCAGGCGGCGCAGAATGGTGGAGAGTCTGATCCGACTCTCATGCCAGCGGATACGCAGCCTGCGATTGGAGAGATTCAGGCTGACTTCTGCCATTCCCGGCAGGCCCGCCAACCCCTTTTCGATCAGCCACTGGCAGGCGGCACAGTGAATACCTTCCACCAGCAGATTGACCGAGCAGAGCGCTCCTTCCCGCTGCACCAGTTCATCCTGGACAGTGGGATTGTCGTAGCTGTCGATATCGCCCGGTGCCGGCGGTGGGGGCGCGAGTCCACCGGTCTCTGGCGTGAGCTTGTAGAACTGTTGCAGCCCCGCCTGATGTATGGCCTGCGCGACACCGCGGCAACCGATGCAGCAGAAGGGCCTGCTGCTGCCTTCTATCAGGCCGTCGCAGCCGAACCGGGGGTCAGCCGGTAATCCGCAATGGAAGCAGGAAGGGTGCGCCATCCGGGGTGGCGGTGGATCAGCGCGCCAGGACGTGGACGCGCTGTGGCAGGTCCAGTCGGTGTCCCGAGGTTTCTATGGAGACGATCAGGTCCCAGATACCGGGTAGCGGGAAGCGGGTTTCTGCCAGGTAGGTACCGGGACGCTCTGCGCTCATCGGCTGGTTGAAGTCCCGGGCGGAGTCCGAAGGGCGATAGCCATACAGCGTCACTGTGTCGGCCGCGAGTGGCAGGCCCGCCTTGTCCACACCCACGGTCCGGATGGCGGCGGTCTCTCCGACGCGTATCTCCTGGGGTATGCTGATCACCGCATTTACCCCAAGCGCATCCACCGCCTCGCGACGTTTCAGGGTCTCCTGATAGTTGCTGCCGTGATCATAGTAGGCTTCGGTGACCAGGCCCGGTGAGGTGCTGGCCGCCATCCATACCATCAGACCGTTGGCGCCCAGCACAATCAGGATCATGACAATCCAACCGATCACCCAGGGGTTTCGCCACGGGGAGTTGTCGGAGGGGGTTTTGGCCGGTGTGTTGTGCTCTGGAATCATTGTCGGGGACTGACAAATATACTGTCTCGCTGGCTTCGGTATTCGGGATTGTTGAGTGCCTCGATACCGAAAGTCAGATCAATGGTTTCGCTCTCAATTTGCGCCATCGGAACGCGCACAAACAGAATCTGCGAGGATACCCGCCCGTTCTCCGCAGTCAATGGGGTTTCGGTGCCGGTCACCTGAAGGCCGGGGTGACCCGAGACGGTGACCTTGAGCGCCAGCGGGTCCTTGGTCTTGTTGAGCACTTTGAGAGTGTACTTGTTCTGAATCGAACCGTCGCTCAACCGGACATAGAGCGGCTGTCGCTCATGCAGCACTTTGAGTTCAATGGAGGAGATGGTCGACAGACCATACACAATGCCGGTGATGGCCAGCACCATGATGCCCAGGTAGAGCCAGACCCGCGGGCGCTGCAGCGGCTTGGTCGCGGGCTTGCCGTCAATCTCCTCTAGCGAGGCATAGCGTATCAGGCCGCGCGGCTTACCCACCTTGTCCATGACGCTGTCGCAGGCATCGATGCACATGGCGCAGGTGATGCACCCTTCCTGTTGGCCATGCCGAATGTCGATGCCGGTGGGGCAGACGGCCACGCATTGGTGACAATCAATGCAGTCGCCGGATTCACTGCTCTGTTGACCCTTGCCCACCTTGCCACGGGGTTCGCCCCGCCCGAAATCATAGGTGGGGAGTATGGTCATCGGATCATACATCACGCCCTGAATGCGAGCGTAGGGGCAGAGCCAGAAGCAGACCTGTTCGCGCATTCGGCCGGCAAACAGGTAGGTGAACGCGGTGAATATGGCGATTGCGATCCAGATGGTAACGTGCGCGTCCAATGTGACCAGTTCTCGCCACAGCACAAACACATCGCGAAACCAGCTGGCGAACGAGACGCCGGTCAGCACCGCGATGACAAACCAAATGGCGTGTTTGGCTAGTTTGCGGGCCACCTTACCGCCACTCATGGGGGAGTCATCCAGTTTCCTGCGGGCCTGGGGCAGACCTTCAAACTTTTCCTCTATCCAGGTGAACAGATCGGTCCAGACAGTCTGGAAGCAGAAGTAGCCACAGTAGACGCGTCCGGCAATGGAGGTGACCATGGCCAGCAGGATGGCAAAAAAGAGCAGCACCAGGCTCAGCATCCAGAAGTCCTGGGGGAGCACGGTCACGCCAAAAATATGGTATTGGCGGTTCGGGATATCGAACAGCACCGCCTGGCGATCATCCCAGCGTAGGTAGGGGCCGAGCACAAACACCAGCCAGACCGCGCCGGCCCAGCTTTTCAGATTGCGGAAGCGCCCGGGAACGCGTTTGGCATGAATCTTCTGGCCGCCGGTGTTGACGTGCCAGTAATCTGCTTCGGCATAGAGGTCGTCGATCGCATCGATATCAACCTGAGCGGATCTGTCCGTCAATTAATATCTCCTAATTCACTAATTTAACCGGCCATAACAGCGCGCCGAATTTGCTGCAACAGGGTTACATGGGGAAGCGGTTTGGCCGGCAGATCACCCGAATTCGCGGCAGACCTGCCGGCAGCATCGCAGACAGAATACTATGCCACCGCCCTATCCACGAAAAGACGGCTGGTGGCGGGCTACTTGGAACCCGGGTCCTTGTTCATTAATTGGTAACCCTTGTAGAAGAGGTACCCTATGATGACCAAGGCCAGACCAACAGTGATAAACGCACCAACTGCAACGGCATCCATCACACGACTCCTTTGACTGTATGAATAAGTTTGGTGGACGGTCCGGGGACCGTCCACCGGTTACCCGCTACTGTCCGCCGCCGAACTGGTGGACGTACACTGCCAGTTTGTTGATCTGGGTAGCCGACAGTTTGCCGCCGAAAGTGGGCATCACTTCGTTGCGGGTCTGCTGGTTACCCGGGTCGTTGACACCATGGGTGATGGTGTAGGCAATCGCCTCAGGAGTGCCGGCGAAACGCCAGATGCCGTCGCTGAGATTGGCGGCTCCCAGAAAGATGTTGCCTTTGCCTTCCGGACCATGGCAGCCGATGCAGCCATTGGACAGGTAGAGGTCCTTGCCGGCCGCCTCCGGATTGCCCTGTGACAGTGACTGCACATAGCTCACCAGCTGCTGGATCTGGGCAGTGTCGAGCCGTGATCCATGTGCCGGCATCACGCTGCGCCGACCGTTGGCAATGGACTCAACAATCCGGTCAATGGTGCCCCCGTATAGCCAGTCGTCATCGGCCAGCACCGGAAACCCGGGGTTGCCCTGTCCGCCGGCGCCATGACATGGGGCGCAGTTGTCACCAAACAGCACCTTGGCTGAGGCCAGGGTGTAGTTGCGCAGTTCGTTGTCAGCCAGAATCTGCGCGGCGCTCATCCCCTCCAGTTTGTCTTCGAAGGGGGCGCGGATCGCCTCTACCGAGCCGAGATCCTCCTTGTACTCCTTGATCGCGGTCCAGCCCATCAAACCCTTGGTGTGCGAATTGACCATCGGCCACATCGGGTAGAGCAGGCTGTAAATCACCACGAAGATCCAGCTGGCGTGCAGACCCCACATCCACCAACGGGGTGGCGGGTTGGTCAGTTCCCGCAGGTTGTCATCCCAGACATGACCGGTGTCCGGTGCTGCAAATGCATTGTCTTTGTCACTCATTTCCGACCTCCGGATACGATGCTGTCCTCTTCAAAGGGAATATGCCGACAGGCTTCAAGCCGGTCCCGGTTTTTCGGGCGCAGGGCGTAGAAGTAGATGGCACACAGGGCCAGGAATATGCCGACAGTGACGCTCAGGCCCACCCAGTCGGTGGCCGTCATTGCGCTCCAGTCAGTGTGAAAATGCTCTTTGAGGCTATTCACGGTATTCCTTCCCTTCTTCGAACGGCACCATGGTGCCGAGGATCTGGAGGTAGGCGACCAGGGCGTCCATTTCGGTCTTACCGGATACCATGGCGTTCACGCCGTCGTAATCCGTGTCGGTGTAAGGCACACCCAGTCGGGACATGGCCCGCATCCGATGGGCGATGTCTGCACCATCGAGTGGCGCGTCAACCAGCCACGGGTAGTTTGGCATCACTGATTCAGGGACCACCGAACGCGGTGCCATCAGGTGCTTACGATGCCATTCGTCGGAGTATTTGCCGCCGACACGCGCCAGGTCGGGCCCAGTACGCTTCGAGCCCCACTGGAACGGATGATCGTATTTGGATTCGATCGCCAGTGAGTAGTGGCCATAACGCTCCTTTTCGTCGCGGAACGGGCGGATCATCTGCGAATGACAGACGTAGCAGCCTTCGCGCAGGTAGACGTCGCGGCCCGCCAATTCCAGGCCGGTGTAGGGACGCAGACCGTCGCCCGGTTTCCAGTCCGCAAAGGTCTGGCCCGCCTGGCGCTGCCAGACCACTTCCGGGAAGCGTGCCGAGCCGTCGGCGTTGGTCATGCGGTCTTCGACCGTGTTGTCCAGATAGAAGAGCGGGACAATTTCAACAATACCGCCCACGGAAACCACGAAGGCAAGCATCAGCAGCATGCCGACGACGTTCTTCTCCAGCTTGGTCTGGAGTTTTGTTGAATGCAGGGTATCAGCCATGACGATTCCTCCTTAAGCCTGTGCCGTCGCCGCCTGGGCCGAGGCCGAGGGCTGGCGGATGGTCATGACGATGTTGTAGAGCATGATGACGGCGCCGGTCAGGAAGATCAGGCCGCCCATGGCGCGCATCACGTAGTAGGGATGCATTGCCTCCACCGACTCGGCAAAGGTGTATGCCAGGGTTCCAAACTCATCGTAGGCGCGCCACATCAGTCCCTGCATGATCCCTGAGACCCACATGGCGGTGATGTAAACCGCCGTGCCGATGGTGGTGAGCCAGAAGTGCAGGTTGACCAGCTTGATGGAGTACATCTCGCGATCCCAGAGCCGGGTGACCATGTGGTAGATGGCGCCCATGGAAACCATGGCCACCCAACCCAGGGCACCGGAGTGCACGTGACCGATGGTCCAGTCAGTGTAGTGCGAGAGCGCATTCACGGTTTTCAGCGACATGACCGGACCTTCGAAGGTGGACATGGCGTAGAAAGCGAGTGCCATGATCATGAAACGGAGCACGTAGTCGGTGCGCAGCTTATGCCAGGCGCCGGAGAGGGTCATCATCCCGTTGATGGCACCACCCCAGGAGGGAATGATCATTGCCAGGGAGACGGCGGCACCCAGAGAGCCGGTCCAGTCGGGCAGTGCCGTGTACTGCAGGTGGTGCGCACCCAGCCAGACGTAACCGAACATCAGCCCCCAGAAATGGAGTACCGAGAGGCGGTAGGAATAGACCGGACGGTTGGCTTGCTTCGGTATGAAGTAGTACATGATGCCCAGGAAGCCTGCAGTCAGGAAGAAACCCACCGCGTTGTGGCCCCACCACCACTGGATCATGGCGTCCTGCACACCGCTGAAAATGGAGTAGGAATCAAAAGCGCTGACCGGAATGGCCAGACTGTTGACCACGTGCAGGTAGGTGATCATCACCATCATGCCCATGAAAAACCAGTTGGATACGTAGATGTGGCTGGTCTTGCGGTTGGCCACGGTCATCACAAAGGTGACTGTGTAGGCAATCCACACGAGCGCAATTGCGATGTCGATCGGCCACTCAAGTTCCGCATACTCTTTGCCGGAGGTCAGCCCCAGCGGCAGGGTAATCACCGCAGACACGATAATCAGGTTCCAGCCCCAAAAGGTAAACCAGGCCAGAGCGTTGCTCCAGAGAGGTACGCCGCAGGTACGCTGCACACTATAGAACGCGGTAGCCATGAGGGTGCTGCCCCCAAAGGCAAAGATAACGGCGTTGGTGTGTAGCGGTCTGAGACGACCAAAACTGAGGTAAGGACTGTCAAAGTTGAGTGCGGGCCACGCCAGCTCCGAGGCGATATAGACGCCTACCAGAGCACCCACGACCAGGTAAACCACGGCCATGACAGCGAACGCCCGTACTACGCCGAAGTTATATTGCTCAGCGCGTGCGGTCTCCACGGGTTTTGCCTCCTAAATGGCTACAAGAAAAAACTGTTCGCCCCGCTGCTTACAGCAGGACGTAAAAATAATGTTGTTACTGGGGGGAGACGGCATCCGTACCCCGATATCCAACCTGCCTGCCCACAGTTATAGATTACCGAGTGCGAATATTCACGTTTACGCGCGAGAACTGAGTTGACCCAGGTCAACAAAATGGAAGGCTAGCAACAAATAGAGCGTTGATTAGTATACAGATTTTGTCAGGTATTGTTGCAATGCAAAAACAGGCGACGGCTTAAGCTCAGGGAAATGCCAGCAACTGATCCTGATGTTTGGGGTTGCCGGCAAGCTGTTTGAGTCGCTCGGTATCGTGCAGATGGATGTACTTTCTGCGTACCGTGAGCAGTCCCTCTTCGTCAAACCGGGTAAATACCCGGCTCACGGTTTCAACAGCCATGCCCAGGTAGTTCGCAATATCATTGCGCGACATGCTGAGATAAAACTCGGAGGGTGAGAATCCGCGTTGTTTGAAACGGGAGGAGAGGCTGATCAGCAGGGCGGCCAGCCGTTCTTCAGCGCTTTTGCGGCTGAGCAGCAGCATCAGGCTCTGCATGTGCAGGATTTTGCTGCTCATGATTTTCAGGAGCTGGGTCTGCAGTTCGGGAAGCTGGGTGCGGATATCCTCGATGCGTTCCAGGGGGATCTCGCAGACACTGCTGGTTTCCAGGGCCACAGCGGAACTGGGGCTGATGCGCGAGCTGATGCCGTTGAGTCCAAGCAGTTCGCCGGGCAGATGAAAGCCGGTGACCATTTCCGCGCCATCATCGGTTGTGGTAAAAGTTTTGACAGAACCGGAACGCACGCAGAATATGGAGGGCAGTGGATCGCCGGCGCGGAAGAGGAATTCGCCGCGATTGATCGGCCGCCGCTTGCGGATGATGCGGTCAAGGGTTTCTATCGCCGAACGGTCGAGCGATGGAGGGGCGCACAGGTTATGCAGCGAACAGTGGTTACAGGCCACCGCGGTTTGCGATAGTTTGACTACCTTGTTGTCGAAGCTTGTGGCCATTTACAATAATTCCAGGTAGGGGACATTGCGCCCAGTCAACTAGAGTTAGCATTGTATACACGTTCGGGCAAGTGACACAACGCACCCCATGCATTTGGAAGTAACCATAAAAACCCTTGCGGATTAAGCGCAATCATCTAAATTCGCAGTCTGCAATCACACATACTGGAGAGCTGTCATGGCGCCACGCGCCGCACGGGTCGAGCGTGAGACCCTGGAAACCCAAATCGAGGTCGAGATCAATCTCGACGGCACCGGTACGGCCACCCTGAACAGCGGTATCCCGTTTCTGGATCACATGCTGGAGCAGATTGCCCGGCACGGTTTGGTGGACCTGGTAGTCCAGGCCAAGGGTGACCTGCACATAGATGCGCACCACACCGTGGAGGATATCGGCATCACCCTCGGTCAGGCGCTGGCAAAGGCCGTGGGCGACAAACGCGGAATCCGCCGCTATGGCCACGCCTACGTGCCGCTCGATGAGGCTCTTTCGCGTGTGGTCATGGATTTTTCAGGACGTCCCGCCCTGGTCTTCGGCGTGGAATTCCCGCGCGCCTCGGTGGGCGGGTTTGATGTCGATCTGTTCCAGGAATTCTTTCAGGCGCTGGTCAACCATGCGGGTATCAGCCTGCATCTTGACAATATTCGCGGCAAAAACGCCCACCATATCGCCGAAACCCTGTTCAAAGCATTCGGCCGGGCCTTGCGCATGGCCGCGGAGGCCGACCCCCGTATGGAAGGGCAGATGCCCTCGACCAAGGGGAAGTTGTAACCGCTGATTGGCCAACCGTCCGTTGCCAGCCGTCAACTCCGTCGATTCAGAACATGTCTACCGTCGCAATCATCGATTACGGAATGGGAAACCTGCACTCAATGGCCAAGGCCGTTGAGCATGTGTCGCAGGGTCGGGTAGTGGTAACGCACGATGCGGATGAGATCCGGCGGGCTGATCGGATCGTGTTTCCCGGTCAGGGCGCGGCGCGTGACTGCATGCAGGAGTTGCAGCGGGAGCAGCTCCCTGAATTGCTCAGGGAAGTCGCTGCTCAGAAACCTTTTCTGGGTGTCTGCATGGGGCTTCAGGTGCTGCTGAAGCATAGCGAAGAGGGGGGCGGTGTCGATTGTCTGGGTCTCTACCCGGGCAAGGTGCGGTTTTTCGGCCGTCAGCTCCACGATCCCGAAACGGGACAGCGCCTGAAAATTCCGCAAATGGGGTGGAATCAGGTGCACCAATGCGGTGAGCATCCGCTGTGGGCGGGTATTGCCCAGGAATCCCGGTTTTACTTCGTGCACAGTTACTATGTCGATCCGGAAGACCGGTCGCTGATTGCCGGGACCACCGACTACTCGCGCGTTTACCCTTCCGTACTCGCCAAGGACAATGTCTTCGCGGTCCAGTTTCATCCGGAGAAGAGCCAGCACGCGGGGCTGGCATTGCTGGCCAATTTCATGCGCTGGGACGGCACGGTGTGAACCAACAAAATAGAGGGGGGAACCAATGCTTTTGATACCGGCTATTGACCTCAAGGATGGCAAGTGCGTTCGCCTCCGACAGGGAGATATGGATCAGGAAACGGTGTTTTCGGACAATCCGGTCGATGTTGCCCGACGCTGGGTGGAGGCCGGTGCCCGTCGCCTGCATCTGGTGGATCTCAATGGCGCATTTGAAGGCCAGCCGGTCAATGCACAGGTGATCCACGACATCGCCGAGACCTTTCCCGACCTGCCGATCCAGGTGGGGGGCGGCATCCGCAGTGAGGAGACCATTGTCACCTATCTGGAAGCGGGAGTGCGTTTCGTGATCCTGGGCACCAAGGCGGTGATGACGCCGCACTTCGTCAACGACATGTGCCTGGAGTTTCCCGGCCATGTCATCGTTGGGCTCGATGCGCGGGATGGCAAGGTGGCGGTGGATGGCTGGTCCAAGCTGTCGCACCACGATGTGATCGACCTGGCGCAACACTTCGAAGAGGATGGTGTCGAAGCAATCGTCTACACCGACATATCCAGGGACGGGATGATGCAGGGTCTCAACCTGGACAGCACCGTGAAACTTGCACGCTCCGTGAGCATTCCCGTGATCGCATCCGGTGGTATCACCAATCTTGAGGATATCCGCAGGTTGTGTGGCGTGGCCGATGAAGGCATTGTCGGTGCCATCACCGGCAGGGCCATCTACGAGGGCTCGCTTGATTTCACCGAAGGGCAGAAGCTCTCCGACGAATTGACCGGAGGCGCCTGAGCGTGGGCCTGGCCAAACGCATCATTCCCTGTCTGGACGTGGATGCGGGCCGCGTGGTCAAGGGTGTCAAGTTCGTCGAAATCCGCGATGCCGGCGATCCGGTGGAGATAGCCCGGCGTTACGATGAACAGGGCGCCGACGAAATCACCTTTCTCGATATCACCGCCAGCTCCGACGAGCGCGATACCATGGTCCACGTGGTCGAGCAGGTGGCGGGCGAAGTGTTCATTCCACTCACCGTCGGCGGCGGAATCCGCACGCTCGACGATATCCGCCGCATGCTGAATGCCGGTGCCGACAAGGTGTCGATCAATACGGCAGCGGTCAAGAATCCGGAGTTTGTGCGGCAGGCTACCGAGCGCTTCGGATCGCAGTGTATTGTGGTGGCCATCGATGCCAAACGGGTGAGTGCCGAGGGTGAGGTGGAGCGTTGGGAAATTTTCACCCACGGTGGGCGCAATCCGACCGGTCTCGATGCGGTGGCGTGGGCCCGTCAGATGGCCGAATATGGAGCGGGCGAGATTCTGCTCACCTCCATGGACCGCGATGGAACCAAAATCGGATTTGACCTCGGGCTCACCCGGGCGATCAGCGAAGCGGTGGAGATACCCGTCATCGCCTCCGGCGGCGTGGGCAACCTCCAGCACTTGGCCGATGGCGTCACCGATGGCGGCGCAGACGCCGTTTTGGCGGCCAGCATCTTCCATTTTGGCGAATACACCATCGAGCAGGCCAAGCGCCACATGGCGGCCGCCGGCATTGAAGTTCGCCTGTAGCACACAAGCCACCAAGTTTGGAGCACAACCCATGAGTAGCGACTGGCTGGACGAGATCAAGTGGACCGCTGACGGCCTGCTGCCCGCCATTGCCCAGGACCACGCCACCGGTCAGGTGCTGATGTTTGCCTGGATGAACCGCGAGTCCCTGGCCCTGACCGTGCAGGAGGGGCGCGCCATCTACTGGTCCCGTTCCCGCGGCAAGCTGTGGCGAAAGGGTGAGGAGTCTGGCAATGTCCAGCGGCTGATTGACTTGCGCCTGGATTGCGACAACGATGTGATCCTCATGCGCGTGGAGCAGATCGGCGGCATCGCCTGCCATACCGGACGCAACAACTGCTTCTACAAGCAGTACCAGGATGGCCGGTGGGTTGAGGTGGAACCGGTGCTGAAAGACCCCGCCGCGATGTACGGCCGCTAGGGCGGATCGGCAGGCCATGACCCAGTCACAGGATATCCTCGAACGCCTGGAGGCGGTGCTGCAGGCACGCAGGCATGAATCGGCAGATGCGTCCTACGTGGCCAGCCTGTATGCTCGCGGTCTTGACACCATTCTGAAGAAGATTGGCGAAGAGGCGACCGAGACCGTGATGGCCGCCAAGGATGGGGACAGCGACAAAATCATCTATGAAATTGCCGATCTGTGGTTTCATACAATGGTGCTGCTGACACACTCAGGCCTGAGCCAGGCCGATGTCCTGGCGGAACTGGAACGCCGTTTCGGCCTGTCGGGTCTGGCCGAAAAAGCCGGGCGCAACCGGCAGCCGGAGTGAGCAGCGTTCGGGTCGACAACAAAACGCATAGCGACAACACCCGGGTAGGGTAGACAAATTACGGAGCGAAAATAGAGATGATGGGCATCAGTATCTGGCAACTGTTGATCATTCTGGTCATCGTAATTCTGCTGTTCGGCACCAAAAAGCTGCGCAATATCGGCGGAGATCTGGGCGGCGCAATCAAGAGTTTTCGCAAGGCGGTCAAGGATGGAGACGCAGCCGGTGACAGTGCGTCGGAGGCCAAGCCGGATGATGGCAGCGATGCCAAGGTGATTGAAGGCGAAGTGACCTCCAAAGAGCAGGACAAAGTCTGAACGCGCGCCGATAATCGATCCCATCGCAGTCGTACCTTTGCCGCTGGACAGCCAGAATGTTTGATATCGGCTTTTGGGAGCTGGCGCTCATCATGGTCGTCGCGCTGGTCGTGGTGGGGCCGGAGCGCCTGCCCCGGCTCGCGCGTACCGTCGGCATGTGGGTGGGCAAGGGGCGCCAGATCCTCATGTCGGTCAAGGCGGACATCGATCGCGAACTGAAGGCCGAAGAGCTCAAGAAAATGTTGGATGAGCGCAACCGCCTCCCCGAAATTCACGAGTTCGTGGACGATCTCAATGCGGATGTGGGCAAAGAGAGCGCGGGCGTCACCAAGAATCCGACGCCGCCCTTGGGCGAGACCGGCAAGTCCCATGACGAAAAGAGCTGATTCGGGCGACCACGACCAAGTGGTGGAGGGGCAGGAACAGCCCTTTATCTCCCACCTTATCGAATTGCGTGATCGTTTGCTGCGATGCGTGCTGGCGGTCGCCGTCGTATTCCTCTGCCTCTTTCCCTTCGCCAATGACCTCTATCTTCTGCTGGCCGGTCCCCTGATGGCCCACCTGCCTGCGGGCAGCAACATGATCGCCATCGAAGTGGCTTCGCCGTTCCTGACCCCGTTCAAGCTGGCGCTGGTGAGTGCCATATTTGTTTCGGTTCCCGTCATCCTGTATCAGATGTGGGCCTTTGTGGCCCCCGGCCTGTACCAGCACGAACAGCGTCTGGTGATCCCGCTGCTCATTTCCAGCACCCTGCTCTTTTACCTGGGTATGGCCTTCGCCTACTTCGTGGTCTTTCCGCTGGTCTTCGGATTTCTGACCGGTACCGCCCCGGAAGGGGTGGCCATGATGACCGACATCAACAAGTATCTCGACTTCGTGCTCACCATCTTCTTTGCCTTCGGGCTAGCCTTTGAGGTGCCGATTGCCACTGTGTTGTTGGTGTGGGCCGGCGTAACGACACCCGAAAGCCTGAAGTCCAAACGGCCCTACATCGTGGTGGGCGCCTTTGTCGTGGGCATGCTGCTCACGCCTCCCGATGTCATCTCGCAGACCCTGCTGGCGGTGCCCATGCTGGTCCTGTTCGAACTGGGGCTGATTTTCGCCAAACTGTACAAGCCCAAAGAGGATGCCGCTGAAGAGGATTATCCCGACGACGGTGGCGACTACTCGCCCATGTCGGAGTCCGAAATGGAAGCGGAATTGGACGGCATGGAAGAGGGCGACGTGGACGAGCTCGCCAAGCGGGCGCAGACCCCAGCCGAGCAGGCAGCCCTGCAGTCCGAACTGGACGAGCTCGGCGACGACGGATCGCAGCGGCCCAGCTAGGCCACCGGCCCGATTTTCCGGTCAGATTCTGGGATAACCACCGTGCCGGCTGGCATCGGCGAAGTGCTCGGCGGTGAGTTCGGTTTGCGGTGGGTCCACCACTTCGAATAGGAAGTGGGTGAAGGACTTGGTCGTATCCAACACCTCTACCAGTTTCGCGTAGAACATCTCCCTGCCCATGTTGACCAGCAGCACCGTTCCCGTGTCGTAGATGGCGGCGGGAATCAACAGCCCTGCCGGTTTTTCGTGGGGATTCACTCTGGGGATCAGCAGGGAGCGCGTGTAGTCCGATCCCTTGCCGGTGCCCTCCACCGCGCGCACCGCAATGGGCGCGGCGGACTGCGCCAGTTTTTTGATTCCGAGGTCGGCGGTCTGGCTGTTGGCGCGCCGCATCCAGCGTACCGCACCCACGTGCCAGTTGCTGGGCGGAGCACCCTCCGGTCCATAGGCAATCAGTTCGCCCACCTGCAGGGTCTGCCCGGCGTGGGCATCGCTGCGCAGGGACATGCCGCCCAGGCTCTTGTCGCGCAACTGCCAGGTGGTGGTGATGAACTGGGGCTTGCTCTCGTCCGGGGATTTTAACCGCTCCAGATCCGGCCGGTAGGCCGATTCCCACACATCGCTGTTCACGTCAATCGCTTCGAAACTGGCATTACGGTGCTTGGTGATCCCCTTTTCCACCCGCTCGCCTGCCTTTTCCGCGCGCCAGGCCTCATCGTGGTCGGCCGTCAGTGTCAGCTTCGGGCGCGGACCGGACTGCCTGCGCTTGAGGTTGATCTCATCTTCCTCGGGCTTGAATATCTCCCCTTCACTGATGAAGTGGTGCGCCGCGCTGAGTCCGGCGGCCAGCGTGGCGCAATCGCTGTCCGGGCCGCGTTCGAAGCGACGGGCCGGGCGCCCGGTCCAGGCCGTTTTCAGACGCAGGTAGAAGTTGCGTTGAATCCGGTCCATGAAACGCAGGTTGCGATTGACCCGGCCTGACGTGGTGGTGGCCAGCTCACTGATTTTTTCCGAAATCTTCAGCAGCAGCGGATGCAGATTGATGATGCGTGGTTCCTCCGCCCGTCCGTCCTCATCGGTGACGAAGGTGGGTGGGCGGTCGGTGGCAAGATCCACCACAAAATGGTTGACCAGCGCCGCTTTGTCCGCGGCTGGTGTCAGGGTCACCAGATCGAGCCACGGGCGAATCAGGCTGTAGACATCGAAGGCCTCACCCCGCATCAGGTGAAACGGATTGGAGAGCGCGACCACGGCAATGCCGGCATATTGCTGCAGGCAGGAAGTGGTGATTTCCGTCTCCCCATGGAGCAGTGTGATGGGCACGTCCGCGAACCCACTCTGTTCCGTGAAGAGGTAGATCTGATTGAGTTCGAACCAGTTGCGGTCGGTGTCGGGCGAATAGATGGTGTACTGCGAAATCACCTGACAGGCGAGGTACTCCAGCGCGAGCAGGCAGGAGCGGCGCAGTGCATCGGACTGCTTGCGGTTGGGGCTGCTCACCCGCGACAGCTCGTCGATGATGATTTTGTAGGCATACGCGAGTTCGCGCTGCAATGCGGCCGCGCGCTGGTTGGTGAGCAGACTCTTGTCGCCGAGCGGTGTATTTGTCTGGCGGCTCTGCAGGTTCAGCGCCTGGTTCATCTGTTCTGCCAGCGGGCGGATCTCGTCCATCAGTTCGAAACGGTTGAGCGGGTCGGTTGCCACCCGATTCAGGCGCACCAGGAGGTCCTGGATTTTTCGGGTGGTTTCATCCCGGTTCATCAGCGGCAGCTGATCCAGCCACTCTCTGAGACGCGGTCGATGCAGCGCACCCGCGTTGGCTGCAGAAGAGGGTTGGCGTGCCGGTATGGAAAGCTCGACGTTGGGCAAGTGCGATCTAACCTGTGATGACCATTGGAGCGGGCAGCGGAGTCTCTTACTCCCTATTTTCTGCAAGGGTAGGTGTTTGAAATTCGGAAAACAACCAACCTTAGTATTAATTTGCCGGGCGAGTGGGAACTTACGGTCCGATTATCAGCCGAACTCCCTCAATTCACGGGCCCCACCGATTTTCGGTTTGGTGAATAGGTCACAACGCCAAGACCGGGTGCCGGACGGCACAAGTGGCGCAAGGTGCACATTTTCGGCTGGCAGGCGCATGCTAGAATGCGCGCCAAACGAGCACGCCCAGGGCGTGCAAAACAGGCATTTCAAGAAGAGGAAAGTAAC
>JBNLBB010000027.1:12196-25324 GCA_050302415.1 Gammaproteobacteria bacterium | reverse complement strand
AAAGGCCCAAAAACTGTTGATAATTGGAGCCCCAGCGGCACCAATTGGCCACTGAATATTTTGTGTTATTGAAGACAGCAGAGAGGGTGTTGCGATGAGCGAGCCAGCAAAGACCCGGCCCCAGGTGCCGGAAGGTCAGTCCCGGTTTTTGAAAACCCGCCAGATGCCGGCGAATGAAAAAGGTTACGTCGGCTACGAAACCATCTGGGAAAGTTTCCAGAAGGAAGTCCCGTACCAGACGCCGAAAAAGCCGTAGTTATCTGAAGCGCTGGAGTGTGTGATTGGCCGCGCCGCTGGTCAACACATGCTCCAGCTCTCCCGGAGTACCCTCACTAGACGTCGAACCACGCCCCCATTCTGATTCGCGCGCTTCTCACCATGCCGTGACAACGTGAGTTACCCGTAGGCGCTTCCGCAGACGGTCAGTTGCCCTGGCTGTTCTCCTCAATCTGATGCTTGCGCATCTTCTCCCACAACGATTTGCGACTGATGTTCAATGCGGCCGCAGTCTCCTGAATTTTCCAATGATGCTGTTCAAGGTACTCCAGTATCCGCTCCCGCTCCTTGGACAGTACGTAGTCATGCAGATTCTGCTCCCCCGGATGGTTCGGTTCTCCCCCGCCGGAGTGGTTTCCCCGGATGAAATCCTTGGTTGTAATCATCTCTTCCGGCGAAAAGATGCAGGCCTGTTCCACCGCATGTTTCAATTCACGCAGGTTCCCGGGCCACTCCCCCCCCCTGAGATAATGTTCACAGGCTGACGCCAGAAATTTCTTGGTCTCGTACCGACGGTTGTAGGCAGCCACGAACAGGTGAGCAAAATGAAGTATGTCGTCCGGGCGTTCCCGCAACGGGGGAATGTGCAGGTGCACACCGCTGATCCGGTAGAACAGATCCTCCCTGAACTCACCGTTCAATATCGCCTGTTTGAGATCCGTATTGGTTGCGCAGATCAACCGGAACCTGACCGGTATCGCCTTTTCGCTGCCGACGCGAATCACCTGCTGCTCCTGCACCACCCGCAACAGCTTCGCCTGGACGTGCAGTGGCATGTCACCGATTTCATCCAATAACAGGGTCCCACCATCAGCTCGTTCAAACACCCCGCGATGTTCCCTGATGGCGCCGGTGAACGCCCCTTTTTCGTGACCGAACAGTTCCGATTCGATTAAATTTTCGGCCACCGAAGCGCAATTGAGGGCAATGAGCGGCCGACAGCCACTGGTGTCGATCTGTGAATGGAAGTACTGGGCGGCGTATTCCTTGCCGACGCCTGATTCACCCGTGATCAGCACCGAAGAATCAAATGCGGCCATCCGCTTGAGCTGCGCCTCAATGCCGCGCATGGCCTGGGAGATCCCCAGCAGACAGTCCGCCTCTCGTAATTCAAACAGTGAGGGCGCAAGTATGCGCAACTTGTCGAGCAGACTGTCCAGATCAAAGGGCTTGGTGATGTAATCCCGAACGCCCAGCTTGAGCATGCGCACCGCCTGATCGATAGAACCAAAACCCGTGATCAGAAGTGTCGGTGGGACAACGGGACGTTCCGCCAGAATTTCGTTGAACAACTGTTCTCCCGAAATATCCGGTAGCCGGATGTCCGAAACAATAGCGGCATAGTTTTCCACCCGTAGCGCATCCAGTGCCTCACCACCGGTCTGGAACCAGTCGTGCGCGATGCCCTCGAGCATGAAGCGCTGGCAGAGCGATTCGCCCATGATGGGATCATCCTCCACCAGACACAGCCGATCCGCCTGGTCGCTCATGCCGCAGCCTCGATCGGCAGCCTCACGTCAAACTCGGTGACTCCGGCCTGGCTCTCCACAGTGATCTCGCCGCGCAGCTGATGGACGATCTGGTAGGTCACCCACAATCCGAGCCCATGACCCTGGGGATGGGAGTAGTGGAACGGTTCGAACATTCGCCCCATTTCGTTCGACGTCAATTCGCGCCCCTCGTTGCTGACATGGATGCTGAAAGTATTGTCCGATGTGAAGACCCGGCAACTGACCTGGCCGCCCGGTTGGGAAGCCTGGACCGCGTTCAGGGAGAGATTGATCAACACCTGCCGGATGGGCGTTGAAGGCAACTGAACCGGAGTCAGCAGCTCGTTGTGCCAAATCAGTTTGATCCGGTTTTTCTGGGCGTCGGGTTGCAGCAGGGTGTAGACGTCATCGACATCATGGGCCGACAGGGCATGGCTTTCAGAGCGCGCCTCGACCAGCAGCGCAGACACGGTCTCCTTGATCTGCTCCAGACCCCGTTCCAGCAGGTCCAGGGTCTTGCCGGTCACCGGATCGAGGTTGCCGAATCGGCGCTGGGTGCTGATGGCATTGAGCATGCCGCCCAGCGGATTGTTGATTTCGTGCGCCACGCCTGCTGCAAGCTGCCCCACCGCCGCCAGCCGTTCCGAGGCCACCACCTGCGTTTCCAGCCGCTCTTTCTCCACCAACTCTTCGAGCATGGAGTTGAACTGGAGGGCCAGCTGCCCCACTTCGTCATTTCGCTCCATGGCCACGGGTGTGATCTCGCGGGCTGGCATCTGGCCGATCTGCGACATGCCCTGACTCAGGGATACCAGCGGCGCCGCGAGCCGATTACCCATCAACCATCCCAGGGGGATCAATACGGCAAGCACCGCCAGGGAAGAGAGCGTCACCTGCCAATAGATGGAGTAGAGCTTGGGCAAAAAATGGCTGCGTGAAACGCCGATGACCAGGGTGCCCAGGCGCACTCCGTCATCAATCATCGGCAATACGGCATAGATGGCCTGGTTGGATTCCTCGTCGTAGGACCAGGGGTCGAGCTGGCGGCTTCTGCTGAGCACATCCTGCAGCCTGCCCAGCTCGGGTTCAAAGGCCCGCAATTGGGCCGTTACCGGATAGCGCGAGGGATCACTGGACACATAGACGGCGTGATCCTGATCCAGAACGAAGATGACATCGTGGTGCGCCGACTGCACCGGGCCGGACTGGACGGTCTGATACGCGCCCCATAAATCGTCGTGTTTCATGGCAGGCACCAGCGAGTTCACCATCACAGCACCCAAATCATGGGAACGCTGATAAAACTCGGTGCGCATGTCGTTACGGGCCATCCAGATCATCACCAGCGCCACGATGACTCCGGACCCCAGGATCGCAAGCGATATACCGATGGGTACCTGATAGCGAAACGGCAGATGAAAAAGTTTCACTTACCGCCCCTTCACCAACTCCGCCGAAGACCGGATTCCGGCGTACAGTTGATTGTCCGCCTTGATGAAGCCATCGAGATAGAGCCGATTGAGAATGGTATGACCCTCGGGGTCCTTGGCCATGGCGAGGAAGTGCTCCTGCAAACGGGCGCGCTCCAATGCCGGCAGGCTTTTATGCACAACGATCGGCGGGAATCCATATTGCCGCGATTTTTCCACGACTCGCGTCAGCCGGGTCAGTTCGGGTTTCAGTTCATTCAGGGTTTCCCACACATAGCCGTCCACCGAACCACCGTCGGCAAGTCCCGAAGCAACGGCCTCCACCACGCTGCGATGCGACCAGGTAAAAAACGTCCGGCGGAAAAATCCGGTCGGCTCAAATCCCTTTTCGATCAGGGTGGCCCGAGGCACCAGGTAGCCGGAATTGGAATCCGGGTCCGAGTAGGCGAATACCGCCCCCTTGAGGTTCTCGAACCCGTGGACGCTTGCGTTATTTTTGCCAACAATCAGGTAGGACTGGTAGAGCGGCTGACCCTGGTAGACAGGCACCGCCAGCAGTTGCATTTCCGGTTGGTTTTCGACGAAGGGGAACCCGCACACCCAGGCGACTTCAAGCTGGCGCTGCAGCATCAGCTCCGTGATTTCGCGGTAGGTCTGGCGCTGCACAAAGCGCACCGGGCGGCCCAGTTGGCGCTCCATGTACTGCTGCCACTCTTTGAGGAACGACGTCTGGTTATCCAGAAATACCGGCGTGATTCCGAAACGAATCTCTTCGCTTTCCGCACCGGCCGCAGGCGCCGTGATCAGCGTGCACCACAGACAGAGGCAGAACACCCAACGCCAGCGTTTTGTGTGCGGTTCGATGGTCACCTACCCTCCAGCCCGGGGACATGGCGCCCGGTTTCCGCCAACAGGACGGATTTTTCATCGTAGTGTTCATGCCCGTAAGGCATCCGGCGATAGCGCAGGCTCGTATGGATCCGGGCAGCGCCTCCGACCGGTGTTTCCACGTAGGTAATGTGCAACGGGGGAAGGCTTTTGTCCAACCATCGCCCCGCATCCTGCTGCCATCCAAAGCGACGGGACACGGTCCAAACCAGCTCTCCCCGGGCGTCCCTTCCCCGCACATTCAGTTCCACTGCCCGTCCGGCGGTACCTCCCGGCAGACCGTGCCCTGCCCGGTGGCTGATACCGATCACCGCCACCAGCCCGGAATCCGCGCGCCGAAAGGTGGTCGTCAACCGGACCACGCCCTCCAGGAACGCCTCGCTCGACGGTCCGGTGAATCCATGACCTGTCCCGGCAGCCCCACCAGCGTGACAATCCAAGCACGACCGCTCGCCCCCCCGCGCCCGATATTCCCGAAAACGGGCCAGCGTATTTTCGAACGCCTGCTGATGGCAGCGTCCGCAGGCCACCGGTGACCCAACGCTCCGGGCGCCGTGCCCCGCGACATGGCAGTGGCGGCAACCCACGCCCGCCCCACCGTCCGGTGCGTGACACTCCAGGCATCCCTCCTGGCGCCCCGACTGCGCCCACTCCAGTTGAAAGGCGTGGTCCGCCGCGCTGCCTGCCATGGCCGAGCCGGCGTAGTCCCGGGCATGATCCAGGTGACACGCAACACAATCCGGTTGCGCCAGGACCCAGGGCACGGAGGCCAGCCACAGCAGCAAGCCGGCGACGGGAAACCCTCTCATTGCGGCTGTGCCTCCAGCGTTCCGTCCGGATTCCGCTCGTACACCTGGACCGGTTCGCGCGCATCGCAAAGACCCCGCGGCACCAGATAGCGGAAACTCCGCCCTTCCGCTTCCGGTGCAGGCGGCACCGATTCCGAGCCCGGTGCAACGTCAACCACGTGGACCCGGTAACCTGCCTGTGCCAAGTGATCACGCCAGATACGCCAGGGTTCCGGGGGTTCGGGATCGACCAGCAGCAGCACCTCCCGGACCGACGGATCGAAATCATAGTCGGACGGCTCACCCTCCACTGGCAGCGCAACACTGCTGGGGCGTTGCTGGCGACTGGTCGCGGATCGGACATCCACCACCAGGCGCCCGGTCACCCCATGCGCCCAGCGGGCAATTTCCGCTTCGCTCCAGACCAGTTGGAAGCCACTGGCCGAGAGGGGAACAGCCAGGAGCGTTGTCGCCAACAGCCACCGGATGGCACGAATCACGCCGACCTGCGCTTCACCCCACACGGACTGGCTGCCGGTTCAACTGTGATTTCAATCGGTTGGTCGGGCTGCCGGAAGATGGCATCAATCTCTGCGGGGTCGTTGTCCGCGAGATACGCTGGGGTCAAAATCGCCGCGCCGTGTCGCGCCGTCTCGCGGTAGGCCTGGAGGTGACGCACGGTACGCAGACCACCGCTCAACCACACTGCCGACTTCGATGCGGCCTGTACCTTGTCCAGAAAATCGAGCTCCAGTCCCAGGCCCGCCTTTTCCGCATCCGGCGCATGAAACCACAGTGTATCGA
Source organism: Gammaproteobacteria bacterium (assembly GCA_050302415.1). GTDB lineage: Bacteria > Pseudomonadota > Gammaproteobacteria > JBNLBB01 > JBNLBB01 > JBNLBB01. Next base: position 19,648 of record JBNLBB010000027.1, on the reverse strand, counting down.
AACCCAGTTGGGCGCTGCGCGCCAACCAGGCCCTCAGATCACGCAGTTCATCCACTACGCCAAACCCGCGGATGGATGCCGGCTCCGCGGCATAGACGATGAAGCCACCGCCATGGTCTGACCGGTTCAGCCTGTAGCGCGTCCGGCTGCGTTCAATCTGAACCATCGGCACCCAGGTCGCAGCGGGCCACCGGTCACGCTGGCGGGCGGTCTCTTCCAGACCGCGGCAGTTCACAAAGGTTACCGCAGACCCGTCAGCGGATTCGGTCAGTGGGGGCTCACCGCAGCAGATGATCCTTGCCTCGGTGCCCAGCCAGGGGACCGGATCATCACAGATCACGCCCGACACCGATGCCGGCAACTCCAGCCCCTCGGTCGCGGCATTTCTCGCGTCCAGATACCAGTCAGTGCGTTTCATCGCGCCCCCTTTCCACACTCAGTCACCATCCAACAATTCGCGCCAGAACTGCTCGTGCTCCGGAGACGTATCTGCCGCCCGGGCACGGACCATCGTTTCCGTATGCAGCGAGCGCAACAGTCGCTCACCCATCTCCTGCATCGCCCGGGATACCCGGTTGTCATCCGCTGCGGCCGCCAGCGGTACGCCGGATGCGGCGGCATCCACCGCCTCCAGCCACATCGGCAGGGCGCCCCAGTAGGCGACGCTGCGCTTCTCGGCCAGTTCGCGGATGCCGCCGTCGGCAAACACCGCCTGCTCCTCACCACAGCAGGGGCAGGTGAGGGTGGCCATGTTTTCAATGACGCCAAAAACCGGGACGTCCAGTTCATGAAACAGGGATATGCCGCGCGCAACCGCGCTCACGGCAGCCCGCTGCGGCGTGGTGACAATCAGCGCACCGTCTGCGGCGACCAGTTCCAGGAGCGCCAGGTAGACATCCCCCGTACCGGGCGGCATATCCACCAGCAGGATGTCCAGGTCGGGCCACCGGGTTTCGAAGAACATCTGTTCCAGCACCTGCTGCACCAGGGGTCCCTTCCACACCAGTGCCTCTTCGGGCGGCAGGGCGTTGGCCAGGGAGAGCGACCAGATGCGGTGGCGCAAACAGGGTATTGCGCGGGCCTGGTCATCCACGGCCAAGGCCTCCCCCGTACCCAGGAGTTGCGCCACGGACGGGCCATGCAGATCGGCATCCAGCAGGCCCACCTTCAATCCCCGGTCAGCCAGGGTGCAGGCCAGGTTCACGCAGAGGGTGGATTTTCCGACCCCACCCTTGCCGCTGGCCACCAGCACCACATGGGCCACCCCCGGTACCGGTTTGGGTCCGGATTCCATCCGACTCCCGACCGCCGGCTCGATGCGCAGGGGAATGGGGATTTCACGGCCGTTCATGCCCGCTCCTCCAGCGTGGCCGGACCGCCATACCACCGGTGATGCAGGCGGCGCGCGAGCGCGTCAACCGCAGCTTGCGCGGGACCGTTTGGTCCGACCGACCCACCTTCGGCGTCGCCCGCCGTCGCCCCGAATGCCGGATCGACCGGTATGGAACCCAGCAGTTCCACGCCCAATTCCTCGGCCAGCTCCCGGAGTGGATGGTTACCGAATGGATGCATGAGATGACCACAGCCGCGGCAATGGAGGCCCGCCAGATTTTCGATAATGCCCAGGCAGGGCACTGCCAGATCGGCAAACATCTCCAGGCCCCGGCGCAGGTCCAGCGTGCTGAGATCCATGGGCGCCGAGACGGCAATGACGCCATCCAGGCGGATATGGCCGGCCACGGCGAGATGGACATCCGAGGTACCTGGCGGCAGGTCCACCACGAGCAGATCCAGCGCGCCCCAGGCGACATCGCTGAACAGCTGTGGCACGCCTTCGGCCGCCATCCCTCCCCGCCAGGCCAATGCCTGCTCCGGCGGCATGAGAAAGCCCAGCGACATCACCGGCATGCCCCGGCAGAGGATGGGTTCCATCAGGCCATCCGTCATGCGTTGATCAATCCGCGCCGAGGCGCCCAACAGGGTGGGTACGGTCGGACCATAGATATCGGCATCCAACAGACCGACGCGCAGCCCCTGTGCCTGCCAGGAGAGCGCCAGGCTGACGGCCAGGGTCGACTTGCCCACCCCCCCTTTACCGCTGTGTACCGCGATGACCCGCTGGATTCCGGGCAGCGACGTGTGACGGGCGATCGATTTCGGGCGCGGCTTGATGATCACCCGCTCCACGCCGGGCACTGCGTAGGCGAGCGGCGCCAGCGCCTCGGAAAGCGGTTCGGCGGCCCCATCGGGAATGCGCGCCTCGTCGAGCAGAATGCGCACGGTCGAACCCGTTGCCACCACGGTACAGACCTGTCCGCTGGACACCACGTCCTCCCCGTCGGGATCGGTGCAGAGCCGCGACAGCTGCCGCAACACATCGCTTTCCAGCCGCTCACTCTCCAGGACCGCGTTCACGGGCAGGCTCCTCCGCGTTGCAGATACTCTTTGATCAACTCCGCCTCACGCGGCGTGATCACCTCGTCGGCGGCGTGCTCCCGGCGCATGACGTCAACGATTCCCGCGCGCCTCTCCAGCGCATAGCTGCAGATGTTCGGCAGGTCGTGACAGGTCGCACACCGAACCTGAAAAAACTCCCCGGGCGTCGTGGGCTGCCTGAGCCACCAGACCCCCCACATCAGCACCACCGAAATCACCAACCAGATCGCCACGGGAAACCACCTCCTAGCCACTGAGCATGGCGTCCCACTCGGCTTCAATTTGCAGTTCGTTGTTGCAGGACATACAGAGGCCGTTTGAGGCCCTATCCGCAACAAAGGGTTGGCGGCACTGCACGCACCACTGCACCGGACGCTTCACCAGAAGCTGCGGGGTGCCGAAGGCCGCAAACGCTCTCTTGGATTCTCGGGAAATAGCCTGCTGCGGACAAAGGCGCTCGCACAGTCCGCAATCAACGCACGCCCCGGCGTCAAACGAGATCGCGCGAAATTCCCGGGTCTGTAGGCCACTGAGCGCCCCCGTCGGACACCGTTCGGCACAGGTCAGGCAGGCGGTGCAGGAGGCGGCGATGGTTTCATCGCTCCAGGGTAACGCTGTGGTGTCGTCGTCTTGGGCCTGGCGCCACGACAAACGATCAGCAGAAGCCGCCAGCGCCTGCCAGGCGGGATGAATCCCCTGGGTGCTGGTCGCCCCCTGATAAAACGGCAACGCCTCCCCAGTCAGCGTCTCTTCGTCACTCGCCAGCCACCAGGGTGCCAATTCCAGGGCCGACCCGGCACCGGCCATCCGCAAGAAACCGCGCCGGCTGAGAGCCGGTTGATGCTGGTAGTCGCGCTGTCCGGAGGAAGCGTTGCCGTCTGCCGCGACCACAACGAGTTCTGGTGCCTCCAACCAATCGTGCAAACGGCTCTGCATCTCAGCCACCAGATCCCTGGCGTCCCCGCGGTCGCAGTGCGGACAGTGCGCCAGTCCATGCAGCTGCCAGTCGCGCACCCCGCGCGCATACCCGGCGGCCACCAGGGCGGCAGAGAGCACGCCCAGGCAGGGCACCACGACGCCACCACCGCCATCCCGGCTTTCGCGGCAGTGCACATGGATCGATTCCAATGACCCCACCCGGTCCAGAAACCGATGCACATCGAAACCACTCAGACGCAATACCCCCACCCGACAGGCGGCGGTACAGCTGCCGCAGCCGCTGCAGCGTGCGTAGTCTACGGTGACGGTATCCTGGGTGAGGGTGAGCGCCTCCTGCGCACACCTGTCCGCGCAGTCCGTGCAAAAGAGTGCGCGGCCGCGCAGATTGACGCACAGGGGTTCGTCCAGCAGCAGTGCGGAGCCGTCCAACAACTTGCCCGCCTGCTGCAGGGTGTCCACGTGCACGGCTCAGACCTCCACGCTGCGGAGCTCGGCGCGCGAGGAAGGTGACTCACTCTCCTGGCGTCTTCCCAACCAGGTCAACAGCGCCGCAATGGAGACGGTGTTGGTGGCCAACGGGACATTGTTGAGGTCGCATACCCGGTAAAACGGCTGGATATCCGGCTCGTCGACGGCGGGATTGCAGGGATCACGCAGAAAGATCACCGCCTTGATGGTGTTGGTGCAGATCAGCCCGCACAGTTGAATCTCCCCACCCTGGTGGCCGGAAAACAGGCTGGTCACCTCCAACCCCAACTCGGCACGCAACACCTCGCCGGTTTCGGTGGTGGCCAACAGTTTGTATTCCCCCAGCAGGTCAGTCCGATGCCGAAGGACCCGGACCAGATCCCGCTGTTTCGCGGCATGCGCGATGATGATCAGGGTTCTACTGGCTGGCATAAGGGAATCACCTCGCTTCAATCTGGCCCACGGCCGGGTGCATCAACTCACCGCTCGAGACCAACTGCAGATAGAGCTGCTCGTGGGTAGCCGCAAACCGGCGCACGGATTGCAGTGGCCCCCCCTGCCTCCGGATTTCCTCACGCATGCCCGGAAGTGCCGTGGGGCAGTGCAGCAATTCGGTCAACGCCCGCTCCCAGGTCGCGTCCGACTCGTCGCAGCCGACGGTCAGGCCGTGGGTGCCGTCGACAAAATACCCCGCGTCCACGCGATCGCTGCGCAGTACCGGGAGCCCGAAATCGCCCGCCAGATCCAGCCAGGGACTTTTGCACTGCTTGCGGTAGGGGAGCACCAGCAGATCGGCGTCGGCCAGCAACCACGCGACCTCTTCGTTCGCCAGATACCGGTCGATCACAGTGGCTTTCCCGTTGGCGCACAGTGCCTGCAAGGCCGTCGTATCGGCACCGCGCGTGACCCACTCGCCGGCAACCACGAGGTGAACCGCCACTGCGTCCGACAGTGCGGCAGTCCAGCGGGTGAGCGCGCCCAGTCCTTTACCTGATCCCCCGTGACCGCAAAACAGCACGCGCCGCTCGTTGTTTTTCCGCGTCGCGATTTCCGACGGGCACCTGCGCGCAAGGCCGGGCCAGGCAATCAGATTGGGATTGTCGGTCAGCACGCTGAGCCGCTGCTTCGGTACCTCAAACACCTCCTGCAGCGACCACGCAATATGGGGATCGCGGGCGACCACGTGATCCATCTGACGGTAGAGCCAGCGGAATGCCATCAGGTTGGCCCAGCGCGCGCGGTGCGGCAGGATGTTGTGCGGCGTATAGACCACGCGGATACCGTGCCACTGCAACCAGCGCACGGCCAGCGCGGTAGCCACGGGATGCCCCACCCACTGCAGGTGGACGACATCGGGACGGAATCGTAGGGCCTGGCGCAGCACACAGAGGACACCACGCCACCCGGCCCGCATGCAGGCAACCCGATCGAACGGAGCCGCCCAGGAAGCCAACTCGGTGCCTCTCTGTGTCAGCAGGCGCACCCGCATCCCGGCCTGGTGCATACCCAGTCCGAGCGCATGCGCATAGTGACTCAGAAATCCGTGTCCAGTCCCTTCAACCAGCAGGACCCGCAGCATGACGACTCACAGCCCCGAAGCTTTGCGAAAATCCGCGTCGTAATCGAGCTTGGGTGGTTCCCGCCGATTGAGTTCGCCGAGTTCCTTGAGGCGCTGCGGATCGGCGATCAGCATCAGATCCGACCACAGCAGACGCTCCGCCAACCCCAACAGGTCCCGATAGAACACATGAAACGCCGCTTTCGCCGCGCGACCACAGTAGCCCGGTGCCCATCGGCCGAGCTGGTCCAGCATGAAACTGCTGTACCGCTGCCGGCACCGCGCAACCGCCTGGTTGTCGCCCAGGTCCAGTTGCACTGCCTGCTGCTCGAGCAGAATGGCCACAAAACCCAGCATGGTGCCTATATGGTCCGGAAATTCGCCGCACCGCTGGTGATGGTACTCCCACCCGGCCTCCCGGTAGGCCTGCACCGCCTGGTCCGCCGGCTTCTGGAACAGCCGGCCCGTTTCACACACGGAGGCATAGGGCATCGCGGCACCCGGCGCGACAAACAGACCCGTATATTCCTCTGCCAGCGTCTCCAGCAACGATTCCAGATCGGCCTGGAAAAACTCCGGGGCCAACTTCACGCCGACCTCGGCCAACCCTTCCCTCAGCTCCCCGCGGAACAGGTCGATCAACGACTGATCGGGTTCCTCTTCCAAACAGCGGGCCAGCAGGCGGTACACACCCGCCTGCGCCCGTAGCTCGGAGGCGCCCGAGTCGAAGGATGCGGCTTCCCTGCCGCTGGTCACCGAGGGGAGTGACGTTTCTGTCTGTTTCATAAATCATGCACCCTGTGGTTCGTTACCGGATCAATGTCCCGATCCAACGCCCGGCTTGGGCAGATGATCCCAGTCGATATCCACCTCCTGGTGATTCGCCCGGTGGAGGTCACCCACGTAGGCGTAGCGTAGCGTCTCTTCGTAATCCTTCATGGACTGCTCGACACTGGCCTGAACGTCGCCGTACTTGTCACCGCTTTCCGCCTTGGTGACGGTCACTACGGTGTCGAACCACCCTTGGGATCCGCCGATGGGGTCCACCTGCAGCCGAATGATCGGATTGGGATGGACGCCCTTGTCGTCCCACCACACGTTGTTGGTGATATCCGGGTCACCACCCTGCGCCCACTCGGCTGCCGCTTCGCGCTGCTTGAGTTGCGCCAGGCGACCATAGGCCGAGTGACCGCACGCAGTCGATACGGCCACCACATCGGGATGGATGCCTTCCGTGACGTGAACCCGGGTCACGATGTGGCCCAGTGGTGAACTAATACGGATCAGATCCCCATCGCCCAGCCCACGGGCCGAGGCGGTCCTGGGATTCATCCAGGCGGGATTCTTGTGGTAGAGCTCAGCCAGATATTTCAACGAGGCCGTGCGGCTCTGGGTGTGGACGTTGACCTTGTAGGTGGTCAGCACCAGTTCGTTGGATTTCTTGTTGCGTGATGGCAGCCGCTTGTAGACCGGTAACGGATTGAAACCGAACTTTTTGTAACTCTCCTTGTAGAGGTTGATCTTGGGCGTTTCACCACCGAATCCCTTGTAGTTTTTGCTCCCCACCCGTACGCCGATCATGTGCCCATCCTTGCGGATGATGTTGTCCTCTCCCACCTGGGTGTCGGCCATCTCAGCGGAAGACAACTCGGCCATGTGCAGACCGTAGTCGGGCTCCACTTCGTTGCCGTTCTTGTCCACAATCTTGGCCGTGGTCTTGTCCACCTGCCCGTAGATCGGCCACACCCCCTTGTCCTTCATGAACTTCCAGCCCCCGTCCTCCTTGAGACCGGGGATGTCGTTGAAATGGGCAGCCACCCACTCCTCCGGGTTTTTGAAGGCGAAGTACTGCTTCATGCCCAGCGAGCCATCCGGATCCACCTTGTGGATGACATCAATCAGCGTCTGGCGGAACTCCTGAGTGCCCCCCAGCGGCTTGACCACGGGTTGGCGAATCGACAGGCAGGGATAGAGACCGCCCGGCATCGATTCCGGATCGTGCCGTTCCAGATAGGTGACATCCGGAATGATCAGATCGGACAACTCCGTTG
>JBNLBB010000027.1:0-12100 GCA_050302415.1 Gammaproteobacteria bacterium | reverse complement strand
TTGTCTCCGACATATAGGGGCTGAAGGAGACCAGGAACGGGACCGCCGCCTCGTCCGTCAACAGGTCCTTCCAGACGTGGCTGGAGGGATAGGTGTAGACCGGATTGTCGTAGTAGTGCATCCAGACCGACACCTTCTGCTCACCCTTGCGGATCATGTAAGGCGCGTGCGTCGACACGGCATGCGACGCCAGTGGATAGAGCGGCGGCGCGGCGATGGCGCTGGGTACGGGCGCGCCCGGGGGCACCGGTTCGGGTTGCGGCCAGCCCATGCCGCGTGGCAGGCAGTAGCCGCCCTTCACCTCGATATTGCCGGTGATCACGTTGAGCATGTTGATCGCCGCCTCCTGGTACGAACCCCAGACATGCTTGCAGGGGCCACGATAGGAGAAGGTGGTGGCCGGTTTCGCGCCGGCAAACTCGCGGGCGACGCGCGCGATGTCCGCGGCGGGAATCCCGGACTCCTTCTCCGCAAACTCAGGCGTGTACGGCTTCAGGTGATCCTTGAGTTGGGCCACGGTGACATTGGTCCAGTCCGCGATGAACTGCTCATCGGCCAGCCCTTCATTGAGAATCACATGCGCCATGGCGAGCGCCACTGCGGCATCGGTGCCCGGATACGGCGCGAACCACTCATCGGACCATCCCGCGGTGTTGGACATGCGCACGTCAAAGGTGACGATTTTGGCTTTGTTACCCACCACGCCATCCACGCAGCGTTGCGCGTTGGGATTCATGAAATAGGCCGTCTCCAGAATGTTCGATCCGAAATTGAGGATGTACTGGGTGTTGGCCCAATCACAGGATTCGATATCCGGTCCCCAGGTGGGCTCCAGACCGACCTTCTTTGACGACTCACAGATGTTGGTGTGATTCAGTTTGGAATTGGAGCCCAGCGTCGCCATGAAACGCCCGACAGCACCACCGGAGCGGTCGCGCCCCCACTTGAAGACGATCTCGTTGCGAACTGCCGGGTTGTTTTCGCGGTTGGAGCGGTCAATGACCTCACGCAGTTTCTGGGCGAGCAGCGTGGTGGCATCCTCGTAACTGATCCGCTTCCACTTGCCCTCGCCACGTTTTCCGGTGCGCATCAACGGCGTCATGATGCGATCGGGGTCGTAGATGTGGAGAAATCCGGCATTGCCCTTGGCGCACAGCTTGCCGCGCGTATTGGGGTGATCCATATTGCCTTCCAGTTTCACCACGCGCCCGTTTTCCACATAGGCGTAGCCACCATCTTCGATGTTGCACGCCATGCAGGTATAGGGGATCCGTTGCCGTTCCTCGCCGGTCACCGCCGAAGCATCCTTTCCACCCAATTCCTGTTCCATGGCTTTCAGGCGATTGCTGCCCGCACCCAGTCCGGCTGCGCCAGCGGCCAGTCCGCCCAACTTGATGAAGTTGCGGCGATTGATCTTGAATTGCTCTGTCATGTCTCTCTCCCGAATCGCAGCGTTCATCAATAAAACAGCATGGGCAGCTGGCCGGCCTCGACCAGCACCGTGCGAAAGGCGTACGCGCCAATGGCAGCCAGCACACCCGAGGCCATCACCATGGCTGAATTGGATGCAAACTGCGGCAGCGCCACCAGGATCAGCGGTACCAGAATTCCGATCACAAGAGTGATCACCCAGAACTGCGTGCCGTATTCACTGCCGATAATGTTCAATGCCTGCTGCTGTTCCGCCGATCCGTAGGCCAGTGTCGTCACCAGCCCCAGGAACAGTGCCAGCGAGACGGCCGTGGAGAAAAAGAGGACATTGCGGATCAATCGGGTGGCACCCGCGTCCATGTTGCCCATGGCCGTCAGCACCAGCGCAGTCACGCCAGCCCCGGAACTGATCGACAACACCACAAAGAGCACGGGGATGGATGGGTTGGCCCAGAGTTCGCGGGCCTGATTGACCATCAGGTCCAGACCCGTATACAGCGGCATACTCAAAGCCAGCAAAGAACCCAGAACACCGGTCAGGCGCATGAGTTTCTGGTCACCCTTGTTCATGGCAAACCAGAAGCCAACAATGGACAGGCCGAACAATGGCAAAAACAGGGCGCCCCAGGAGAGTGGCGAAGTCCAGTGGAAATAGAGTATGGGATAGAGAAAACGGCCGGGTTGTCCAAGATCAACGATCAGGAGCGGCGCTGAGACCAGGAGCAACACCAGGCTCATGATCAACCCGGGTTTCTGAAAACTCTGCATGGCAGCCGCCGATTGTCCGAATACGTTTGGGGATGTGGCCAGCACGTAGACCATCCCCGCAGTGCCGATCAGGAAAAAGTAGACCGGAATTTCCCAGCCCCAAGGGGCTATGTTCAATTGCATGTACTCAAACATGGATGCGCTCCCCCCTCAAATGACGCCGGAGAAAAATTTGCTGTTGCGGTTGTGCCGGTAAAAGGCAGCCGCATCCGATTTGGCCGCGTAGGAGACCGGGGCGCTGTAGACCTGGTCGGTGATCCCCCGATCCGGCTTGATGTAATAGACCTGCGGCGCAGTTCCCATTTCGGGTTTCAGAACCACGGTCTGGCGGGTCGCCACCAGCTTGGCCACCTCGCTGTTGGGGTCGTTCAGGTCACCGAAAATGCGCGAGCGCCCCAAACAGGTCTGCACGCATGCAGGCACCAGACCCTCGGCCACCCGGTGATTGCAGAAGGTGCACTTATCGACCACTCCTGAAATCTTCACGTTGTTGCGATTATTCGGCAGCACGTGACGGGCGTTGTATGGGCAGGCTGCGATGCATGTACGGCAGGCAATGCAGCGCTCATAGCGTTGCAGCACGAATCCATCTTCATGCTTGTAGGTGGCCTCGGTTGGACAATTGCGCACACAGGGTGGATTGTCACAGTGGTTGCACAGGCGCGGCATGAAATGGCGCTTGGTGTTGGGATAGGTACCCGTGTCTTTTACCCGCACCATCGTGCGCCACACGCCCAGTGGCACGTCAAACTCTGCTTTGTCTGCGCACACGCACGCCATGCAACCGATGCAGCGGCGCAGATCGACGACCATTGCCCAACGCTTGCGCCCGGGCACGCCCATCGACGGTTCTGCCTGTAGACCTACAGCCATTGATTGACCCTCCCCAGTAGTTCTTCAATCGGTGCGTACACCTCCTCAATCGGCTACAAAATCAGTGCCAATCCAGTATGTGTATGAAATGTTGGGGAATTGGATTTTCTGAGGTCGCCCGCGCGTTACCAATCGGTAACCCGGCCGGGCAGACTCATCTCCACGGCGTTACCGTCCGGTAACGCCTGCGTTGCAGCAATCAGGCATCCAGCACGGCAAAAAATCGACAACCCTGGTCCGATTCCTCCCATTTCAGGCGCGGGAGCAATACGGCGTTGACCTGGTTACGAACCTGGTGCCTGCCGGGGTCCAACGGACTGGTGGAGAGCGAACCGCGTAATTCCCAAAGCGGTTTGGTTTTGTTCTTTCGCGGATCGGGTACGCGGGAAATGGATTGGAGATCAAATCCATGAAACACCACCCGGTCCAGGTCTGCGCGAAACAGTGCTTCGGACAACAGGGCCAGCAGCGCCGTTCCGAGGGTGGGGCCCTGGGCGGCAATCTCAATCGGGATCAAGGCATCGTCGGCCCCGGTATCCCAAAGAAAGATCGACAGCGCCTTGATCGACGCCGTGATGGTCTGTTCGCGGGTTTCGGCCCTCACCTCAAACCCGACACCTTCCGGCGCTTCACTGAAGTTGAACTCCGCCATCGACTTCCACCTCCGGGTACTCGGTCTCTGTCACTCGACCAACTCTACGCCAAGCCTCCTATATAAACAAAAACGTATATACTTGTGACGTGGATACCGTCGATTTTCACCGCGCACTTTCAGACCACACCCGGATTCGCATCCTGGCCATGGTGAACCGGGAAAAATCCCTGTGTGTATGCGAATTGGTCCTTGCCCTGAAAGAGGTGCAACCGAAGGTGTCCAGACACCTGTCCATATTGAGGAAACAGAAAATTGTGCTCGCCAGAAAGCAAGGGTTGTGGGTGCACTATCAGATCAACCCGGATCTGGCCGAATGGAAACGGGTTGTCCTGAAGACCACATTGCGAAATCCGGATCTGGAATCCCAATGCGCGGCAGATCTGAAAAAGTTGCGCCGGATGCCCGGTCGTCCAGGTGATATCTGTGGGCGGGAATAGCATTTCGGGGAGAAGCATTCCATTGAATAAACAGTCTGACCTGACCGCGCAGCGGTCAAGCGGGGCTCCCATGAGCCTGTTCGAGCGCTATCTGACGCTGTGGGTATTTATCTGCATTCTGGTGGGCATCGGGCTGGGCCACTGGCTGCCCGCGCCGTTCCAGGCCCTGGGGCGGATGGAGGTGGCCCAGGTCAACCTGCCGGTGGCGCTGCTGATTTGGGTGATGATCATCCCCATGCTGCTCAAGGTGGATTTCGGGGCCCTGCACCAGGTGCGCGAACATTGGCGCGGCATAGGCGTGACTCTGTTCATCAACTGGGCGGTGAAGCCCTTCTCCATGGCGCTGCTCGGCTGGATTTTTATTCGCGGCCTCTTCGCCGAGTGGCTTCCCCCCGATCAGATCGACAGCTACATCGCGGGCCTCATTCTGCTCGCCGCGGCACCCTGCACCGCCATGGTCTTTGTCTGGAGCCGCCTCTCGGATGGCGATGCCAACTTCACCCTGAGCCAGGTGGCGCTCAACGACACCATCATGATTTTTGCTTTTGCGCCGATCGTCGGCCTGCTGTTGGGCCTCTCTGCCATCACCGTGCCCTGGAGTACGCTGTTTCTTTCCGTGGTGCTCTACATACTGCTCCCCGTGATCGCCGCGCAACTGTGGCGCGGTTATCTGTTGCAGGTCGGTGGCACTGACACGCTGCAGAGAGTGCTCCACCGATTGGGCACTCCCTCGCTGCTGGCCCTGCTGTTCACGCTGGTCCTGCTGTTTGGTTTTCAGGGGGTGCAGATCATCGAGCAGCCTTTGGTGATCGCGCTGCTGGCGGTGCCGATCCTGATCCAGGTCTACTTCAATTCCGGACTTGCCTATCTGCTCAACCGGAAGTTCGGCGTGGCCCACTGTGTCGCCGCGCCGTCTGCACTCATCGGTGCGAGCAATTTCTTTGAGCTGGCCGTCGCGACTGCCATCGTGCTGTTCGGGTTTGAATCGGGGGCGGCGCTCGCCACCGTGGTCGGTGTGCTGATCGAGGTGCCGGTGATGCTGTCGGTGGTCAGGATCGTCAACGGCACAAAAGGCTGGTACCAGGCCGGGCAGCCAGAAAACCGCCAGCGACTGGGCGGCCTCTGATCCCAATCGCCAGATCGCTCAGGGTGTCACTTCAAACGCCATTTTGCGGCTGACACAGCCGCTGTCGATACAGATTTCGCCCTGGTAGGTGTAACTGCCCTGCGCGGCGCCACCGGGAATAGTCAGCCGAAACTGGACTGTGTGATCTCCGGCACCGCGTTGCTCCTTACGGGTGCGGGGAAAGCTGGGCAGGGGTTTGCCCTGGTTCAACAGCGTGAAGGTCTCGCTGACCGCCACCTGCGCCGCCGCCGGTGCCTGCAGAGTGTAGTCAATGCTCAGGTTGAGTACCTGTCCGCGCGCAACCCGTTGCGGATTGGCCTTCACGGTGACCGTCTCAATCACCGGGTCCTTGGGTGGGGCGGGTTTCAGCACCAGCTGTTTGGGCGGCGCCGGGAGCTCGACAGCCGTTGCCTTCATCCTTTTCGCCGGATCGATCCAGGACACCGTTTCCCGGGTCAGCTGCTCTTCCACCCAGGCGTCGGTGGCCACCGCGTCGGTCATGTCTTCGTAAAATTCACCCAGCAGATTCTCCACGTTCGGCGTACCCAGGATGATGAAGCTCTCCCTCCCCGACTCGGTTTTGAAATGGAGGGCGATGTTGCAGCAGCCCACGGTCTGCAGCCGGGTGAAGGTGGCCACGTCGCCCGCCTGCGCCACCAGCGGTCCGCGCTGTTCCCGGGCTTGCACCACACTCTTGGTCTCGTGATAGTAGGTGGCCGCCTTGTTGTTCACCTGCCGGCCCCGGTAGATCCACATGCCCTGGTACCAGTCGGTGCGGAACACGAATTCCCGGCCGACAAAACGGCTGGTCAGCGCCTCGGAACGTGCCGGCGACAGCTTGACTTCGCTGACGCTGCAGCCGGTCAGCAGGTACAGGACCAGGAGAAGTGGCATCCAGGGTCCAAAAGCAGCTCGCCGTGCGGTGGTCGGGTTCATGGCAGCGTCCCGCTCCCGTGTCTGATCTGAAGGCGCTAGTGTGCCGTACCTTGGCGATCCAATAAACACCACCCTGCGACTGATGCACCTCGGCGATACCCGCAAGCGGCGGGAGCCGCTGACATCGCCGGTCCGGTCCACCGGTCCTGACGTCGCATGTGCCTCAGTACCCCAGCAAAGAATCGGCTCAGCGCGGCATGGTCGTCGATCGGCAACACATCGGCCACATACTGATCCGGACGGACGATGATCATGCAGCCCAGTTCGTGGTCAATGCCGCGCAGATCGAAAATATCGCGACCGCTTTTAAGATCGGGGCAGTACACCTTCTCGTAGTCCCGCAGCCCTAGCTCCCCTTTCTGCGGCATCAGCAGGGGATGCAGATTGCCCACATCGACATCGCGATGGTAGGGCTGAAACACGGCGCGGAGATCGATGACCGCATCCACGTCCGCGCCCGCCGGCGTGTGCCGCTTGAGCGGAGAGGCGGGATCATCGGTCAGGAATTCACACAGCGCCCTCACCCTGCAGTCGTCCGACATGGGCGTCTCTTTACCGGCAAATGCGAACAGGCGCCACCGTCCGTCCGCCTCCACACAGTGACCCAGCTGTACCGGCTTGGGGCCTTATAAGGGGACACCCGGAATCCGCCAACATTCACTCTTTCTTTGAATCCGTCGAAACCGCAGACGGAAAATCGAAGCCCGACACTGCTGTCGCCGCTCACTTCGCCCTTCGTGTTTCAACAAGCGGAACAGGCACCGAAGCGCCACTGGCCGCCACCAGGAAGAGCATTGGATTCAGCCGCGCCAGCCATCCAGACACAACGAGCGCTAGCACGGCTTTGATACCACGACACCACGAGTCGCAGACCGACACTTTCGATATCTTAAAGTTCATGCACACACCCGTGACACCACATCAATTTGACCCAAATCACCTACTCTCCCGGAAACAGTGAACAGCAAATTTGTTACGCCATAGACTTACTGACCCCGAGATTCACAGAGGGACCCCGCATGCATTCGAGACGACGCGTTCTGTTTCTCTCCGCGGCACTCTCCGCCGCTTCCCTGACTGCAACCTCCGCCATCGCCGCTGACGTCAAGGTGACGCCGCTGGGCAGTATGGAAGGCGAGTTCTGCCAGCTCGACCGCGCCATGGTGTTTGAAGATCCGGATGGTACGCGCCTGCTCTATGATCCGGGCCGCACGGTGGCCGGAGCGGACGATCCGCGGCTCGGAAAAATCGATGCCGTCCTGATCAGTCACATGCATGGCGATCATGTCGGCGACCGGCATATCAGCGCACCCGGGAACGGGGACTGCAAAGCTACCGAGTTTCCGGTGAGCACCCTGCCCAACACCAACGCGGCGGCCATTGCGCATGCGAAAGGCGCCAAGATCATCACCGGCAGTGAGATGCCCACCTTCTTCGCGGCCAAACTGAAAGCCTTGGGCGGTGATCCCAAGAATTCGCAACTGGTGCGGTTTGGCGCCTCCACCAAGGTGGGGGGCGTCACCATCACCACCGTTCCCGCAGCACACTCCAACGGCATCGCGGGCGGCATGATTGGTGGCCAGCTTGGCGACATGCTCAATACCGCCGGTCTGACTGCCTACGCGGGACCACCCACGGGTTATGTATTGACCTTCTCCAACGGTCTGGTGGCCTACCTTTCTGGCGACACCGGCATCACCGCCGAGCAGCAGACCGTGGTGCGCGATCACTACAAGGCGAAACTGGTGGTGATCAATATCGGTGACACCTTCACCACCGGACCTGCGGAAGCGGCCTGGGTGGTCAACAACCTGATCAAACCCGAATCACTGATCCCGTCGCACGCCAATCAGCCCTCAACGGCAGAAGGGCAAATCATCAAAGGCACCCGCCTCGAGCAGTTCAAATATTTCACCAAGGCCAAGGTGCACGTCCCGCTCAGCGGACGCACCATGTCATTTGATGGAAAAGGAAAATGCACGGGCGGTTGCTGATGCCGGGCCGGAGCTGAAGAAGCGACCACCTGAAACCGGCGCTTCTTCGGCCCGCGATAACCGCTCTCCCATCACCTTCCGGCGCAGGCCCTACCCGTACGGAGAGGCCACTCCGCGCGGCTGATGAGGTTGCCGAAAACTCTTTTCCGGAAACGGGGCAGCGGCTACTGTATCGGTCCGGGCGCTATCGTCCAGGAACGGATCAAATGGGATTGGGACAATGACGTATGTGAATCGCAGGTTGCTGTTCAGTTTGCTGATGCTGCTGATTACGGTTTCCCCTGTGCACGCGGAGACCGCCAAGACACTTAGCTGGGAAGAACTGGTCCCTAAATTTTCACCCCTGGAAGATCCCTACAGCAGTCTCCCGGGTGACCAGGGCATCCTGCTGGAGACCCTCGCCGCCATCCGGGATTCGAGGGCCCGCGGATTGCTCGACAAAGGCAGTCCCATGGATCTGGAGGGCGAAAGGCTCACCCGGTTATTGCGTGAACAGCAGCTGGATGTCGAGGCACGCTTGGCAGAGGTGGCGGCCTGGGAGGCGGAACTGGAACGGCGTGGTGCCGCGGTGATTCCGGAACTCGAAGGCCAGCGGGTTCGCATTCCCGGCTACGCCCTGCCCCTGGAGTTTTCCGGAACCGCGGTGACCGATTTTCTGTTGGTGCCCTACGTGGGCGCGTGCATCCACACCCCGCCGCCGCCGCCCAACCAGATTGTATTTGTCCGGGTCAACGAGCCCTACGAGCCGGCGGAACTCTATGAGCCGGTCTGGGTGGTCGGCAACCTCACCACCCAGGGGACGCAGAAACTCCTCTCCCTGGTCGATGGCCAGGCGCCAATCGACACCGGTTACGCCCTTGAGGGCATCCGCATCGAGCCCTATCGGGAATAGCCCTGTGCCCAGCAGTTACCGCCTCCGGATACCGCGCACGTGGCGCCTGCTCTGCTACCTGTCGGCGCTGAGCGCGGCAACGACCAGCGCCTTTACCCAGGAGTCACTTGGCGCCCACGAACACGGAAGCGGGCAGCTGAACCTGGCACTCGAGGGAAGCACTCTGCTGATCGAGCTGATCGCTCCTGGCGCCGATATCGTGGGGTTTGAACACGCACCAGAGAACGACGCGCAGAAAACACGGCTCCGGGTGGCCGTTGCCCGGCTGCAGGACGGTGCCACCCTGTTCGGACTCCCGCCAGCCGCCGGATGCCGACAGCAGGAGGTCAGCGTGGACTCGCCACTGATGGAGGTTCTGGAGGCACCTGCATCCACGGCTGGCGACAGCCATAACCACGACGAGAAGGAGGCCGGCCACGCGGAATTTCATGCCCGGTATCAGTTCGCTTGCAGCAATCCGGCGGCGCTGACCCGGTTCTCAATCCGTTATTTCGCGCTCTTTCCCGCCGCCCACGAGTTGGCGGTTCAAATGATTACGCCGCGGGGCCAGGCAGCCACCAAGCTGACCCCCGCCAACCCCCTGTTGGAATTCTAGGCACCCGGCATGCGCAAGGACCTTCCCGGCGAGCCGACGACCGGCGACGCGATCGTGGTGAGCGAGGTGCGTTTTCGCTGGCACCGACGCGAACCATTGACGCTCGATATCCCGACCTTTCGCGTTACTGCGGGCTCCCGGCTGTTTGTCAAAGGACCGAGTGGCAGCGGCAAGACGACACTGCTGAATCTTCTGGGCGGCGTACTGGTACCCGAACAGGGCAGCGTCCGGGTGCTGGGCACCGATCTCCCAACGCTCTCCGGGGCACAACGCGATGCTTTTCGCTCGGACCATATTGGTTTCATCTTCCAGATGTTCAACCTGGTGCCCTACCTGTCACTGATCGACAACGTGCTGCTGCCCTGCCGGTTTTCCCCGGTCCGCCGCGCCAACGCGCAGCGCGCCTCAGGGAGCCTGGAGTCGGAGGCCCGGCGCTTGCTGGGACACATGGAGCTCAACCCCGATCGCCTCGACCGGCGCGGTGTGGCACGCCTCAGTGTGGGCCAGCAGCAGCGGGTGGCGGTCGCCCGCGCGTTGATCGGGGGCCCCCAGTTGGTGATCGCCGACGAGCCCACCTCGGCGTTGGATACCGACAACCGGCACCGCTTTCTGGATCTGCTCTCCCGGGAGATCGTCGCGGCGGGCGCCACCCTGCTGTTTGTGAGCCACGACCCCGGCCTGCAGACAGAGTTCGACCAAGCCCTGGACCTGGCGGACATCAACCGCGCAACGGGTGAGGTGGCATGAGTACCCGGGTGGTGCTGGACCTCTCGTTGCGCAGCCTGCTCAACCGCCGCCTGACGGCGGTACTGACCATCTTCTCCATTGCCGTAAGCGTCATGCTGCTGCTTGGCGTGGAAAAGGTGCGCACCGAGGCGCGGGCCAGCTTTGCCAACACCATCTCCGGTACCGACTTGATCATCGGTGCGCGCAGCGGCGCCACTCAGCTCCTGCTCTATTCCGTGTTCCGGATCGGCAGTGCCACCAACAACATCTCCTGGCGCAGCTACCAGGATCTTGCGGGGCGGCCGGAGGTCGCATGGACCATTCCCCTGTCGCTGGGCGACTCACATCGCGGCTTCCGCGTGCTGGGGACCACCGCCGACTACTTCCGCCACTACCGCTATGCGCGCAGCAAATCCCTCAGCTTTGCCTTCGGAGTGCCGTTTGACGACGTCTTTGACGCGGTGCTGGGTGCCGACGTGGCCAAGGCGCTGGGCTACCGCCTGGGGGACGCCATCGTCGTTGCACACGGTCTGGGCAGCGAGTCATTCACCACCCACCAGGACAAGCCGTTTCGCGTGGCCGGCATCCTGGCCAAGACAGGCACCCCGGTGGACCGTACGGTGCATGTCAGCCTGGAGGGCATCGAGGCAATGCACTTGGACTGGCGCAGTGGGGCACGTATCCCCGGGGCCAGTACCGACGTGGAGACGGTGCGCACCATGAATCTTCAGCCCAAATCGGTGACCGCTGTGCTCGTCGGCCTCAAATCCCGCCTCGGTGTCTTCGGATTCCAACGGGCGGTCAACACCTATCGCCCGGAACCCCTGTTGGCGATTCTGCCCGGCGTGGCACTCCATGAGCTGTGGGACCTGATGGGCACGGCAGAGGCGGCCCTGGGTGCCATTTCCTTGTTCGTGGTGCTGGCAGGCCTTCTGGGGATGTTGACCATGCTGCTCTCCGGCCTCAACGAACGACGACGCGAAATGGCCATCCTCCGGGCAGTGGGCGCCCGGCCCGCCCATGTGTTCGGCATGCTGTTGAGCGAAGCGGCGTTGCTCACGGCGGTGGGCGTGGCAGTCGGACTCGCTCTCCTCTACCTGGCCCTGCTGATCGCGCAACCCCTCATCGATGCGCGATTCGGTCTCTACCTCACCCTGGGCCCTCCCTCCACGCGTGATCTGCTGGTCCTCTCCGTGGTCTTTATTTCGGGCGTGGCAGCCGGTGCCATCCCGGCGCTCAAGGCCTATCGCCAATCACTGGCCGACGGCATGATGGTGACCACCTAGCAGCTTTTGCATTCCGTCAGGTTTCCCTGCAGCCGGACGCCATCGACCCTCACGCCGGACTCAGCACCCGGGCGAAAAAGCGGCTGAGCCCGGAGTAATCGTCCAGGGGCAGGACATCGGCCACGTACTGATCAGGCCGCACAATGATCATGCAGCCCAGTTCGCGGTCAATGCCGCGCAGATCGAAAATATCGCGGCCGCTTTTAAGATCGGGGCAGTACACCTTCTCGTAGTCCCGCAGCCCCAGCTCCCCTTTTTGCGGCATCAGCAGGGGGTGCAGACTGCCCACTTCGACATCGCGGTGGTAGGTCTGAAACACGGCGCGTAGATCGATGACCGCATCCACGTCCGCGCCCGCCGGCGTGTGCCGCTTGAGCGGAG
>JBNLBB010000026.1:0-25364 GCA_050302415.1 Gammaproteobacteria bacterium | reverse complement strand
GGATCCATGCTCATCGCGGAAAGTGCCTGACAGCACCAGGATCTCCTCACCACCAAAGTGCCGATGCGGTACAAACCGTTCGCCCGCAGGCCATTTCACCAACGCGGTGTGCTCCCCTTCGAATTCGTGTAGCGGCATCACCTCCAGATTTCCCTGCCCCGGTAGCCAAGGCGCGCTGTGGGTATCGATCCGCACGGTTACCAGATCGTTGGCGCTGAATTGATCGAGTTTCACGAACAGGGTGCACCCCTCCTGACTGTGAGGAGAATGGGCGCTGCCGGGCGGATTCCTGAGATAGGTGCCTGCCGGAAAGTTTCCGGTCTCATCGGAAAAGACACCGTCCAGCACCAGAATTTCTTCGCCATACGGATGGGTGTGGCGCCTGAACGAGGCGCCGGGGTCGTAGCGCACCACGCTGGTTGCGTGGCCCGATTCCCGCTCCTCGCGCGCCAGTGTTTTGCGGAAGACGCCGGCCATGGGGCTGGCAACCCACGGCATCTGCCGGATGTCGAAGCTGACCCGCTGTGAAAAATCCATGTTGAGCATGCTGTATACCTCACTGGCGCGATCCGGATCGGGATTCCGGATTAATACCCGCGACCTCGCTGATTGATAGGTGTACCAACCCGCCAAAAGGCCTTGCGGGGTTTTCCGATTCCCGTACCCAAGCCCATTCAATAGTCCCATTGGGAGATTGTATTGGTGGCTGTGCGTGGGTGCGTGCTACCTAACAACGTCCAAAAATCAATTTGCATTGGGGGGGATTTCATATGACCAAGTACTGGACCGGGTTGCTGGTGTTTTTCTGTCTTTCGCTGTTGTCCACGCACAATGCCCTGGCCGAGGCGCAACAATTCTACAAGCCCTACATCCTTGCCAGGACGGCGAGCCAACCGCTGGACGAGACTTTGACCTGGGTGCGTGATGCCCTGACCGCCGGCGGCTTCGACATTGCCGGTGAATACCGTCCATCGGAGGGCGCCCACATACTCGCGGTGACCAGCAGCACCCTCAAGTCATTGGCGGCG
The DNA here is from genome assembly GCA_050302415.1 of Gammaproteobacteria bacterium. Classification (GTDB taxonomy): domain Bacteria; phylum Pseudomonadota; class Gammaproteobacteria; order JBNLBB01; family JBNLBB01; genus JBNLBB01. The sequence goes on along the minus strand of JBNLBB010000026.1, from coordinate 24,336 downwards.
AAGACCGGATATGGCGGCTTCGGTGCGGCGCAGCGGGTCTCCGTGACGGTGGTGGGGGACCAGGTGCAGGTGGCCTATACCAATCCGGATTACATGGGCTTGGTCTATCGCATGAAGGCGGATATGGCGCCAGTGCGTGATGGTCTGGCGGCCGCGTTGGGCAATCAGACCCAGGCCGGGTCCAAGCATGGCCAGACTGAATACAACCTGCAGCACTATCACTACATGATGTTCATGCCCTACTTTGACGACCGCCTGAAACTGGCGGACCACGGGAGCTATTCTGAAGCGATTCGGGCTGTAGAACAGGGTTTGGCACAAGGGGCCGGCGGGACCCGGAAAATTTATCGCATAGACATCCCCGGCAAGGAACAGAGTCTGTTCGGCGTGGCGCTCAGTCAGGGAGAGGGGGCAGACACCGTGGTTATGCAGGCCACGGACATCGAACCGTTCCGCCACACCGCACATCTGCCGTACGAACTGCTGGTCAATGGAGGGGAAGTGGTTGCGCTGCACGGCAAGTTTCGCATTGCCCAGAGCTTCCCTGATCTCAGCATGGGGACCTTTATGCAGATATCGGGGGCGCCTGATGGAATTGAAGAGGCGCTGATGGCTGCCGCGGGTCGCCAATAGCAGCCCAACCCGGAAGGGAATCCGCCCGAACGGCGGATTCCTCCGGTTTTTCGCTACCCACCCTCCCAACACCCGGTTTCCCGTTGATTTGCGCCCGGTCGGCTGAGACAGGGCGCCTGTCAGCTGTTTTTTGCTAGCAGAAAACCGGTATTTGTCAACAAAACCTCTCATTCCTATGACCGATTTCCCTTTTTGTCAGGTTGGTTGAGCGTAATTTATCTGCTCAATATCAATAAAATCCGTTGACTCGAATAAAAATGGGAATATAATCCCAAACCATAGACAAACAATCTGCCCTCCAACCCCAATCCCCGGGGCTGCTGGGTCGCCGATAGGAGAGGGAGTTGGATACCACCATGCCCCAGGCCCCTGTAGAAGGGTTGAGTAAACCGATCGATGCCGTTGACCCGACGGCAGCATCCGGTCGGCGCTACGATCTCCTGCGCTCCTTCGCCCTGCTCAGTTTTCTGGTGGTATTCACCATTGGAGCCATTTCTGCCACCTTTATCAGCCGCTACCTCTCGGAGAATCTGCTGGAGCGCGATGCCGTGGTCTCCCAGGCATTTCTACAGAGCCTGACCGAGGTGGAAGGGGGGCCCGAGGTATTTCGCGGTTCGTCGCCAGGTCCCAAATCGCATAACGACGAGCAGACCTATGATCTGCCCGAACTGGTCAACCACATCGCCACCATGCCCGGGGTGGTCCGCGCCAATCTCTACTCTCCCGAACGCAGGATTCTCTGGTCCACGACCAGCGAACTGATCGGTCGCACGTTTGGTGAAAACCATGAACTGGATGAGGCGCTTGAGGGTGAACTGGTGGCTGAACTCAAGGACGTGAAGGAGGAAAACAAGGCGGAGTACGCCCAGTTCGGCCGTCATGTCTCGCAGGTGGTGGAGAACTATCTGCCCATCTGGGACACCTCCAACCACAGCGTGGCGGCGGTGGTGGAAATCTACAAAGCCCCGCTGACTCTCTTTGCCACCATCGAAGCGGCCCGCCAGCTGGTGTGGCTGGGAACGGTGGTGGCCGGGCTGTTTCTTTACACCACGCTGTTCTGGATTGTCTATCGCGCCAACAGTCTGATCCACCGCCAGCAGGAACAACTGGTGGAGGTGGAGACCATGGCCGCGGTGGGCGAGATGGCCTCAGCCGTGGCCCACAGTATCCGCAATCCGCTGGCGGCGATCCGTTCCAGTGCCGAGCTGGCGCTGGAGACCACCACCGACCGGGTGGCCAAGGAGACTTCGGAAGACATCATCGCCGAGGCCGACCGCCTGGAGCAGTGGGTGCGGGAGCTGCTCATTTTTTCACGCCAGGGGGCGCGCAAGTACCGGCCGACTCAACTCAGCAATGTACTGAACGAGTGTCTGGTCGGGTTTGGCCGGCGCATGGAGAGACAAAAAGTGGTACTCCATGCGTCGGTGGCCAGCAACCTGCCCCAGATCGAAGGGGACGGCGGCCTGCTGGCCCAGATGTTCAACAGCCTGCTGGCCAATGCCGTGGAAGCGATGCCCGAAGGCGGGAAACTGCACATCAGCGCGGCGCTGGTGGCCAGCAGATCAGCCATCGAAATCACCATCCGCGACTCGGGCTACGGCATTGCGCCCGAACGCCTGGCCAAGATATTCGAGATGCGCTCGACCACCAAACGCGGTGGCCTGGGCATCGGTATGTCGCTCGTCAAACGAATCGTCGAACGGCATGGAGGCGAAATCTCGCTGCTCAGCGAGGTGGGTAAGGGAACGATTGTCCGGCTGGTTTTCCCCTTGGAGGTATCGTCATGAAATCCCTGCCCGCCATTCTGATTGTCGAAGACGAACAGGTCCTGGCCAAGAACATGCGCCTGTTTCTGCAGAACGCCGGTTTCGACGTCCACGTCGCGAACACCGGCCAGCAGGCCATGGAAGAGCTGGAAACCTTCAAACCCGACGTCATCCTGCTGGACTACCGGCTGCCCGATACCAACGGGGTGGACTTGCTCGGACAGATCCGCAACCTGGATTCGAGCATCCGCGTGATCATGATCACCGGCGAAGGCAACGTGCAGATTGCGGTGCAGGCCATGAAGGCCGGTGCCTACGACTACCTGGCCAAGCCGGTGGTGCTCAAAGAGATTCAGCTCATGCTGGAAAAGCTGGAGGGCCAGGAGAAACTGGCGGGTGCACTGGATTACTACCGCCAGAAGCAGGCCGGCGAGAGTGGTGTCGAGAAGCTGCTGGGCAATTCGCGGCCCATGGTGGCGCTCAAACGCCAGATCAACCAGTTGCTGGAATCCGAGCGCCAACTGCGCGAAGGGGTTCCCGCCTCGGTGCTGATAACCGGTGAGACCGGCACCGGCAAGGAGCTGGTGGCCCGCGCATTCCACTTCGATGGCCCGCGCAGCAGCGGCCCATTCATCGAAGTGAACTGCTCCGCCATCCCATCGCACCTGCTGGAGGCGGAACTGTTCGGCTATGAGCGCGGTGCCTTCACCGACGCCCGCGAGCGCAAAATGGGGCTGGTGGAAGCCGCGGACGGGGGCACCCTGTTCCTGGACGAGATCGGCGACATGGACCCCGCGCTGCAGACCAAACTGCTGAAACTTCTGGAAGACCGCATGGTGCGCCGCCTGGGTGGGCTGCGCGACAAGCATGTGGACGTGCGCATCATCACCGCCACCAACTGCCGCCTGGAGCAACTGGTGACCGAAGGGAAGTTCCGCTCCGATCTCTATTTCCGCCTGCGCGTGGTGCAGCTCAATCTGCCGGCCCTGCGCGATCGCGGCGAAGATATCATTCACCTCGCCGAGCGGATGCTGGAAGAACATGCCCAGCGCTATCGCAAGGGCGATATGCGGTTGAGCCCCGCCGCGCAAATGACCCTGCTGGGTTACTCCTGGCCGGGTAACGTGCGCGAGTTGCGCAATATGATGGAACAGGTGGTGCTCATGTCCAACGGACCGGTGATCGAGCCCCAGCAACTGCCGTTGAGCAGTCAGCTGTCGGCCCAGATTTCCCCGTTCCAGATCACGGACGCCTTTGCCGCCGATTCGACGCCTCCGGCCGAAACCTCCAGTGAGCTGAACCTGGGTGACATGGAACGGCGGATGGTCAGCGAAGCGCTGGACCGGACCCAGGGCAATGTCACACGCGCGGCCGAATTACTGGGTCTGACCCGCGATGCGTTACGCTACCGGATGGAGAAATACGGATTTCGCCAGACCAACTAGCCGTGGCCGGGGTGGGGGATATCCCCCGCAACCGGGGTAATGTCCCCAGCCGGTGACGCAGATTACGCGAACGGGTCCCGGCAAAAAATAATGGAACCAGCAATAACAATGAGATAACCCTCGTGTAGTCCGTGGCACAGGGAATGCAAGCCATGGCTGGGCATCGTGGAAATTGGGATTCCGCATGAAGCAGATTCTGATCGTTGACGACAACCAGGTACTGGCCAAAGTGATGAAACAGTATCTGGCCGCCAAGGGGTTCGACGCCCGGGTCGTCCCGACCATTGCCGATGCCCGAAGCACCGTCGCTGAACACCCCCCCGAACTGATCCTGCTCGACCGCTATCTCCCGGACGCCAGCGGCCTGGAGATGGCCCGGGAAATGAGTGAGGCCGGGATCACAGTAGTGGTGGTGAGTGCCGCCAGCGAAGAGAATTCCCGCGAAGAGTTCATCCGCCGCGGTGTCGCCGCCTACCTGCCCAAGCCCTTCTCCCTGGACACCCTCGCCAAAGTCATGAACTGTGTGCTGGCGGGTAATCAATGCCTGCCCGACTGCTCCCGGGGCAAACCCTGTCCGCATGTCCACTGACCCGGTATGAAGTTTCATCCAGGCGTCCCGGCCGTTGGCCGCCGCCAGCCTTAACGGCGCGTGTTGGGACCAGCGCGCAGCGGGTGGGGGAGGACCCCCAGTCGCTGGGGGATAGCACCCGGAACCGCCCCCGCCTGGATTTGGCCTTAACCTGATGGTAATAAAAAAATCTCTTACAAAACATACACTAAAGAAGTTTTTGGGACGATTTTCCCTATTTGGCACGCTCCCTGCTCTCATAAATGACAAATCGCAAAAACCCCGTAACGGAGCAGGCCAAGATGCATTTCAACAGCTTCACATTGCCGAACCTTTTCAGCAGTTTCATCCCGGAGGCCCCGTCGCGCAGCAACGTCATCGATGCCCGCAAGAAGCTGGATGAACGGCGTCAGGGCCACTCGCCGAACCGCAAGCCACGGGTGGTGCTCTATTCCCACGACACCATGGGTCTGGGGCATATCCGCCGCAATCTGCTGTTGGCCCAGGCGATGACCGGCAGCGAACTGAACGCGGAAGTGCTGTTGATCACCGGCGCCCGGGAGTCGGGCCGTTTCAACCTGCCCAAGGGGGCGGATGTGGTGGTGCTGCCGGCGCTGCACAAGGCGATGGACGGCAAATACGCGGCGCGCAATCTCAGTCTGCCCCTGGAAGAGCTGATCTCGATCCGTTCCCAACTGGTGATGGCCACCATCAAGTCCTTTCGTCCGGACCTGGTGATCGTGGACAACGTGGCGCGCGGCATCAACGGCGAGCTGGACCAGGCGCTGCGCTACATTCGCGATGACGGCAAGATCCGCTGCGTGCTGGGTCTGCGCGACGTACGCGATGAGCCCGAAGCGGTGCACCGCGAGTGGACCAAGCAGCGCTGCTTCGAAACCATCCGCAACTTCTATCACGAGGTGTGGGTCTACGGAGACTCCCGGGTCTATGACCCGCGCACCGAATACAACCTGCCGGCCGATGTCGCCGCGCGGGTCCGTTTTACCGGGTACCTTGACCAGCGCGCACGGCTGAATGGGGCGGGAGGAGTCAACCGTTCCACTCCCGCCAAAAAGCCATTCGGTCTGTGCATGGTGGGTGGCGGTCAGGATGGCGCAGCGCTGGCCGCAGCGTTTGCAGCCGCTGCCCACCCGGCTGGGATGCAGATGGTTGTGGTGACCGGTCCCTACATGGATGCGGTGGCGAAAAACCGCCTCCGCGTCCTGGCCCAGACCCGCCCGCACCTGAAGGTGTTGGAGTTTGTCCAGGAACCCACCCAGCTGCTGCGGGATGCCGAATTCGTCATCACCATGGGCGGCTACAACACGGTCTGTGAAGTGCTCTCCTTTGAGAAGCGCGCGCTGGTGGTGCCGCGGGTGGTGCCGCGCCGCGAACAGATCATCCGCGCCGAGCGCCTGCAGAGCCTGGGGGTGATCGATATGCTCCACCCCGACCAGCTCAATGCCGCCTCCCTGGGCGAGTGGATGAACAGTCTCAGCGGTACCGATCATGCCAAAGCCCACGAGGTAATGGACATCAAGGGGCTGCAGCGCCTGCCCCGCATGGTGAGCGAGCAGGTGGCGAGAAACTACGGGTGCGCCGATGCGCGTCCCGAATGGGCCGTGGTTTCATGAGCGGGGCCCGGCTTAGCGATGAGGCGCCGCAGTCGGGATTGTGGCGCAAGGCGGTCGGCCATTTCGGCCAACACATCCGCCCCTACTGGAAGCTTTTGCTGGTCGGTTGGATCTGCATGGCGCTGGTGGCCGGACTGCAGCTGCTCAAGCCCTGGCCGCTGAAGCTGGTGTTCGATGCCATCCTGATGCCCATCGAGGGGCTCTGGCTGTTCGAGCGGTTTCCCGGCCTGGCTAACCAGCCCGGCGTACTGTTGGCCGTCATCGCGCTGTCGATCATGGTCATCGCGGTGCTCGCCGGCATTGCCGGATTTGGACACAACTATATTTTCAAAAGCGTGGGGCAGCGGGTGCTCGCGGTGATCCGACGCCAGTTTTACAGCCATATTCAGGGGCTGTCGCACTCCTTTCACGACCAGAACCAGAGCGGTGATCTGCTGGTGCGGCTGACCGGCGACATCCGCACGCTGCGTGAACTGCTGATCTCCTCCATCGTCTTCATGACCGAGCGCGGACTCTTCCTCGCCGGTATGCTGGCGATCATGCTGTGGATGGACTGGCGCCTGACACTGGTCTCCATCGTGGTGATTCCGCCACTGGCGATTTGCGCCAAGGTGTTCTCCCGCCGCATCCGTTCCGCCACCCGCCAGCAGCGGGGCCAGGAGGGGAAACTGGCCAGTACCTTCAACGAGCGTCTGGGCGCCATCAAGCTGGTTCAGGCCTTCACCCGTGAATCCTTTGAAGAGGCGCGCTACTCCGAGTACGAGCAGCAGAATCTGCAGGCCGGACTGCAGGCCACCTGGCTGGAATCCCACCTCTCACGCATCGTCGAAGTGGTGCTCGCCATGGGTACCTGTGCCGTGCTCTGGTACGGCGTGACCCGGGTCCAGGCCGGCATCATCACCGCTGGTGATCTGCTGGTGTTTATCGCCTATCTCAAATCGATGAACAAGCCGGTGCAGAAGATGGCGGAGATGACCGGCAAGCTGGCCAAGGTGAGCTCCTGTGCCGAACGGATCATCCAGGTGCTGGAAGTCGAACCGGAGGTGCGTGACGAAGTGTACGCCCTGCCCGCGCCGCAACTGCGCGGCGAGGTGCGGTTTGAAAATTTGAGTTTCGGCTACGGTGACCGCCGGGTGCTCGACGACGTCAGCTTCACCATCCAGCCCGGCGAACACGTGGCGGTGGTGGGCGCCAGCGGCGCCGGCAAGTCCACGCTCGCCAACCTGCTGTTGCGCTTCTATGACCCGCAGCAGGGCGCGGTGCGGGTGGATGGCTGTGACATCCGCAGTTACACCATCAGTTCGCTGCGTGACCAGACCGCGGTCGTGATGCAGGAGGCGGTGCTGTTCAGTGGCACCATCCGCGAGAACATAGCCTACGGGCGCCTCGAGGCAAGCGAAGAGGAGATTTTCCGTGCTGCCGAGGTGGCAGACGCCCGTGGTTTTATCGAAGCAATGCCTGAGCGCTACGACACCCTGGTGGGTGAGCGCGGCAAGTCACTTTCGGGTGGCCAGCGGCAGCGGGTGGCAATTGCCCGCGCCGTGGTACGCAACGCACCGCTGCTGGTCCTGGATGAACCACTCACCGGCCTGGATGTGAAGAGCCGCGAAACGGTGCGGCGCGCCCTCGCGCGGCTGCAGGCCGGGCGCAGCACGCTGCACATCACCCACGATTTTGAGAGCGCGGCTGCCTCCGACCGGGTGGTGCTGCTGGACCAGGGGCGGGTGGTCGCCTTCGGGCGTCACTCAGATCTGCTGGCCGGCAACGCGCTCTACCGCAAACTCTGGAACCTACGCGATCCGATTCCGTTCGCACCAGGTCAACGGCGCGGCGCGGCCTGAACCGAGGAGGTGGCGACATGACCCGATCCTATTTAGATGATCCCGCCTTTCCCTGCCTGGCGCTGGCGCTCGATACCCGCCAGATGGTGGGGTTCCTGACCCCTCTGCTGGTGGACGAGGATCACTGGAGCATCAGCGGTTGCCGGCTGGAACGCCTGCGCTACCGCAAGGGCGTACGCTGCATCCTGCACTACGAAGTGACCCTGCGCCACGAGAGCGGCGCGGAAACCTCACATTGGGTGACCGGGTTTTTCCACGCCGACCAGAAAAAATTCAATTCGCGGGTCAAACGCCTGCATCGCATGTGCTCGCGCCGGGTGCACGGTGAGCCGATGGCCCGATTCGCGGTGCTGGATGCGCTGGGCATGCTGATTCAGCGCTTTCCGGTCGATTACCGGTTGCCGGACGTGGTGCGCATCACCGAAGGGCTGCATCATCTGCTTGAAGATCACTGCCCGGATCTGTTTGGGCCGGGCAACTGGCGACTGCAGACTCTCGCGGTTCAGCCGGTGCGCTGGCGCGTAGGCATCTCTGCCGTGGTGCGGGCGCGCATCGCGGCGGTCAACCAGGAGTGTGGCCGGGAAGTTGAGCGCGATTTTTATGTGAAGGTCGATAGCAGTGAGGTCGGCACTGTGGAGGAGATACCACCACGGATGATCGATGCCCGGGCAGAGCGTCGCGAACTACCCTTCAATACGGCCCATGCGGTCTATACCGATTCAGAACACGGGCTTTCAGTCACCGCGTCGGTGGCCGGAATTTCACTGCTCAACCTGCTGGCTGAACAACGCGCCACCCGTGATGAAGCGGTACAGCTGGCGGAGACTTTGGCCAATTGGCAACTCCACGGCGAGTCGTTGAAAAAATGTGTCCGCGCAGGTGACAAGAAACTCCACATGGACCGCGCGCGTACCATTCTGGCCGCAGCCTGCCCCCATCAGAGCGAGGTGCTGGATACCATCATCAGTCAATTCAGAAACAGCGTCATCGATCATGTGCACCGACCTGCCCATCTGGATCTGAAACCAGACCACGTCTTCTATGCCGATGGCCAGATCGCGCTGATCGATCTGGATTCCGCAGCCGATGCTGATCCCGCGCTGGAAGTCGGTCGCCTGTTGGCCCGCCTGGCATTTGCCGAACCGCTCTACAACGTCAATGAACGCTGTGCCCGTCGCTTTGCGGTGCAGTTTCTGGCCACCTACCGGGCCATGGTCCCGGGAGAGTGGTTGCGCAACCTGCCCGCCTACTACGCCTGGTGCTGCATGCAGGTGGCGGTGCACGTTTTTGAACACCAGAAAGTCGGCTGGTCCGGCTGGATCGAGTTGTTGCTGACGCATGCCGAGGAGGCGAGCCGGAAGGGAGGCGCCGCGCTCGCCTGGCTGGAGGAGCAACTCCCAAACCGTAGCCCGCGCCGGGACGCGCGGGCAACGCCAAACCACGCTTTGATCGCTCAGGAAATCTTCCAATGAAAATCCTCTACCTCTGCCCCGACTACGGTATCCCCGTGCTTGGCAACAAGGGTGCCTCGGTGCACGTGCGGGAAATGATCGCTGCCATGGATCGTGACGGACATGACGTGGTACTGGTTTCCCCGGTAGCCACCAAGTCTCCCTGGGAAACGCCGGCGGAGGTCCGCGCCAACTTTCTGCACATCCCGGCCGGCGACGACATGCTCGGGTGTATCAATGCCGTGGATTACTATACGGATCAGCTCGGCGCCAATACCACACTGGCGCGTGACCTGCGGCGGATTCTCTATGACCGCTATCTGGAAGGGAATCTGCTGCGCAAGTTCGTCAAGTCGCCCCCCGACCTGATCTATGTGCGTGCCTCGCTCCATTCCACGGCGCCGATTGCGCTGGCCCGCGCTACCGGCAGGCCGCTGCTGGTGGAGCTCAACGCGCCGCTGGCCCAGGAACACGCCACCTATCGAGCGGGCAGTACCAACGAACTGGCCGCTGCCGCCGAGCGGGAGCTGCTCTGCGCCGCCGATGCAGTCCTGGTGGTGTCCAAGATCCTGGGTGAGCACGCGGCCAACTGCGGCGTGCCGCCCGAGCGAATTCATGTGGTGCCCAACGCCATCGACCCGGAACTGTTTCATCCGGCACCGCGTTCCCAGAACCTGCGCGCGCATTTGGGCGTGGGTGAGGGACCGGTGCTCGGCTTTGTGGGGGGGTTGCGCGAGTGGCACGGCGTGGAGATTCTGCCCGACCTGATGCAACGTCTGGTGCCGGATTTTCCGGGGCTGCAGATGTTGATTGTGGGCCAGGGCCCGCTTCAGCAGCCTTTACAGGAACGCTTCGAAAGCCTGGGGTTCAGGGATCGTGCCATCTTCACCGGTGCCATGAACCACGAGGCGGTGGCCCGCGTGATCCGTGAATTTGATGTGTCGCTGGCGCCCTATCCGAAACTGGACCACCAGTTCTATTTTTCACCGCTCAAACTCTTCGAGTACATGGCGTGCGGGACCGCGGTTGTCTCCGCCGATGTGGGCCAGATCAGTGAAGTGCTTAAGGATGGAGAAACCGGACTGCTCTATGCTCCGGGAGACCTTGACCAGCTGGCTTCCTGCTGCCAACGGGTGCTGTTCGACCCCTCGCTGCAGGAGTTCATGGGACAGCAGGCGGCAGACACCGTGAAGAGGCATTACACCTGGGATGGCAATGCGCGCCGTGTGGTCGACATTGCCAGAGCCGCCTGATGCCGGAAGAGGAAAAGAGTATGGCTCTGCAGCGTATCGCCTATGTCGTCAACGTGTTTCCGAAATTTTCGGAGACCTTCATCGCCAACGAAATAGTGGAGGTCCAGCGGCGTGGTGTGGCGGTGACCATCCTTTCCCGCCGTCGGCCGCAGGATGAAGTACGTCACGCCGTGGTGCGGGACAACCGTTTGGAGTCCCTCACCTGTTATGAACCGGATCGGTTTCGTGATCTCCTGCGCAGCTTCCAGCCTCAGCTGATTCACGCCCACTTTGCCACCCGAGCCACGGAGACGGCGCGCGAGCTGGCGCTTGCCACCGGACTGCCCTACACCTTCACGGCGCACCGGTACGATATTTTCGACCGGCCGCCCGAGGATTTCGCCCAGCGCTGTCGGGATGCCGGCGCGGTGATCACGGTTTCGGAGGCCAATGTCATGCACATGGTGGGCGAGCTGCACGCGCCTGCGGACAATCTGTCGGTGATCCCCTGCGGCGTGGACACCACCCAGTTTCAACCGGTGGCGCAGGTCGCCGGTGAGGTGCCTTGGATTGTCTGCGTGGCCCGCCTGCACCCGGTCAAAAACCTTCCGGTGCTGCTCAAGGCCTGCGCCCTGCTGCGCGATCGCGGTGTGGCCTTCAAATGCGTGGTGCTGGGGGAAGGTGATGCCCGCGCGCAGATTGAGGAACAACGCCGTGAACTCAATCTGCAGGACCTGGTGGACCTGCCGGGGGCGGCAGATCAGGACCAGGTGCGCGGGTGGTGGCAGCGGGCGACTGTCGGCGTGCTGACCAGCCGCTCCGAGGGGATGCCGGTCAGCTTCATGGAGGCACTCTCCTGTGGTGTACCTATCGTGGGTCCCAGCGTGGGTGGTATTCCAGAGATGATCGACCACGGAGTCAACGGCTACGTGGTGCCGCCGGACAATCCCGCGGCGGTGGCCGAGGAGATCGAAACCATTCTGCGCGATCCGGCACGTCGCGCCCGCATGGGCGCCGCTGCACGGCAGACGGCGCTGAACCGCTTCTCTGTCGGCGCCCAGGTGGATGCCATGCTGGCAGTGTGGAACCGGGTGCTGAGGCAACGGCACGCAGCATGAACGTCAGTGATCCTTATGGTGTGATTGCCGACGAGGCCCTGCCTTCGCTTGTCCAGGCACTGGATCCGGATGAAGCCGGTGCCGCCCTGGCGGGGGCGCTGGCAGCACACCCCCGCTATGCGGAATCGACACTCCAGAGCATCAACGTCACGCGGTATAAACCGGGCCGCCGCTGCGTGATTGAATACGGATTGCGGCTGGCCGATGGCTCCGATGTGGTGCTGATCGGCAAGGTGCGGCAGAAACGCTCCGGGAGAAAGGATTTCAATCTGGTCAGCGAGATAGAAGCGGCGGGCCTGCGGGGTGACTGCGCTGACCGAATCGCCACACCGGAACCTGTGGCCCATGTCAAACCGTTGCGCCTCTGGCTGCAGCGCAAGGTGGACGGTGTGGAAGCCAGTAGCCTGTTGGGCGGCGCGCGCGGCCAGGATGTGGTCCGTCGCGCCGCAGAAGCCGCTTACAAGATCCATCTCGCCGGGGTACCGCCACGGCGTGGACACAGCATGATGAACGAGCTGGAAATCCTGTTTGAACGCCTGGACCTGGTGGCGGAATCCCGTCCTGAATGGCAACAACGACTGAGCGCGCTCAAGCACCGCGCCTGGTTCATTGCGCAGTCCCTGGGTGCCCGGCCACTGTGCGGAATTCACCGCGACTATTACCCCGATCAGCTGATTGTGGATGGCGTGCAGATCTGGACGATCGATTTTGATCTCTACTGTAAGGGCGATCCGGCACTCGATATCGGTAATTTCATTGCCCACATCACCGAACAGGCGCTGCGCACCACCGGCGATGCGGCGGCCTGGCAACCGCTCGAAGAGGCGATGTTGCGGCGCTACCTGGCACTGGCCGGAGAGACCCACCGGCGCGCCATCGAAGTCTATGCACTGCTGACGCTCATGCGCCATATCCAACTGAGTACCCTGCTTGCCGAGCGCCGTCCCACCACGGCTCGATTGTTGGCACTCTGCGAGGCGCGGGCCGCCCAAATGGTGCAGGCGCCGGGACTGAGGGAAAGCTGCGCGTGACCCGAAGTCTTTTCTTTTTTCTGCTGTTCTGCACCGCGTTTCTCTCCCAGACAGTGCGGGCTGACGGACACTGCTGGTCGGTACAGCTCGGGCTTTACCAGGAGGAGGTGCACGCCACCAACCGCCTGGCGTCGGTTGGTGATCAGAGCTGTCGGCTGCAGCGTGAGGCGGCCGGCATCCGGGTTCTATGCGGGTGCTATGCCGACGCCCAGCAGGCGCGTCAGGCGTTGCCCGGTTGGCAGCGCCGCTTTGATGGCGCATTCATGCGGGAAACCGCCAAGACGGCCCCCGTCACTGCTAGCCCGGAGCCCGGTCCGCCGCCGCTGCCTGCGGTGCCCGCGCTGCTGTCGGCGCCACCCATGCTTGCCCAGAGCGCCGTGGAACCAACACCGGTACCCGTGACTTCTCCTGCGGCAGCACCAACCAAAGCGGAAGCGGAGTCGACCGAGGATCGCATAGTGATCTACTCGGGTGCCGCCCGCGCCAAAAAGCTGCGCCAGCGCCCGGATGAAAAACTGCCCGACAGTGAGTTTACGGCGACGCTCTTTGGTCGGCCGCTGACTGTGGGTGGCGAAGCCAGTCTGAAACGGGAGCGCCGGACCGATTTTGCATTGGCCACGGAAGCGGACGACCTGGAACGGGACTCCGCTGAACTGGAGCTGGAGCTCTTTTACAACACCTCCAACCACGGGGCGGTATTCCTGGAGGGGATCGTTCGCCGGCAGCAGGACGAAGAGCCAGAGGCCGACGAATCGGACTCCTTTACCGAATGGCGGCGTGGCGAGATGTGGGTGTTCACCGGCGGCTGGTTCGACGACCGCGTCGGCTATCAGATCGGGCGCCAGAACTTCATCGATTCGCGCGAATGGTGGTGGGACGCCAACCTGGATGCGCTGCGGATTCACTACGACACGCGCGAGACGCACGCCGAGTTTGGACTGGCGCGGGAACTGGCGAAGGAGTCTTCCGAAGATGAGCGCATTGATCCGGAAGACGATAAGCTGTTGCGCTTTTTCGCAGTGCGCACGCAGAAGCAGGAAGACGAGAACGTGGAACGCAGTCTCTTTCTGCTGTACCAACTGGATCAGTCCGAGACCGAAACTGCGGGCACAATTGTCGATCGCGACCTTAGGGACGAAAGCGATTTCGACGCACTCTGGTTTGGCTGGCGCACGCAGGGGCGCTGGAAATCCAAATCGGCAGGACGGATTTACTATTGGTTCGATGCCGGGGTGTTGTGGGGCGAGGAAAAACTGGTGGACTACGACTCCATCAGCGCCACCCAGTCGGAGGTGGACAGCGTGGTTCAGCGCCACGTGCGGGCCGCTGCTTTTGATCTGGGCGTGAACTGGCAGACCAACCTGCCCGGGGATTTCACCCTCACCGCGGGGTATGCGGCAGGCAGTGGCGACCGGAATCCGGATGACAGCGTCGACAGCAATTATCGGCAGACCGGCCTGCAGGACAACAACGACAAATTCCGGGGCGTCACGAGTTTCAAGTTCTATGGCGAACTGTTCGATCCCGAGCTCTCCAATCTGTCGATTTCCACCCTGGGGGCGGGGTTCCGCTTTCTGGAGGGGAGTTCGGTGGACCTGGTCTATCACACTTACAGCCAGTTGCAGGCGGTCGATGAAGTGCGTGACGCAGGCCTGGACGTGGACCCGACGGGCGACAGTAAGGACTTGGGTTCGGAGCTTGACCTGATCGTGGGCATCGAGGAGTGGGAGCGTCTGGAAATGGAACTGGTCTGGTCACGGTTTACCGCCGGTAAGGCCTACGGTCCGCTGAAAGGCGACAAGGCCTCGCTCTGGACATTCGAGGTCAGCTACCGGTTCTGACCGCCGCACCTGTTCCCACCGGTCGCCAGGCTTGCTACGCTGTCGGTCATGACTTGGCTGACGGTCGGTTTACTGCTGTTCATCGGAGTGCACTTGGTGCCCACCTTTCCCGGTGCGCGCAACGCGCTGATCGAACGCTTGGGCTATCTGACCTACCAGGGTCTTTTTTCGCTGGTGGCCATGCTGGGATTGGGACTGACGATCTTCGGGTACAGTGCCGCCGATTTCCTGTCGCTCTGGACGCCCATTCCCTGGGCTCGCTCACTGGCACTCTGGCTGATGCCGGTGGCGTTTGTATTGCTGGTGGCAGCCTATTTGCCCACTTTGCTGAGGGCCAAACTGGTTCACCCCATGCTGATTGCCACCGCACTGTGGGCCGCATTGCATCTGCTGGCCAATGGTGATGACGCATCGGTACTGCTGTTTGGTGGATTCCTGCTGTTTGCGGTGACTGACATGCTGCGCGCCAAATCCTACCCCAACATGATTCCGGGCGGGAAACCCCGTCTGCTTTTTGACGCGGTGGCGCTGGTGGTGGGATTGGCTGGCTACGCATTGGTTCTGCACTTCCACCGGGACCTGTTCGGGATGCCGGTGTTGCTGCCATAGTGGTCGGCAGCTTCTGAACGTAACTTTGGGTACCGAATCAACCGGTACTGGTTTTCAGCACGCGCCATTGGTACCGGCATGGAACTTCGCACCAGAAAATTCGAGGATTGCACCCCCCGCCGTGTATGCGCGTGGACGCCCAGCGTGCCAATGCTCCTGATCGCTACGTCCTTGTACTCAAGGATCAATCGTTTGCTTTGGGCCTATCGATTTCTTCGTGAATGTAGCGTTGAATATGCCGCGCGCCATGTGCGGTGGTGGAAACCACCCAAGCGAGTATTACCACCGCAAGCAGTGAAGCGATGGGTACCAAATTGGGCGAAACCAGAAACAGCAGGGCCAGAATTCCCAGCACGATCACAAACGCCAGAGCGGTGCGATGTTTTATCCGGGTTCGAATAATTTCGATGGCCTCCATGTTGTCGACGCCGGATTCCTTGAATGCCTTGTGCAGCGCTGCGTATTCGGCAGCGTGCTTTTTTTCCATCCGGCCAAATGGGTCGCTCAGTTTCACGATTGATTGTTCCGTTAGGGGATGATGTGGACGACCCGCATGGGTTGGTCGAACTGCAGGCCGTCGGCAACCAGGCGGCCGAGGCTGTCGAAGCGCCGACGCAGTTCTGAATCCAGCGATTCGATGTCCGCCTTGCGGTGTGGGTTGATGATCAGGATACGTTCTCGAAAAGCTTCGTAGTCTGGATAGGTGACCGGATTCAGGTGTTCGTGTTCTTCGCTGGTGGTTACACCGGTAGCGATCATTTCTTTCAAAGCCTCATAGGCTGCAGCGCGCACTGCAGTTTCATCGTGCGCGGGCTGCATCACCTCAAAGTGAGAGCCGCGCGCCAGAGGCTCCGATACATAAATGGTGCCATCGGGCTCCAGTACACGTTTCGCCTCCTGCAGGGATTGCAACTGCAGGTCGGTCGGAATGTGGTGCAGGCTGTTGAAGAAGACCACATGGTCGAAGCTGCGCTCCGGAAAGGGAATGGCCTCACCGCCGGCGAACAGGTACTGCTCGTTACTGATGCGGGGCGCTTTCCGGGCGTCATCCAGTTGCCGCTGGTTGACCTCCAGGCCCACCACCTGTCCACCCGCTTCGGCGATGGCGCGGACCACCATGCCGTTGCCGCAGCCAACGTCGAGTATCCGTTTGGCGGACACCTCAAGGTGGCGCAGCAGAAAAGGGATGTTTTTGATGACTTCCATGGGTGGGTCCTGGATTGGCAGGGCAAGAGTATAAACAAACACGGTCTTCGGACGAACCGAATCAACGAGTATGGGGCTGGAGGGCGGCGTGCCGAATGAACGGCAGGTATTCATGCCAGTTGTGGATGGGGCCACGGTGGGCGAACAGTACCCGCCCATGCTGATCGAGCACATAGGTAGTCGGAAAGGCGCGTGCCAGGTAGCGGTCCGGCAGTGTGCTGCCTGATGCCAGCGGGAGTGCACTTACTTCGGGACCGACTCCGCTGTCATAGAGCGGTACGCCTTCAAATCCGTTTTGGAGTACCCACTGTTGGGCAGTGGTGAATGATTCGCGCACCTGCAACAGCACCATATCGGCTTCCGGAATCTGTGACAGCTGTTGGTGAAATCCGCGCAGCTGGGGAAACTCCCGGAGACAGGGTGGGCACCAGGAGCCCCAGAAATGAACAATCAAAACCTTGCCTCGGTAGTCTTCGATTCGCTTGTGACTGCCTCCGGATGTGCGGAACAGGAGATCGGGAAACCGTTGACCGCGCCCGATGCCCTGGCGTGGATTCAGCGGAGTTGATGAGGGGAGTTGCCACAGGGTAGGCCAGGTGTCGTCGTCGAACACCACCTTGTTGTTGCTCGCATACACCGTACAGCGCTGCTCTGTGTTGGTGGCACACTGCGACAATGCTGCGTCCCGGGCGGCGTCGGGGGAGCTCTTTCCCGAGACCCAGGCCCAGGTCCCGCCCGGCGCGATGACGAAGGCCTTGTGATCCGATGCTGCGCGGTACTCGGCGTATCCGGCAAGGCCGCGTTCGTTCAAGTGGGGAGGGGGCTCTGCGGCGGACGCGCCTGGCGCCACACCGCAGAGTAGCAATAAAAGAGGGGCCCACGAGGGGATGGGGCCCCTTAAGCAAGCCGCCAGGTTGGGGTTGTTAACCATTGGCGGCGATCTTGTACTCCTGCTCATCTTTGGCGACTGAATTATCGTCGTCTTCCACCTCTTCCCAACCGGTTACCATCGCCTTGATGTGCGAAGTGGCGGTGTGACCGGCCGTGGCCAGATAGACATGGGCGATGAAGAAGATGAGCATCATGAAGGCGCCGGCGGTGTGTGCCACGGCCACCCATTCGAGGCTCAGCCAACCGAGTCCGGCGCTCGCCCACTCCGCGTAGAAGAGGTAGAGCAGGCCGGTGACCCAGAGCAGCGGGTTGATGATCAGCTTCACGAACAGGTAGGCCAGGCGCTGCAGTGGATTGTGTTTGCTCAGCGTGGTCTGGCGCACCGGGTGCGGTGCGTTCACGAAAATGCCGGTGACGTAGTACTTGAGCATGGCGTCCACTTTTTCCAGGGTCGGGATGTACTGACGCCATTCCCCGGTGGTGAAGTGCCAGAAGATGGCAAAGACCCACAGGGTGATCAGCATCCAGGCCGCGGTGCTGTGCAGATCCACCGCCCGCTGGAATCCGAAGAAGCGGTAGACGCCGTGGACTTCAAACCCGGTCAGCATCATGAACATAATTAATGCAGCCTGTGACCAGTGCCAGAAGCGTTCGAAGCGCTTGAAGATGTAGATCCGTTTCATGGCTTAACCCCTTCTCTTGTTCATGATGATGCGAATGCCACCGTGGAAGGCGACGCCCAACAGCGAGAAGAGCGCGATCAGTCCGCCAGCGCCATCGAGCAGCGCGACACGGTCACGTCCCGGCAGGTAGACGCCCTCAACGGAAGCCATGCGGCCATGGTCGGTATGGCACTGCTCGCAGCGCAGGGCATCCTCTTTCGGTGCCACCATGTGGGTGATCGGCCAGCTCATTTCGGTGGAGACAAATCCGAACTCGCCACTGAACGGGACACCGGCCGCGTCCATGCCGACAGTCAGCGATTTTTGCCAGTCGAAGTTGCCCCAGAAGGCCGCATCGTCGTCGCCCGTGGTGTGCAGGACGCCGAGGGTCTGGTTGCCCTTGTCGTAGGGCTGTTTGCCGCGGAAGACGCGGACCGGCCAGATTTTGGAATCGGGATCATTTGGGCTGCCCTTGAATTCGTTGATCTTCACCAGTTCACTGCCGTCCACTTTGTCGCCAAACAGGGTGTATTCCACCTGGCCGTTGAACCACTGGTACTCGGGGATCACGTAGCGGTCGTAAGTGAAATCCCCCTTGTTGCTGTCGTAGATGTCGCGGCCCTCGCTGCCCTTGATGCGGATGCGCTTGCCGTTTTCATCGGTGCGACCCGCTGTCGACCAGTCCCAACTCATCTTGGTGTGCAGCGGGCCACGGGCGTAGGCCGGGATGTGGCAGGTCTGACACGCCAGCTTGCGCGCATGGGTGTTGAGATTGGCCTTGTCCGGATGCGGTTCGCTGCCGTGGCACGATTCGCAGGTGGTCGCCTTGCCGCTGTAATCCTTGCCCGGCAGGCGGCGCCCGTCGCTGTCCAGCGCCGTCGGCGTATAGCGGCTGCCGGAGACTTCGTGGCCGTCGGTCACGTGACAGTTGGAGCACTGGAAGTTCAGACCATCCGCCTCCATGTGCACGTCAAGATAGCGCGGCGGTTTGTTCAGCGAGCTGTCCAGATCACCGTGTTTCACACCATTCCCGCCGCCACCATAGAAGTGGCAGGTGCCGCAGGTCTGACGCGAGGTTTTACCCACGTTCTGCGCGATGTTGGCCAGGTCGGGCGGCTCGATGAATTTACCCGATTTGGGTGGCCACTCCATGACCGCGTAGGTGGGGTGGCCCGCCAGCCCCGGGATCTTTTTATAGGTACCGGTGGTGTCGTGACAGACCACGCAGTCCACGGCCGTCTCCTGGCTGAAATCGAAGGAGGCGTCCTTCCACCCGTAGCCGATGTGACACGAGCTGCAGAAGGCTTCGTTCGAGGTGGTGGAGGTGCAGAAATTGTTGATGACATTTTTCTTGCCCAGTTTCTGCCCCGTTTCCGGGTTCACATACTCCCAGGTCCAGTGTTTGGTCTTGTGAATCTGCTTCGCCGCCTCGGTATGGCAGTTGAGGCAGGCCCTGGTCACTTCCGGACCGGAGGCAAACGGCCCCTCCAACTCCTTGAAACGGGAGTGGTCGGCGGTCGAACTGGTAGCTGCCTTGGCCGCCGCCTTGGCTGGCGCGGCGGGCGCTTGATCTTCGGCGCGCAACGGCAGGGTCGCCAGCGCGAGGATCGGCAGGGCGAGTATCGCCCGGATGAAATTCCTGTTCATGATCTGCTCCTCCCTGGCTCAGCAGCCGCCCACGTCCGGACCACCAGAACCGCCACCGGGGCGGGTGGTGATCAGCTTGGGTGCGGGTTTGCTGGCATCGAAGGTGACGAACACCTCCTGGTCTTCTGCCACGTGACCCATGATTTCGCCCACCACCGGGCCGAACATCTTGCCCATCAGGCCCGCATTCATCAGGCCGATGTAGGTCTTGCCGTCATCCTTTTTGTAGACGGTGATGGTGCAGGGCATGAGGATGGAGAGGATGCGCGTTTCGTCCAGCGCGAGCAGCGGTCCGGAGTAGTCGGTGCTGCAGGCCTCAATCAGCATCACCGGCGGCACGTTGCGCCCGGTGGCGGCCACCGATTTGGACGGGCTGCGGATTCCCGACAGCTTCCAACCCTTGTGTTCCAGGGACTGGATGTTGGCCTGAATCCGGGCCGCCGTCTCTTCGACGCCGAATGGACTGGGCACTTCCCGGAACATGAAGTCGCCGGCGGTGTTGAACCCCACCAGGCCGAGTACGGCCATACCGGCAAAAAAACCAGCAATTGCTTTCCACATGATGTTATCCCCCTCGTTGCCGGATCGCGCCGGCTGCTCAATGTACCTGTTTATTAGTAAATACTAATATTCTCATAATTCAATTTAAGCGCCCGCGTTTTCGTCAAATGCAGTTGGGTGATGGGTGGAAGGGGGGGTAAAATCCTGACCAACGCCGGTATTGTCCACGGGGACGGTGGGTTGCCGGCTGAATAAAAAAACAGTCCGTGGTTTAGGAACAATGCCAAATATCTATCGCGTCCTCTGCGTGGAGGACCAGCCGACCAACCGTCAGATTCTGGTGGCGGCGGTGGAGCTTTACTTTCGGGGCAAGGGCGTCGACTACCTGATCACAGGGGTGGCGGATGGCGCCGAAGCGCTCCATTTTCTACGCGGGCTCAATACGGCGCAGGCCCGTCTCAGCCTGATGATCACCGATGTCCACATGCCTGGCATGGATGGCTTTTCGCTGGTGCGCAAAATGAAGGAGAACAGCCTGACCGAGTCGGTACCGGTGATTGTCACTTCCGGCGATGACCCGGAGACCCTCTACCGGCGGTTTGCACCGGGCAGCGCACCGGATGGATTCCTGCCCAAGCCCTACAGCCTGCAGCGGGTCGGTCAGTTGTGCGAGCAGGTGTTGTTCAGTGAAACGGCTTGACCTGGTGCTAGACCTCTGAGCGGTACCCCACCCGCAGCCCCCCCCAGTGCCGTCCGTTGACGTAGATGGGCACCGACAGGTCGTGCATGATTTCGCCCGTATCCCGCTTGTAGGTCTGTAGCAGAAACGGTTGGGTGTGGCTGCCGCAGCGCGCGCCTGTACGATCGTTGAACATGCGCTTGGTGCGGCTGTTGAGCAGATCCTGTTCGTAATTGCCGGTCATCGGCTGGCTGAATTTCCGGTTGTGGGTGGGCAGATAGCCGTTGATGTCCACTGCTGCCGCAAACGCGATGCCCGGGTAGCGGTCCAGCATCGGCTCCTGGATGGGGGGCAGCACGCGATCGGTGAAATCATCGAATCCCGTTTTGTATTTTTTGGGGTTGGTGTTGGGCACTTCCCGGTAGTTGAAATCAAACAGCGCCTGTTCGCTGATCTTGCCCTCCCGGGTGGCCTCCTCAAACAGCGCGCCGATGCGGGATGCCGCCTCCTGGCACATGTGACGCACCTTGTCGTGGATGGTGTCCATGTCGTTGACCGCCAGGATGCTGTAGATCTGCTCAGCGTGCCCCGACAGTTGCAGGGCCTGGTCAGCCAGTTCCGATACATCGGTTTCGGTGCATGACATGTGGTCCTGCAGCGCGGAGAGCGACTCGTTGATCTGGGTGAGTTGCTGGTCACTCTGTTCGGCACCATCGGCGACGTCCTTGACGCCCGATTCCAGGGAGCGCTGATGTTCCAGAATTTCGTCCAGGTGGGTATGCACCGTGGTGAGCTTGGCGTGCACATCGTCCGTGGAGGTCACCAGCAGCTCCATTTTTTCGGAGGAGGTGGTGACCTGGCGGTGGATCTCCTCCAGCATGCCGGCGATCTCCTTGGTGGCCGCGCCCGTTTTCTGGGCGAGGTTGCGCACCTCCTCGGCGACCACCGCAAAACCGCGTCCCTGTTCCCCGGCGCGCGCGGCCTCGATGGCGGCATTGAGGGCAAGCAGGTTGGTCTGGTCGGCGATACCGTTGATGACATCGGTAATGGCCTTGATTTCGTCGGATTTCTTCAGCAGCCGCTTCACCTCTTCGGAGGTGTCCTGAACCTGACCATGCATCACCGTCATGCCCTGGACCGCACCGGTGACCACCTCCTGCCCGATGTGGCTTTCGCGCCGGGTGAGCTTGGCGGTTTCCACCAGGCTGTCGGCGTTTTTCATGGTGGTATGGATCATTTCGGCAATGTTGGTGGCTGAACTGCCGATGGTATGGAGGTGATTGATCTGTTCCTGCACCCGTTTGCGCAACTGGTCGGAGGCGAACGAAACCTCAGCTGAGGCGATGGCAATGGTGCCGCTGCTTTTGCCCAGATCCTTGGCCGACTGGTAGTGGCTTTGGATGAATTCGAGAACATGATTGGTGGTCGGGTCGGGACTCTGACCGATCTCGCCGCTGATCGCCGCCAGCGGGTTCATGGCGCGGCCGATCAACTGCTGGCAAAAGGCGTAGCGGCGCTGGATGAAGGTCAGGGCAGCCACAGAAGCGATGGCGGTGACCAGGATGGCAACCAGGTATCCCCAGAGTGCTGCCAGCCCGGTAAAACGGCTGATCCCGGCCGCGGCGCCACCTGCAACCAGGCCGCAGGCCGCCAGGACAAGCTGTTCCCGGCGGAATGATGGTGTACGTGAAGGATTCACGGCATAGACCCCCTTAGAATCATTTTTTTCAGAATGCTTTGCTAAGCATAGTCAAAGATTTTGAGAGTGCCTGCCGGCCTGGCGCGGCCGTCAGAACGGGCCGGGTGGCCCTAGCGGGACGATGCCGGATGGATTGAGCTTCTTCAGGGAGTAGTAGCCCTGGCGGATGTGCTCCAGATTCACGGTGGCGGCAATCCCGGGCAGCTGATGGATGCGGTACAGGTACCCGCTCAGGTTCGGGTAGTCGCGGATCATGCGCAGGTTTGCCTTGAAGAGCCCGTGGTAGGCGGCGTCGAAGCGGACCAGGGTGACAAAGGCGCGGATATCCGCCTCCGTGATCTGGTTTCCGACCAGGAAATTGTGCGCTGCCAGCCGGCGCTCCAGATGCTCGAGCGTTCCAAACACGTCGGATACGGCCGCATCGTAGGCCTCCTGGGTGGTTGCGAATCCGCAGCGGTAGACGCCGTTGTTGAAGGGCTCATAGAGCCGGGTGGCCCAGGCGTCGATCTCGGGACGCAGGGCGTCCGGGTAGAGATCGAAGTCGGTGCTCGCGAGATCACCAAAACCCTGATTGAACATCCGGATGATGTCCGCCGATTCATTGTTGACGATGGTCCCGGTTTTTTTGTCCCACAGCACCGGGACGGTCACCTGACCGGTGAACTGAGGGTCGGCATGACGGTAGAGCTGGTGCACGTAGGTGTAACCGTACAGCGGGTCGGGTTGGCTTCCCGGAAAGTTGCCGAAACGCCAGACCTGCTCAGTCAATCGCGGTTCAGCCACGGTGACGGAAACCACCCCGGTCAGCCCCTTAAGCGCCCTGGCCATCAGGGTACGGCAGGCCCATGGGCAGATCAGAGCCACGTAGAGGTGGTAGCGTCCCGCTTCGGCCGGGAACCCGGCGTCGCCGGTAGGACCGGCACTCCCATCCGGGGTGATCCAGCTGCGAAAGCCGGAACGCACACGGACAAAGCCGCCCTGTTCGTCCGTCCACTGGATGGGGTCGAACTCTCCCGACCATTTGCCGTTGATCATCATCTGCGGTCTCTCCAAATCAATCAGGCGGGGGCGCGAGGCCCCCGCATTGCCGGGTCAGGTGGTCACCGGTTGCGTCTGCACTGCCGGTTCGCGTTTCAGAGCATAGGCACCGTCGCCGAGCAGTGCCTGCACCACCAGGGTGACAATGACAAAGAGCGGGTATTCCCAGCCGCCGCCCTCGTTGGCGAACATCCAGCCGTTGGCGCCGTGCACCAGCACGATGGTGCCGGCCATGAGCGGGATCAATCCCAGCGATACCCAACGGGTCTGGTAGCCCAGGATCAGGGCGCCGCCGCCGATCAGCTCCACGCCCATGGTCGGGTAGGCGAACCAGCCGGGCAGGCCCAGGGAGGCGAAGAAGCCCACTGTGCCGGCCGGGGTGAAAACCAGAATCTTCAGCAGGGCATGTGCCAGGAAGAAGATTCCCAGACTGACCCGCAGTATCAGGGCAGCGTAGTCCGCGGATGCGTTCGTATTCATGATAAGTCTCCTGTGTGGTGGGGCGGCGCTCAGGCGCGTGGTTCGTCTACGACGTGGTCAATGGTGGTGTCGCTGGGTGCGGGAACCACCTCCGGTTCACCTGCCACCTGTTCGCTTGCGGCAAACGGCAGCGGCGGACGGGCCAGGGCAGGCTGCACCTGGGCCGGACCTCCCGGTTCGCTGCTGTCGGCAAACGGGATAGCCGGTGTGGATCCGGCGGCCAGGGAGACGTTGCTGGCGCCCAGAACCAGGAGGGCGGTGGTGAGGGTGTTGAGTCTGTTCATGTCAATGCTCCAATCCAGTTGAAAAGCGGGTTATCAGGTGCGGAGCAGTATCTGCTTTAGGCGATATTGAAACAATATGA
>JBNLBB010000025.1:0-27250 GCA_050302415.1 Gammaproteobacteria bacterium | reverse complement strand
CATTGGGATGGTTCACCGCCTGCGCCCAATCACCACTCCCCTTCTTCCACCACGACTCCACCAGGTTGCCGTTGCAGGGCGTGCCGCCCAACTGGTTGATCTGCACCTTGAGGTAGAAGTGCCACCAGGTGTCGGCCTCGTAGGTGGGGCAACCGAGCCCGGTGTCGTTGCCGCGTTGGTAGTGGCAGTTGTAGCCCACGCCTTCGGCAGCCCCCTGCATGATCAGGTAGTCACTGCCGGGTATGGCGATGTCAAAACCCTCGGCACCACACGCGGTGTAGAGCCACGGATACCCGCGACCGTACAGCGTTGAGTGACTGATCTCCATGGCCGCGCAACTGGCACTGCCGTTCCAGAGAATGAACTGCTTGGCGCCGGTGCTGGTGAGGAGGGTGGTGTTGACGTCCACATAATCGGCGTCATAGCGGATGGCGTAGTGCAGGTAGAGGGTCTGCCCCTCGCCCACCGGCGGGAAGGTGATGCGCCAGTCGCCACCGGCGTTGGCGGGCGTCAGCCCCGGCACGTCGATGCGCAGGGCGCCGCCCCCTTCCACGAAGGTGGTGGTGTCGATGGTCGGCGTGCCTGCCGAACCGGCGGCCAGTTGGCCCACGTCCGTCGCCTCGGCCAGCGAGTCGAAACTTTCACACACAATCACGCCCGGCTGGGCGCAGAGATCGGCGAGTAATGCGCCCACCGGGGCACCATTGCCCCCGGCGCTGTCATTTCCCCCACCACCACTCCCGCCACCGCAGGCGCTAAGCGAGAGACACAATATGGATAGGAGGTATGGCTTTCGATCCATGAAAATCTGCCGGTTTGCATTTGGGTTTTCCCAAAAGTAACAGCATCAGCCCAAATCGCAAGGACCAGCATGCGCCTTCAGGGGGAGACGGTCACCTCAAGCGCTGGTTTTCACCTTGCTGACGGCGCTGCTCCAGCTGCGGAGCAACCCGGCCCGCTTCTGCCCATCCAGTGACGGTTCAAACAGGCGATCGGATTGCCAGGTACTGGCTATCTCGTCCAGCGAGGCATACATACCCGTCTGCAATCCCGCCAGGAAGGCCGCGCCCAACGCAGTGGTTTCCGTATTCACCGGCCGCTCCACGGCAACGCCCAGAACGTCGGCCAAAAAGCCGCACAGCCAGTTGTTGTTGACCATCCCGCCGTCCACCCGCAACTGACGGGGCTGGAGACCGTCGCGGCGGATCGCCTCCAGCAGATCGTTTGTCTGGTAGCAGACCGACTCCAGCGCGGCACGTACCAGCTCTTTGGGGCCGGTGTCCCGGGTGAGGCCAAACAGGGCACCCCGCGCATTGGGATCCCAGTGGGGTGCGCCCAATCCGGTGAAGGCGGGTACCAGATAGACACCGTGGTTGGAATCCAGCGATGCGGCTATCGCCTCCGACTCGGCGGCGCTCTGCAACACGCCCAGACCATCGCGCAACCACTGGATGGCCGCGCCCGCCACAAAGATGGAGCCCTCCAGGGCATAGGTGGTTTTACCGTTGAGCCGGTAGGCCACGGTGGCCAGCAGTTTGTTCTGCGACACCGGCACCGCGTCGCCCGTATTCAGCACCATGAAGCATCCCGTACCGTAGGTGCTCTTGATCATGCCGACATCGAAACAGGCCTGACCGACGAGGGCCGATTGCTGGTCTCCAGCCACGCCACAGATATCGATGGCCACGCCCGCGACCGCAGGATCGGTGGTACCGAAGTGGGCAGCGCTGTCGAGCACTTCCGGCAGCAGCGATCGCGGTACGGCGAGCAGATCGAGCAGTTCGTCGTCCCATTGCTGATCACGGATGTTGAACATCATGGTGCGCGACGCGTTGGTGGCATCGGTGACATGCGATTTGCCGGCGGTGAGCCGCCAGATGAGAAAGCTGTCGATGGTGCCAAAGGCCAGTTCCCCGCGCTCTGCCCGCTCACGCACGCCCGCGCAGTTGTCCAGAATCCAGTTGACCTTGGTGCCCGAAAAATAGGGATCGATGAGCAGGCCGGATTTTTCCGATACCGAGGCGGCCGCCCCTTTGCCCCGCAGCCCCTCACAATAGTCCGCGGTGCGGCGATCCTGCCAGACAATGGCGTTGTAAACGGGCTTACCGGTTTTGCGGTCCCAGACCACCGTGGTTTCCCGCTGATTGGTGATGCCGATGGCGGCAATGTGGCGGTTGTGTTCCCGGGCGTGCTTGACCGCTGCCTGCAACACAGCGAGCGTGGTGGACCAGATCTCTTCCGGATCGTGTTCCACCCAACCGTCCCTCGGGAAGTACTGTTTGAACTCCAGCTGAGCCGTAAAATCCGCGGTGCCGTTGCGGTCAAACAGGATGGCCCGCGTGCTGGTGGTCCCCTGGTCGATACTCAGCAGGTAATCGCTCATCACTCCTCCCGATCAAACACCGCCCACTCTGCTGGTGGACTGCTTGCCTTGCTCGCCAAAATATTCATCAAACCGTAGCTGTGCCTCATCGCCAAACAGCGCCTGACACAACTCCAGCACGCCACGGGATGCTTTGAGTCTCTCACGCGGCAGTAGCATCTCCAGCTTGGACCGTCTGCGCAGGTAATCCTCCAGCTTGACGACCATTTCGTAGCCAGCCAGGTAGTCCAACTCGCAGCGCCGCACACCGGTACCTTCGATCACCACTTCCGCCATGCGGGCGTCTTGCTCAATGGCATCAAGCATGGTGAGCGCATGCTCGCCATAGCGCCGCCACAACCGTTCGATCAGTTTCTCGCCGGTATCACTGGCCGAGACCTGGTTCAGACCAAGTGCCGCGGCCCGCTGCCGGTAGCCTGCTTGCACCTGGGCTTCGGGTTCACCGTACCACTTGCCCGACGCCGGGCGCAGTGCGATACCCAACTCCGCTACATTGTCGCAGATCTCCTCGCCCACGTTCAGACAGTCGGTGAGCTTGCCGCCGAAAATGGAGATGTGGCAATCGGCCTGGTCCACTTCGATCACATGTTTTCGTGATAGCTGCAGAAAGTCCTGCTGCGAATCCTGGCCTTTGCGAATCGCCAACGGCCGCACGCCGCAGCGTTCGGCTATCACGTCTGCCTCAGTCAGCGGTCGTTCCAGCTTGAGCCGCGCATTGATGTTGGAGAGGACAAACGCACGGTCTGCGTCGGTGACGTGAGTCACCGGGTCTTCAACGATGGTGTCAGTCGTGCCGATACAGGTCCGGTTGGCCATGGGAATGGCGAAAAAGAGCCGGCCATCGTCGGCAAAAAAGGCGAGCACCCGCTTTTCCCGCGAGAGCTGCGGCACGATCAGGTGAATGCCTTTGGAGAAGAGGTGGTGATAATCGGTGCGGATACCGGTCATCTGATTGTACTGATCCACGAACGCACCGGCCGCGTTGATCAACACCCGCGATCGGATTTCGAACGACTGACCGCTCTGCTGATCTTCAACCGTGGTCAACCAACTGCCGTCCGCGTCACGGCTCGCGTTCAATGACTTCACGTAGTTGGCCGCAGCGCATCCCCGTTCCATGGCCCGCCGTACAAAATTGAAGACAAAGCGTGCATCGTTGTCATGCAGGTAGGCATCCGAGTATTCGATGCCGCCAATACTGTCGGCCGTGTTGACCTTGGGTTCCAGTGCCTTGATCTGCGCTGCCGAAAGCAGTTTGGGTGTGCGGGTGCGACCTCGTCCCAGCAGCCAGTAGAGCCAGGTGCCCGCCAGCATCAGCAGCGGATGGAACCGGAAGTTTTTCTGCAGTGTGGTCAGGAACCGGATCTCTTTGACGGTGGAGGGAAAGCTGCGCAGCAGTTCATTGCGCGACTTGCAGAGGTTACTGACCAGCCCGAACTCGTAGCTCTCCATGTACTTGATGCCGCCCCACACCAGGTTGGAGGACTGCTGGCTGGTGAAGCCGGCGAAGTCACGGGCATCGATCAGCGCCACTTTGGCACCACGGGCTGCGAGCGCGGCAGCGGACACGGCGCCATTGATGCCACCGCCGATGATCAGCACATCGAAGTGTTCCCGCGTCATGCGGTCAATGTTGCTTTGTCGAAGCTGTGTCATCGCATTCCCGCAAAGTGCTGCGCAACGGCCCCCGGTTCAGACGTAGCGGAAGACAAACACAAACCAGATGATGGCGAGAATCAACCCACCCCATAGCGGCGCGCCAAAAAAATAGAGCCAGCCGAGATTGATGAACCCGGTACCCACCCAGGAGATGAACAGCCGGTCACCGCGTGTGGTATCCAAGCGGAGAATACCCCGCCGGGGCCCTCCTCCGGGGCTGAAGCGTTCCCACACCCCCATGGCCACAATCGAGAGCACCACCACGATGAAGAACGCGGCGGTCGGCCAGGTCCACGCCATCCAGGACAAATCCATGGACACCCCCTGCTCAGACCCGCCCGAGGGCAAAGCCCTTGGCGATGTAGTTGCGTACAAAATAGATCACGATCGCCCCCGGAATGATGGTCAGAGATCCCGCGGCCGCCAGCAGCCCCAACTCATAGCCTGAACTGCTCGCGGTGCGGGTCATGGTGGCGGCAATGGGTTTGGCATCCACGGAGGTCAGCGTCTTGGCCAGCAGCAGTTCCACCCAGGAGTACATGAAGCAGAAAAACATGGCCACCCCGATCCCGGCCGCAATGGTGGGTATGAAAATCCTGACGAAGAAATGTCCGAAGGAGTAGCCATCCAGATAGGCGGTCTCATCCAGTTCTTTCGGTACGCCGGACATGAACCCTTCTAGAATCCACACGGCGAGCGGAATGTTGAACAGACAGTGCGCCAGCGCCACCGCGATGTGGGTATCGAACAGACCGATGGCGGAGTAGAGCTGAAAGAAGGGCAGCGCAAATACCGCCGGCGGTGCCATGCGGTTGGTCAACAGCCAGAAGAACAGATGTTTGTCGCCCAGAAACCGGTAACGGGAAAACGCGTAGGCTGCCGGCAGTGCCACCGCCACCGACAGCAGCGTGTTGAGCACCACATAGATGATGGAATTGATGTAGCCGTTGTACCAGGTGGGGTCGGTGAAGATCACCTGGTAGTTGTCCAGCGTGAACTCCTGGGGAAAGAAGGAAAATCCGCCCAGGATTTCACCCGTGGTCTTGAACGACATGGCCAGCAGGCCATAGATGGGCAGCATGAGAAACAGAATGTAGAGCGTGGGCACCAACCACTTGGCTTGACGGGTCATCTCACTGCTCCTCGTTACGCATCATGATGGTGTAGAAAGCCCAACAGATGAGCAGCACCACCAGAAAATAGATCAGGGACATGGCCGCCGCGGGACCCAGGTCAAACTGACCGAGCGCGATCTTCACCAGATAGATGGACAGGAAGGTGGTCGAATTTCCGGGGCCGCCACCGGTCAGAACGAAAGGTTCGGCATATATCAGGAAGCTGTCCATGAACCGCAGTAACACGGCGATGGTCAAAACGCCGCGCATCTTGGGCAGCTGGATGTAGCGAAAGATCGCCCAACGGCTCGCGCCGTCGATGTGCGCCGCCTGGTAGTAGGCATCAGGGATGGAACTCAATCCCGCGTAACTGAGCAGCACGACCAACGAAGTCCAGTGCCACACATCCATCACCACCGTGGTCATCCACGCCGAGACGGGCTGGCGCGTGAAGTTGTAGTCAAAGCCCAGAGAGTTGAGGGTGTATCCGAGCAGTCCGATATCGGGCAGCGCAAAGATGTTCCACATGGCGCCGACCACGTTCCAGGGAATCAACAGCGGCAGCGCCATCAGCACCAGACAGACCGAGACCCACGGTCCGCGGCGCGGCATGGTGAGCGCGACCGCCACACCCAGTGGGACTTCAATCAGCAGGATCATGCCGGTGAACAGCAATTGGCGGCCCAGGGCATCGTGGAAGCGGCTGGAACGCAGCACGTTCTCAAACCAGGTGGTGCCTTCCCAGAAGAATTCGTTGTTGCCGAAAGTCTCCTGGAAGGCGTAGTTCACCACCGTCATCAGCGGAATGAAGGCGTTGAAGGCCACCAGCAGCAGGACCGGCGCCACCAGCCACCAGGCACGGTTGTTGATGGTCCTATTCATGGTGCGCGCCTCCCACCATCCAGTCATCGCAGTAGATATGCGTGTGCGCCGGATCGAAACGAATCGCGGGGCTCTCTGTCGGTATCTCCTGCCCCTCGTTGACGATCATCTTGATGGTCGAGGATTCATGGTGAACGGTAACCACCTGGTAGCGACCCAGGTCTTCCACCTTGTCGATGGTGACCGGGATGCCTTCGTCGGCGAATTCGACAAATTCCGGTCGCACCCCCAATTCGAGCTTGCCTTGCGGGTGACCGGACGCCGGATAATGAGTGGCCACCGCTTGGCCATGAAACACCGGATGCCCGCGCTCGATGGCACACGGCAACACGTTCATGCCCGGCGAACCGATGAAGTAACCCACGAAGGTGTGGGCAGGCCGATTGAACAGTTCAACGGGTGTCCCCACCTGCACCACCGCACCGTCGAACATCACCACCACCTTGTCGGCAAAGGTGAGTGCCTCCACCTGATCGTGGGTCACGTAGATCATGGTCACACCGATCTGCTGATGGAGTTCCTTGAGTTTGGAGCGCAGTTGCCACTTCAGATGTGGGTCGATCACGGTCAGCGGTTCATCAAACAGAATCGCGTTCACGTCGGAGCGCACTAAGCCACGACCCAAGGAGATTTTTTGTTTGCCGTCGGCGGTCAGACCCGAGGCGCGTTTTTGCAGCGTGGCTGACAGATCCAGCATGGCCGCAATCTGCTCGACCCGTTGCCGCACCTCCTGCTCCCTCATGCCACGGTTGCGCAACGGAAAGGCCAGATTGTCATACACCGTCATGGTGTCGTAGACCACCGGGAACTGGAACACCTGCGCGATGTGCCGATCGGAGGTGGGTAGTTGGGTCACCTGCTGCGCGCCGAAGAAGATCTCTCCCTCGGAGGGTGTCAGCAATCCGGATATGCAGTTGAGCAGGGTGGTTTTGCCACATCCGGAAGGACCCAGCAGTGCATAGGCGCCTCCGTCCTCCCAAACCTGATCCACCTCCTTGAGGGCGTAGACCGGCGCCTGTCCTTTGGCGGGTGGATAGGCGTGTCGCACATTTTGAAAACTGATTTTCGCCATGCCTGAATTCAATCCTGGTCGTGACCGGCGATGAGCTGGCCGGTGCTGTCGAAATAGAGGCAATGTTTTTCATCGAACACAAAACGTACCCGCTCACCGAGTTCGAAGCTGTGCACCCCGTGGGTTTCGCTGACCCAGTCGTTGCCCTGCACACCCAACCGGATGATGCTTTCCGACCCACTGATCTCCGCAATCCTGACTTCGCCTTCGATTGCCACGCCACTGCCTTCCAACAACAGATGGTGGGGCCGTAACGCCATGGTGTACTCGCCGTCGGGAAGTGCCGCAACCGCCCGGGGCAACGCCCAGGAGGCGGCATCTTTAAGGTGTGCCGTGCCGCCGCGCTTGGTGATCACTGCGGTGTTCACTGGCGGATCAGAAAACACTTCAACGCTCTCCAGGGTCGCGGGTTTGCGATAGATCTCCGCGGTTCCTCCGTACTGCACCAGCCGTCCCTCCTTCAAGGTGGCGGTATAGCCGCCGAGCATCAGCGCCTCCAGAGGTTCGCTGGTGGCGTAGACCACGGTCGATCCCAGATCGGCAAACAGCCGGGGCAGTTCATCGCGCAACTCTTCACGCAGCTTGTAATCGAGATTGGCGAGCGGTTCGTCCAGGAGGACCAGGTCCGCGCCCTTGACCAGCGCCCGCGCCAATGCCGTACGCTGTTGCTGCCCACCGGAGAGTTCGCTGGGCAGGCGGTTGAGCATGGGTGTCAGCTTGAGCAGTTCGGCGAAGCGTCGCACCTCGTGATCAATTTTTTCCTTCGACAGGCCGGCCACCTTCAGGGGTGAGGCAATGTTGTCGTAGACCGTAAAACTGGGATAGTTGATGAACGCCTGATACACCATGGCGACACTGCGTTTTTGCACCGCCCTGCCAGTCACGTTTTCACCGTTGGCCCACACCTCGCCGGAGGTCGGTTTTTCCAGGCCCGCCATCAGACGCATCAGCGTGGTCTTGCCACTCTGGGTGGTACCCAGCAGGATGTTGAACTCGCCGGGTTGGAGATTCAGGTTGGTTTCGTAAATGTGGGTATCCGAGCCCACCCGAAAAACCACATCGCGCAATTCAATGGCCATTCAGCTCACCTTCCCGGGCTGTACACCCGTCTGGCCTGTGGCCGCCACCTTCACCTTCACCTCGTATTTGTCGCACAACGCGAGAAACTCTTTTGACACACCGGCGTCCGTGACCAGCACGTCGATATCCGACAGGGTACCCACCCGCACGGGTGCGTTACGCTCCAGCTTCATGGAATCCACCACCAGCACCACGGAGCGCGCGTGGCGGATGATCGCCTGGGTTACCCGTACCTCGCGCAGGTCGTAGTCGCAGAAGTCACCGTGAATATCGATGGCGGAACAGCCGATGATGGCGTAATCGAGTTTGAACTTATCAATAAACTCTTCAGTGCTGGGTCCGACGATCCCGCCGTCGCTCTGCCGGATGGTGCCACCGGCAATCATCACCTCCAGCCCGCGTGCGGGCCATAGCGTACTGGCTACGTTGATGTTGTTGGTGATCACCAGCAGACCGCTGTGATCCAGCAGGTATTCGGCGACCCGCTCTGTGGTGGTACCGATGTTGATAAAGAGCGAGGAGTTGTCGGGGATGATGCCCGCAGCGAGCCGGGCAATCTGCTCTTTTTCATCGGCCATGAGAATTTTACGCGCACCATAGCCAAGGTTCTCCACCGTATCCCGGATCACCGCACCGCCGTGCACCCGCTGCACCAGATTGAGTTCATACAACCGGTTGAGGTCACGCCGTATGGTCTGGGGGGTCACCCGCAGATTTTCTGAAAGCTCATCCACCTGTACGGAGCCGTGTTCACGGATATAGTCCATGATCGCGCGCTGCCGCCTACTGATTTCCGCCTTCATCACCGATCCTGTAATCGCTGTGGGAGAAAAGTAAAAAAAGGGGCCTGCTCCCGGCAGGCCCCGCGCCTGCTGTTTTCTGACAACCAGCAGTGTTGCTGACCGGCTACTTGTTCCAGCGCTTGACGAGCTCGTCGTAGTTAATGGTTTCGCCCTTGGGTTTTTCGTTCGCCAGTTTGGCTTTGGGTGATCCCGGCGCATTCAGCCACGCCTGCGGATCCTTGGGCTTGTTGAGGCGTGGTCCACAACCACCGTAGACGTTTGCCCTTTCATCGGCGGCCTGCATCCGCGCCATGGTGTTGTCCATCTCCTCAGCCAAACGGTCCATGGCCTGCTGCGGGGTGAACGCACCGGAGTTCACATCACCGATCTGTTGCCACCAGATCTGGGCAAGTTTCGGATAGTCGGGCACGTTCACACCGGTGGGCGACCACAACACGCGGTCGGGCGAGCGATAGAACTCAACCAGGCCGCCAAGCTTCGGCGCGCGATCGGTAAAGGACTGGTGATTGATGGTGCTTTCGCGGATGAAGGTCAGACCCACGTGGCTCTTGCGGGTATCGACAGTTTTCGACACCACAAACTGGGCATAGAGCCAGGCAGCCTTGCGCCGATCCACGGGCGTGGACTGGAACAGGGTCCATGATCCGGCATCCTGGTATCCCAGCTTCTGGCCTTCCTCCCAGTAGGGACCGTGCGGAGACGGTGCCATGCGCCAGAGCGGTTTGCCGCTGGTATCCACCGTGTTGTTGCCTTCCGATTTGGGCGCCACCATGGAGGCAGTGAATGCCGTGTACCAGAAGATCTGCTGCGCCACATTACCCTGCGACAGGGCTGGCAGGGATTGGTAGAAATCGTAGCTGGCGGCACCGGGAGGCGCGTATTTGCGCAGCCACTCGTCCCACTTGCGAATGGCATATACCGCTGCCGGGCCATTGGCAGCACCACCGCGGGAGACCGAGGCACCAACCGGATTACAGCTTCCCTCTTCCATGCGGATACCCCACTCATCCACGGGCACGCCATTGGGCAACCCTTTGCTGCCCGCACCGGCCATGGACAGCCAGGCGTCGGTCATGCGCCACCCGAGGTCCGGTGCCCGCTTGCCATAGTCCATATGGCCATAGACTTTGACCCCGTCAATCTCCTTGACGTGTTCCGTGAAGAATTCGGCGATGTCTTCGTAGGCAGACCAGTTGACCGGTACCCCCAGATCGTAACCGTAGAGCTGTTTGAATTTTTTCTTCAGATCCGGACGGTCGAACCAGTCCTTGCGGAACCAGTAGAGATTGGCGAACTGCTGATCGGGCAGCTGGTAAAGCTTGCCATCGGGCCCGGTGGTGAAGGACTTGCCGATGAAATCGTTGATGTCCAGACCCGGGTTGGTGACCGCCTTTCCTTCGCCGGCCATCCAGTCGGTCAGATTGACCGCCAACTGCAGGCGGGAGTGGGTCCCGATCAGATCTGAGTCATTGATGTAGGCGTCATACAGATTGCGTTTGGTCTGCATCTGCGTTTGCACCGCCTGGACCACCTCGCCTTCACCCAAAAGCTGGTGGTTGACCTTGATACCGGTGATCTCTTCGAACGCTTTGGTCAGCACCTTGGATTCGTACTCGTGGGTGGGAATGGTTTCGGAGAGCACATTGATCTCCAGCCCCTGGAAGGGCTTCGCCGCATTGATGAACCACTCCATCTCTTTGAGCTGCTGGTCCTTCGAAAGCGCCGATTGTTGAAACTCCGTATCTACCCACTTCCTCGCTTCCGCCATGCCCGCGTAGCTACTCTGGATACTAAAAACCGCCACGCCTGCAACCAGCGCGATTTTTTTGAACATCGGAACCTCCTCGATACGTATGGTCTCGAATTTGAGTGGTTCGCAAAGTAATTACTAATGTTCGTAATGTCAAACTAAAACGAACTTTTTTTTCATTTATTTTTTCGTTTTGTATTTTTGCAGCGCAACATTTCTTCGTTTTCGGCTTGCACATTCACCAAAACACTTATTATCTATCTGTAATTCAAGAATTAATCCCTTCCGTGTCCGCCAGAGACCCGACCAAGCGTCTGTCGATCGCTTTGCCGGCTACGATTCTGGCGGTATATAAAACGCGAATCAGGCCGCTTCACCGATGTGCCGACGAGCGGTTCTGACGAAGGGAATCGCCAGCGTCAGTAGGGTGAACCATCCTTGTGCGTGAACTGCCACCGGCCATCGATCAGCTTTGCCTGAATATCGTCGTCCGGATAAAACGCCTCGTCACCGGGCGTGCGGTCCCCGATCTCCAGAATCACCACCTCCTGCTCGGTGCGATTCACCAGGCACTGGGCGTTGCCGCTTCCCGCCCTGGCACCCGCGCACATCCCCGGCGCCAGCTGGACGGGTCCTTTGTTGGTCTCCAGCGTGGGATGGCCCTCCAGCACGTAGACAAACTCATCCTGTCGGCTGTGGGCATGGCGCAAGGCGGTAACCGCACCGGGAGCGAGGCGGGTGAGATTGACGCCGAAGTTGGTCAGGCCAAAGAGATCCCCCAGGGGATGCTTGGTGCGCCCGGCCATGCGCGAGGCAAAGGGTTACGGGTAGACAGATGGCTGGGTGCGCGCTGGCGCTTCACGGACCTGTATGGCGAGGGGTGGCGTGCGATCTGGCATGGCGAGGACTCCGTCGTGGCCCGCAGTGGAACAGGCAATCAGTTTAGGGTGGAACTAGCCGGCCAGCCGCAGGAATTGCGCCACCTTGGTCCGGTCCGGGAACTGTGCCGGTGATTCGGCAAACAGCTGGTAGAGCAGACCGATCACCCCGGCCCGTTTGCCCGCCGACAGCGGCACCCCGCTGGTGGCCAGCTCCTCCTCCACCAGACGCACCACCTGCTGCAGCAGCTCCTGATCGATGGCGGCCTGCCCGGTGTCGTCGCGTCCGGCCGGCGCCTCCCGGGCCACGGTGGCCGGTTCCCGCTCCGCCAGCCAGGCCAGCGCGGCCTGCTTGCCGCACGCTTCGGCGGAGGCCAACAGACCGGGCTGGCTGCCGTGTCCAACCAGGCCGTAGTTGCCGATCCAGCCGGTGACCAGACGCTGTCCGGTGTCGCGGCTCACCGGCAGGTGGCACACCTCGCCGGTCCGGTCAAACAGCGCCGCCACCGCCTGCTCGCCCAGAGCACCGGCCACCACCTCGAGGTGAGGCATGCACTCCTCCGCGCCGGGCTGCCCTTCGGAACCAGCCAGGTGTAAGACCAGGGTGAGGTGGTGATCGTGGCGGACCAGGGTGGCGTGGGCGCCAGCGCCGGCAAGCCGGGGGATCAGATGCGCCGCTTCCCGGTCGCTGTCGCAACGGCTGACCAGGAAGGGGGCACCGAATCCGGCCAGCAGATAGTTGCTGGAGACCCGCGCCACCCGCAGCAGGGTCGCCAGCGTGGCCCCATTGGGAATGCCGCCGCGTTTCATGCTGGTGAGCGATCCGCGCCCGATGCCGGAAGCGTTGCACCAAGTGGTTGGGCGGACCCCCTCCCGCACCAGGTCGAACCGGGCCAGAAATTCCTTTTGCATCAATTCATCCATCATGGTTGTATCGGCATCTGTAAATGCTTACTCTTTCCGTGAGTGCAGGTATCGGCACAGGGCTGAAACGATACCACGCACCCCGGGTCTGCTGTAGCCACCCGGCACCCTGAAGCCGGGATGGGTTTCAGCGGACAGCCACTTCACCGATTGACAGGGAGTTGATCATGAAATGCATTGCCCCCTCATCCCAATCCCCCACCCAAGCCACGCGCGCGGGGTGGCGCCATGATTGAGGGCTTCAGTACCCACCAGCTGGCCCGCTATGCCGCCATGCGCGAACGCTTTGATCGCGAGGCGAAAACCCTCAACAGCCTCACCAACCTGCTGGGGCTGCTGCAGCACTGTGACGCGGACCGGGTGGCCGTGGATCTGGTCGCCCTGGGTCATGTGAACCAGCTGATGGCGCAGAGCGTGCTGCGGCTGTGGGAGGTGTTGGATGATTTTCTCTATCTGCCCGCGGTGCAGGCGGCGTTGCGGGAGCGGGAGCGGCAGTGAGCCGCCCGGCGGCGGCCCCTGAGGTCAGGCGGAGGCGCCGACCTGGCGGACGCAATTGCGCCCGTCGCGCTTGGCGGCGTAGAGCTGCTCGTCGGCCTTGCTCACCAGGCTCTCCACGTCAGATGCGTGGGAGGAGTCGGCCAGACCGATGCTCACCGTCAACGACAGACTGAGCGGGCCGTCCAGCACAATGGGCAGGTCGGCAAAGTTGGCGCAGAGCCTGCGGGCCACGGCTTCGGCGTGGGCCACCGGAGTCTCCGGCATCAGGACCACAAACTCCTCGCCGCCGTAGCGCGCCACCACATCGATGCCGCGTACCGATTCGAGGATGCGTTTGGCGGCGTGGCAGAGCACCTTGTCGCCCACCGGATGGCCGTGGGTGTCGTTGATCCGTTTGAAATGGTCGATATCCACGAACATGAGAGTGATGGGGCGTGCGTAGCGCCGGGCCCGCTGCAGCTCGGATTCCAGGCGCTGTTCAAAGGCGCGCCGGTTGAGCAGACCGGTGAGCGGATCCTGCGCCGCCAGGGTGCGCAGCTCCTGCTCCATCACCTTGAATTGGGTGATGTCCAGGATGGCGCCCACCAGGCCGCCGAGTTCGCCCTGTTCATTGTAAAAGGTGGATTTGTGGAACAGCACCTGGTGGATCTGCCCGTCGGTGTTTTCCACGCTCGATTCGTAGATCTGTACACCGGGGTTGTCCAGCAGCTCCTGGTCCTTGGCGTGGTAAACCGCCGCCAGCTCCGGTGGCGCGATTTCGAAGACGCTCTTGCCGATGAAGTCGCCGCGCGGCATGCGCAGAAACTCTTCGAACCTGGCGTTGCATCCCAGGTAGACACCCTTTTCGTCCTTGTAAAAGATGGGTACCGGCAACGCGTCAATCAGTGTCTGTAGAAACTGGCTTGCTCTGCCCAAGATTGTTCCCCACCGCGTTGGCCGCAGCGGCTATCGGGGTACAACGGGTTTGAACCGTCCGGGTCGTGGGTTACCCATCCATCCCAATCAGGTTCAATTGTTGTGGTTGTTCAATCATCCTGATTGCGATCTCCGTGGATCAATTCAAGCTGCGACCTGTTCCTCAATGTTAGATCATCCTGGTTCTGTTTGCCTTGGTTGCCCTGTGCCCAAATACCCTCTGCGCGACTTTGTTCCCTGGTTCCGGACCGTGCCTACCCGGTCCAAACGATCCTGATGGCGCGCAGACCTGAATTGAGAAACCCGCCCCAAGCAATTAGCGGCCCTTCACCGGACAGAACACTAGGCCATGGCTGCCTGACCGTGTAAATTCCCACCATTTGGCTTCGTTGCAATGGTGCGCCGATTCGCGCTAACGTTTGGCACTGGCCATCAGGAGCGCCCTGGAAGCGGGCTGTTGTGTTCCTGATCCAGGCGCCCTAACAGAACAACAAGATCCGGTATCACCGGATCGGAATCGGGGTATGCGTATGGTCTGGTATACCGACAAGCAGATCGGCGTGGAAGCAGTCGATGCGGGCTATCGGCGGATTGATGAACTGATTGCCCGCGCCGCACAACTCTCGGCGGTGACTCCGGAATATATCCAGGCCGTGGTCGACGCGGTGGCCCGTCTCATCGAGGCGGAAACCGCGCACTTCAACGCGGTCGGCCGTCCGTTGGCACCGGATCACCTGGCGGCGCATCGCCATCTGCTGGAAACCCTCCGCGCCTGGCAAAAGGTGGCTACCGTGATCACCGGCCTGACGACGCTGTCCAATATCCAGCGTGCCGTGAACGATCACTTCTGCCGCTACGACCGTCGGCTCTCCGGCGCTGTGGCACAGCAGCAACCCGCCTGACCGTCGCTGCTGACGGCA
The DNA here is from genome assembly GCA_050302415.1 of Gammaproteobacteria bacterium. Taxonomy (GTDB): domain Bacteria; phylum Pseudomonadota; class Gammaproteobacteria; order JBNLBB01; family JBNLBB01; genus JBNLBB01. The sequence goes on along the minus strand of JBNLBB010000025.1, from coordinate 12,371 downwards.
CCGCCGCGGTTATCCAGCTCCTTTCCCTGCGCTTATCGCTGTTTGCGTTTGCTTGAGTGAAACGCTAGGCTATTTCTCCGCCCGCCAAGTAGTCGATCCAGGGAGGCTCGAACAACCGCGATGGCTGAGAACGGCAACAATAACAACTCGCCACCATCGGCTGCCGGCGGCGGTGACAGCGAACAGCCCCGGGACGAGAACCAACTCTCCCTGGAACAGGCGCTGCTCGCGCCCCTCAACTCCATTCTCAAGGCACAGCTGCACTCTGCGCGCTCATTTCTGAATCTGCTGCTGCAGCTGGGTTATCCGCATTCCGATGGCGACGAGTTGCCGCCCGGCATGCGCAAGGGCGAACCCTTTCACATGGAGTTCCGCCACTACGATGCCGATGGCAAATTTGAAACCCTGCGCGTACCGGCGCTCTCCCTGGTGCCCATCGCGCCGCTGGCGGTGGAGAGCGCCACTTTCGAACTGGAGATGGCGGTAAAAAAAGTCTCCAGCATGACGCAGATGCAGAAAAAACGTCAGGAATTGATCAAGGAGCAGGAGGGCGTCAACGACCCCGATGCGCGCCCCTGGTTCCTGGTCGACAAACCGGTGACCATTGAAGGGGCGATTGCGCCGCCCTCAACCGTGGCCGGTCAGCAGCGCAACGAGTCGCAGTCGTCGATCAAAATCGCCATCAACATCAAATCCATTCCCATGCCTTCCGGGCTGGACAAACTGCTGACCACGCTCACCCACATGAGCGAAGTGCTGCCACCGCAGGATCCGGAATTGAACACGACAGGGGATGCCCCCTCCTCACCGGCGCCCGCCCAGGATCCAGCTGCGCCGGAGGGCGATCGCGCCACGGATCCGGATTCCGATCCGACACCCACCCCCGGGGCCGGTTAGCCCCGAATTCACCCGAGCAAGGAGTACGACATGGCCAAACCTCCCTCCAATACCATGGGCGCCGAGTTCCAGTCACTACCCCTGGATTTTCTGGTTTCCGCCCCTCTGGTGGCCGCCGTCAAGGCCCAGCGCATTGCGGCCGAGACCACCCGGGACTTCATTCAGAGCATGATCGTCAACGGCAAACCGATGACCGTGGATTTCAGCTTCGATCAGACCACGGATGGCGGCAACCAGACGGTGAACGTGAGCGCGCCGCTGCTGGCCATGGTGCCGGTGCCGCATCTGCGCATCGATTCGCTGACCACCAAGTTCACCTTCGAAATCAAGCAGACCTGGTCCGACCGTTCGGAAACCGCCAAGGGCGTGGAGATGTCGGCCAAAACCGGCGGCGCGCTGTCCCCCTGGGTGAGTGCGTCGATCAAGGGTTCGGCCTCCAGCAAGTCGGCACAGGAGTCCACCACCAACCGCAGCGGGCAGCTGGAGATTACGGTGCAGGCCAGTGAATCGGCCGTTCCGGAGGGGTTGGCCCGGGTTCTGTCCCTGATGGCCAACGCCATCCAGCTGCCCGACAAGAGCAATCCGACTCCGCCCGACAAATAGGCGACTCCGGTGCAAAGCGACGCCCAGCTGAACGCCGATCCGCGCCGCCAGTGGTTCACCCTGGACGAGCTGCTGAGCGCCGTGCTTGCCGACGTGATAGCCACCGATGCCAATTTCCAGTTGGCGCAGGCTGCGGCGTGGCGGGGTTTTGCGCGCAGCGTGAATGAACTGCACAAGGTACCGCAGATCACGGCCGCCGATATCAGTGTCGGTTTCGGGCGCCTGGAAAATCTGGGACTGAACGAACTCGACCTGGACCTGGACCTGGAGCGGTTCACGCCCGGCTGGATCAGGCGCTGCTGGTGGGGTTTTCTGTTCCTGGTATTCCGGGTTGCCCCCAAACCACGCCCGGCCCGGTTCCGGCTTACCCGTGCCTCCGGCCGTGCCGGCGTGCGTCTGCGGATCAAGGTGCGGCGCAACCGGCAGGGCAACTGGGAAATCGACAGCCAGCCGGATCGCGCCGAACTGGCCGTGGCCTAGCAGTCGCGCATGCAACGCCCATCAGCACCCCGCAACTGGCCCTGGGCCTTCATCGCGCTGCTGCTGGTGCTCGCGTTTTTTCTTGGCCGTCTGTTCGACCAGGCGCCAGCACTCAATCCGCAGCACACCCTCTTTCAACGCACCATCGACGACGCCGCGCGCACGACCACGGCGGATATCAGCCAGGCACTGTGGGCGATTGAACCGGGATCGTCCCAGCTGGTGTGGCGCGACGATCCCCGGGGCCCCATGCTCAAGGTGGCCGCCTGGATGAGTCTTTCTATCTTTGAGGCCGTATTCCAACCCCTGATTGAAGCGGGTGGGGAGGGCATCGCACCCACTGACCGACCACGCATGTGGGTGACTCTGGTACCCCAGGTGCGCCGGTTCTGCCGCGGGTTGACCGAGCAGTTCGGCGGCCCTGAGCGCTACGACCCCTCATTCCGGTTGAAGCAGTACCTGGGCCTCAACCCGGACCGGCCCTACGCCCGGTTCGTGGAGCTGTGGGTCTCACCGGGTGACCTGTTCCGCCCCTGCGCCGATCCGGAAACCGGCGATCATGCCTGTTCGCTGACTTCGCCCACGCCGCCACCCCGCGTGCGCGGGGTGGATGATTTTCCCGGCTTTCTGCGCTCCCTGCAGCAGGAGCTCTATCAGCCCAACGGCGCACCATGGACCCGCCTGGGGTACACCTACGACTGGGTGCGCGGGGTGCGCAACGTGGGGGCAAGTGAGTTCCTGGTGGCGCCCGGAGCGCCCTACCGGATCGACGCCAGTTACACCACCGAAGCCTACTGCGCCAGTGAGCCCCCACGGTTGAAGGCCGGGCCCACCATTCGGCTCATTCCTCACCGGTTCGATCCGGGAGGTTGAAGCCGACGCGGTGTATGCTTCCGGAGAGCCACACCAAGCATCCGGCCACAACCGGCCGACCACCTACCCCGGCCAGACAGGAGGCAGCGGCCGGACGCGGAGAGACGCGGACGTGACACTCCAGTTTGCAGATTTCGTGATCGACACCGAACGCTATGAGTTGCGCCGCAACGGCGAACCGGTTGCGGTGGAGCCCCTGGTATTCGACCTGCTGCGCCACCTCGCCAGCCATCCCCACACCCTGTTCAGCCGCGATGAGCTGATGGCGTCGGTGTGGCAGGGTCGCATCGTTTCGGATACCACAGTGGCCGGCTGCATCAAGGCGGCGCGCCGGGCGCTGGGCGACAGCGGCACGGAGCAGCGCTTTATCCAGACGGTACACGGCCGGGGATTCCGCTTCATCGGCCAGGTGCTGCAGACCCCGGAACCGGACTTCAGCATTGCCACCCCGCCGGCGGAAGCACCACGCTTTACGCCCCCTTCCCTGCTGATCCTTCCCTACCGCTGTCTGAACGGACCTCCGGCGCTGGCGCAGTTTGCCGCAGGCCTGGAGGCGAGCCTGGGTACCGTGTTGACCCGCATCCCCCTGCTGCACATCAACACCCAGGGCGGACGCTATGCCGGGAGCGACCCACCACCCACAGCCCGCGCTCTGCACGAACAGACCGGTGCCCATTTCGTGCTGGAGGGTTCACTCCAGCTGCTGGGGAAAAACCTGCGCATCACCAGCCAGTTGACCAACGCGGTGTCCGGATTCCAAAGTTGGGCCGGCCACTGCGAACTGGCGGCCGCCGGTATCGATAGCCGGCTGGACGAAGGCGTGACGGCGATCATCGCCAAACTGGAACCGCAGCTGAACCGGGCCATTTACGAGCGGGTGCGCAGCAATGCCCTGCAACCCACGGCCCAGGAACTCTATCTGCAGGCCTCCAGCCTGCTGGCGTTGCGGGGTTGGCATCGCGATACCTTTACCCAGGCCGCAGACCTGTTGCGCCGCAGCGCCGAAGCCGAACCGGATTTTGCCCTCGCCCCCGCCTACCTTGCGCTGGTGCTTGCACTCGGGCACCGGGTCGGCCTGCTGGTCGATCGCGAACAGACGCGGCGGGAGGCCGTGAGCCGCGCGGAGCGGGCGCTGGAACTGGACAGCCTGGACTCCACCGTACTCGGCTTCAGCGGCTGCGCGCTGGCCGATCTGGGCCAGCCCGACCGCGCGCTGCCCATTCTGCGCCAGGCGGTGGAACTCAACCCGGCGAACGCCCAGGCGTGGGCGGCACTCGGCTCGGCGTGGTTGATCAAGGGCGATCTGTCACGCGCCGTGGAACACCTGACCCGCGGGATCTGCAACAGCCCGCTGGACAGCCGCCTGGCGGTCTGGGAATCACTGCTCGCGCTGGCGCTGCTCTCCCGCGGTGACCTGGAAGCGGCCGAGGGACGCGCCGAACATGCCTGTCAGAGCGACGACCGCACCCACATGGCGCGGGTGGTGTTGGCGGCTGTCCGCTTCGCACGCGGCCAATCCGAAGCGGCGCGCCAGGCGCTGATGGACGCCTACCGCATCAAACCCGATCTCTCCGCCCAGGAGATCGATGCCCTGGTCACCGCCCCCGTTGGCCAGCGCCTGCGCGCTCTGTGCGACTGACACCGCCCATCGGGTGAACCCCGCTCAGTACGCTCTTCCGTCAATCCCCACGAAATCCCCGCATTCTCCCCAAGCCGACCCAGCCACCGGTCGTTAACCTCGTTCCCCGTTGACGGCACCGCATCGGCGACTGCCGCGCAACCGGACTAACACACCACAGTGACTCGGGAGAGAACCATGCAACAGACCGCACAATCCATGACCACCGACCAGCCTGATTACAGCGCCATCAAATCCCGGCAGCAGACTGCCTGGGGCTCGGGCGACTACGCCCGCATCGGCGTCACCCTGCAGATCACCGGCGAAGAGCTCTGCGAGGCGATGGACCTGCGCGCCGGGCAAAGCGTGCTGGATGTGGCAGCCGGGAACGGCAACGCCACGCTGGCCGCCGCCCGCCGCTTTTGCCGCGTCGTCGCCACCGATTACGTCCCGGCCCTGCTGGAGCGTTCGCGGGTGCGCGCCGAAGCCGACGGACTGGCCGTCGAGTACCGGCAGGCGGATGCCGAGGCCCTACCCTTTGCCGATAGCAGCTTTGACAACGTGGTCTCCACCTTTGGTGTGATGTTCACCCCCGACCAACCGCAGGCCGCAGCCGAACTGATCCGGGTCTGCCGGCCGGGTGGGCGGATCGGCATGGCCAACTGGACGCCGGAGGGGTTCATCGGGCAGCTGTTCAAGACCATCGGCCGGCATGTTGCACCGCCTCCGGGGATCCAGTCGCCCGCGGCCTGGGGTACCGATGCCTTCCTCAACAGCCACTTTGCCCGCCAGGTGCAGACGCTGACCCGGACCAGCCGGGAGTTCATGTTCCGCTACCAGTCCGCCGAACACTGGCTGGATCTCTTCGCGACCTACTACGGACCGGTGCTCAAGGCCTTCGAGGCAGTGGGCGAAACGGGGCGCGACCGCCTGCGTGGGGACCTGCTCGAACTGGTGGACCGCTTCAACCGGGCCGACGACGGCACGATGGTGGTTCCGGGCGAGTACCTGCAGATCGTGATCACCCGCTGATCCACCCGAGTGACTGGAGGAAATGTCATGCAACACGCCCCCGAACAGCGGGTTCGAGATCGCCAGGATCCGCTCTGTCTGCACTATCGAACCCGGTCCGATGCGGCCTGGATCCGCGATCGGGCGCACACCAGCGGCGGTACCAATTACGACCCGTTTCACGGCAACGTGACGGCGGGAGGCGAACGCCAGGCGGCCACCATCCCCTTCGGAATCCACCAGGCTGTCGGGGGTTACCACGACCTGCCCAATCCGGGCGACCTGCTGTGTGCCGCACTGGCGAGCTGTCTCGATTCAACACTGCGCATCGTGGCCGAGCGCCTCGGCGTCACTCTGACGCATCTGCAGGTGGCGGTGAGCGCCGAAGTGGATGTGCGCGGCACGCTGTTGGTTGATCGTTCGGTGCCGGTACCCTTTCAGCGGATGCGCTGTAATGTTGCGCTGGCAGTCGCGGAAGGAACCCCCACCGCGCTGCTGCACAAGCTCTATGCAGCAGCGGAACACAGCTGCGTCAACCTGCAGACACTGCAGCGGGGAATCGCGGTGCAAACCACCTGGCAACTCACGCAAGGCACAGTGGCCTGACCAGCTCCCGGGAAAAGGACGCGCCAGGGATGGCAGCGCCCAGGAAGCCGCCTACTCCAGAAGTTCAATAATCTCCTGGGTCTTCTCCATAATCCGGATCAGCTTGCCCTCAACCCGGATGGTCACCATGCCCTTGTCATCAACCGGCACCACCACGCTGGACTGTTCGTAGACCACGGGATCCAGGCGTTCGCCCAGTGTCAGTTTTTTCTGCCAGCCGGGAGGCAGCGGTTTGCCCCGGGCCTGGTTCTTGGCCAACCCGGGCGGCAGGTTTTTGGGCTTGTCATCCTTGGCCACGGCCGGGTTGGCCAGGAAGACGGTGCAGAGTGCGGCGACGGTCAGCGGTATCAGTTTCATGGCATTCATCGCTTGGTGGATTGATGAGGCAGCAGCCTACTAGAACCCGGTCGAATCCTCCACAGGCAACAGCCCGGCGTTTTTATCCGCCCGGTGTCGGGGCACCGGGATATGGCGGTAAGTTCGACGCTGCGGATCACCAGGCTCCATGGCCGAATCGAAATGCGGGAGACCGACCTATGCATCGGTAGCCCGCCAGCTGTTACGCAGGTAGCCACCACCCACTCGTTGGCAGATCCCGGGCAATGGACGATGAAATCAACCACTTGCCAGACGCCACGGCCAAACGCCACTCAAAACAGGTATTTATGCGTTAGACCTGATAATCCCGACGACTGGCAATTGCGCCGACACCTGCTAACTTTGCTAATGGCCGAGCGCATTCCAGAATGCGAAACAACGGCTGGCAGGCCAGTTCCGCCTGTAGCGCCAGAGAGGAACATAGGCGCCCTCCGGCATGAAGCCCCAACCCATCAACAAGGGTGTGGCACCAATGAAAATGAATCTCCCGGTCACTGATCACGAAATCACCTTCCGTGAAGATGAACGCATCGTTTCCACCACCGATCTGAAGGGCATCATCACTTCAATCAACGACGTATTTCTCCGCGTCAGCGGCTTTTCCAGCGAGGAGCTGATCGGCAAGAACCACAACCTGATCCGGCATCCGGACATGCCGGCTGTGGCCTTCCAGAACCTGTGGGCCACCCTCAAGCAGGGCAAGCCCTGGATCGGGCTGGTGAAGAATCGCGCCAAGAATGGCGACTACTACTGGGTGCACGCCTACGTGTCACCCATTTATGAAAACGAGCAGATGGTTGGCTACCAGTCGGTCCGCTATCAACCCACCCGCCAACAGATTGACCGGGCGGAAAAGCTCTACGCCAGGGTACGCAACCACCAGGGCAAACTTGGATTGCTGGGCACCATCCTGTTCAAATTGAGTGCCACCACACTCTATTTCGCCATTGGCATCGTCCTGTTTGCCGCGCTGGCGCTGGTTGGCTCATTGACCGGAGTTCTCACTCCGTTGCAGGCGGCAGGTCTGTTCCTGACCGGCGTACCGCTCGCGGCAGTCATGGCGTACATTGAGGGGCGCCCCATTGCCCGCCTCAGGGATTCAGCCAAAAGGATTGCCGACAACGACCTGATCGAGTTCATCTACTCGGGTGCCGGTCGTGAGGCCGCTGCGGTCGAGCATGCGTTGCTCATGCAGCAGTCGAAACTGAACACCGCCGTGGGCCGCCTGGAGGGTTTCGCAGTCCAGCTGAACGAAGCCTCCAAACGCACCAGCACTGCCGCCCAGTCGAGCGCCGCCCAGGTGCAGAGCCAGGAGCAGGAGATTGAACAGGTGGCGACTGCCGTGAATGAGCTGACCGCCACCATCGATGAGATTGCCAAGAACGCTTCGAATACCGCGGAGCGCACCAATCAGACCCGCGACGAGGTGTCCAAGGGCACGGGCATCCTGCACACCACCAACGAGCAGGTGAACCAGCTGTCGGGCCATGTGCAGCACAGCGGCGAGGTGATCGATCAGCTGAGCCGCGATTTCAAGAACGTGGACGCCGTGCTGCAGTTGATCGAGTCGATTTCCGAACAGACCAATCTGCTCGCACTGAACGCGGCCATCGAGGCGGCGCGGGCCGGTGAACACGGACGCGGCTTTGCCGTGGTCGCCGATGAGGTGCGCATGCTCGCGAACAAGACCAAGGACTCCACGGCACAGATCAAGGACATTCTCGGCAATCTCGACAAGGACATGCGCGCCGCGGTGGACGACATTCGCCAAAGCGAGGCGCAGATGCAGCAGGTGCTGGCACACACGGAGCAGCTGAAAGCGGCTTTTGACGCCATCAACCAGTCCGCCACCGTGGTCTCCGACATGAATATGCAGATCGCCAGCGCGGCCCATGAGCAGAGCATGGTGGTGGAAGAGGTGAACCGGAACATCAGCGCGATCAGCGATTTTGCGCGCATGTCGGCGCAGGGTGCGGAGGAGTCCAGCGCCGCGGCCCGGGAGCTCGGGCAGATGGCCGAAGAGCTGGGCGTGCTGGTCAAACAGGTCAGCAGCACCTGAGTCGGGCAGGCGCGCCTGACCTGCATCAAGCGCCGGGATTTCCCGGCGTTTTTTTGGATCGCCCGCCCGATACAATGAACCCCGGATTCCCGGTGATTACCATACCCGACGGTACGGCCACCGGCCGCCGCTACGCCACCGTGGTGACTGCGCCCCATGCCCGATACACGCCCCGACACCGTCCGCGAAATCGATCGCCTCTACCGTAGCGAAGCGCGCGCGGTATTCGCCACCCTGGTCCGTCTGCTGGGTGAGTTCGAGCTTGCCGAGGAGGCACTGCACGACGCCTTCCGCACGGCACTGGAGCAGTGGCCACAAACGGGCCTGCCCGCCAATCCCCGCGCCTGGCTGATCTCCACCGGGCGCCACAAGGCTCTGGACTGGATACGCCGCCGCGCCCGATGGGTGTCGCCCGCGGAACTGCCGGAAATCCCCGCGCCGGAAGATGCGGCGCCCGATGCCCAGGCCGACGAACTGATCGGAGACGACCAGCTCAGGTTGATCTTCACCTGCTGTCATCCTCAGCTCACCACCGAAGCGCGGGTGGCACTCACCCTGCGCGAAGTGTGTGGACTGACCACGGAGGAGATTGCCCGCGCCTTTCTGGCGCGCCCGGCCACCATTGCGCAACGCATCGTGCGGGCCAAGAACCGGATCCGTGAAGCACGCATACCGTTTGCCGTACCCGGTCGCGAGGCATGGGCCGTGCGTCTCGATACGGTATTGCAGGTGATCTACCTGGTCTTCAACGAAGGCTACGCCGCCAGCGGTGGCGACACCCTGCTGCGCGCGGATCTCTCCGGCGAGGCGATCCGTCTGGGCCAGCGGCTCTGGGAACTCATTCCGGAGACGGAAGTACGCGGCCTGCTGGCCCTGATGCTGCTGCAGGATTCACGGCGCCTTGCGCGCGTCGACCAGCATGGTGATCTGGTGCTGCTGGAGGATCAGGACCGTTCGCTGTGGAATCAGGAACAGATTGTGCGGGGTCGTGAATTGGTTGCCGCCCTGCTCGCCGCTGGCCTGGTCGGTCCCTACGGGCTGCAGGCGGCCATTGCGGCGGAGCATGCATCGGCTGCGGAAGCCAACGCGACCAATTGGCCCCGCATCGTCCATCTGTACGATCAACTGCTGCGCCTGACCCCCTCCCCGGTGGTCGCGCTGAACCGCGCCGTGGCGCTCGCCATGCGTGACGGACCGGCCAGCGGGTTGGCAGAAATCGATCAGCTGCTGGCAACCGGAGAGCTGGCCGACTATCTGCCCGCCCATGCCGCTCGGGCCGATCTCAACCGCCGCCTCGGCCGCGTGGCGGCAGCCCGCGAAGCCTATGCAACCGCCCTGACGCTGAGCCGGCAGAGCGCGGAGCGCCGTTTTCTGGAACGCCGTCTGGCCGCCCTCTGAAAAAAATTTCTCCCCTTTGTCGAAATACGCTGCGGCCATTCGACCAATGAATGCCCACACGCACTCATCAGGAGCACACCATGAAATACCTCTGCTTTGGTCATTTGAATGTCGAGGCCTGGAATCGGCTGTCGGAAACCGAACAGTCAACCATGATCGACGCCTGTTTCTCCTATGACGACATCCTCCGCGAACAGGGCCATTTCGCCGGGGGGCACGGCCTGGCGCCGCCGCAGGAGTGCATCACCCTGCAGTACCGGGAGGGCAAGGTGGTCACCATCGACGGTCCCTACACGGAGACCAAGGAGCAGTTGGGCGGCCTGCTGATTCTGGAGGCCCGAGACCTCAACCAGGCCATCCAGCTCATTTCCGCCCACCCCGGGGTGCGGATGGGCACCTGGGTGATCCAGCCCACTGTCGACCTGACGCCCATGATCGAAGCCAGCGAGGCGCGCCGTGCGCCTGCCAACCCCACCTGAAGGAGACCACCGATTCCGAAGCCGGGGTCCTGCCCGAAACGTACTGACGCGTGCAATTGCCGCCGCGCTGCGGATGGGCAAACCGGTATTGGTTGATCCGCAGCGGGCGGCCGCCCGACCCTGAGGCGGCAACAGCCAGTCTGGCCGCTTGCGATGGCGGGTTGTCATTAGTAATACGAATCGTTATCATTTGCGGCAGTTCAACAGGGAACCCGGGTGTCGCATGGACGCAGCCGCACATCAGCTACTGCCATTCGCGCAGAAAATGGAACCGCCACCGCCACCGCGCCGGACCGGCCCCGCACGGAACCATCCACTGCACCCGGTATTGCTCCGACTCCGGCCCCATCTGGCGAAACTCCAGGTGGGCTTGCTGCTGCTGTTTCTGCTGTTGGTCCTGCTGCCACTGGGGCTGGATGAACCTGCCGAGCAGGAGAGGGTGACCAGCCACTTCACCCTGCTTGCCAACTACCTGATCTGGGGCCTCTGGTTTCCCCTGCTGCTGGTTTCCGTGATTGCCACCGGGCGCAGCTGGTGCGGCCTGTTCTGCCCCATGGGCTCTGCTTCGGAGTGGGTCAACCGGCTTGGATTGCGCCGACCGGTGCCCCCGTGGCTGCGCTGGAGCAGCCTCCCGCTGCTGAGCTTTACGCTGGTCACCCTGCTGGGGCAGACCCTGGGTGTCCGGGACCATCCGGAAGCGATTGCCGGAGTCTTTGGCGGCACCCTGCTGTGCGCCCTGGGCATTGGCTTTGTCTACGGACGACGGCAGCGTGTCTGGTGCCGCCATCTCTGCCCGGTGGGTCCACTGCTGGGCGTGCTCTCGCGCCTCGGCGCCGTGGTGTTCCAACCCACACTGCCGCTCCCGGGCGCAGATCGAATCCGCGAGGGCTCACTCTGCCCGACCGGCATCGACCTGCGGCGCAAACGCTCATCGCGCCACTGCATCGAGTGCCTGCGCTGCCTGCACGACGATCCGCGCCGCGGTCTCATCCGGGTTGAGTTGCGGCCACCCGGTCGCGAAGTGGCTTCCATTCAGCGTCACAGCCCGGACGCCGCCGAGGTGGGATTCCTGTTCCTGGGTACCGGTCTCGCCCTCGGTGGCTTTCTCTGGCTGAGCTCCCCGCTGTTCGTTGCCCTGCGCCAAACCCTGGGCGATTGGGTCATTGATCGCGGCTGGTACGGGTTGGCCGCGCCGGGACCGGCTTGGTTGATGTCCGTGCATCCCGGGCGGCGTGAGGTTTTCAGCTGGATCGATTTCCTGGCGATCAACGGCTTCATGCTCGGGTGTGCCGTAGTCCTTGGGCTGGTGCTATGGGGATGCGCCCGTGGCAGCGCCGCTCTGGCCCTGCGTGGTGGCGTAGAACGGAAGGCGGGGGAGCTTGCCGTATGCCTCGGCTACCAGTATGCCCCCGTGGCGCTGGTCTCCCTGGTGGTGGGCCTGGGCGCCGAGCTGTTCTCGCCGCTGGCGCTGATCGGGCTGTCGGCCTCCGCCATCGCCACGCTGAAGTTCAGCTGCTATCTCGCGGGCGCAGTGTGGAGCATTCACCTGGGACGGCAGATCCTGCGGGAAACAGGTATCCGCGGGCGCCCGCTCTGGCTAGCGCAGGTGCCGGGCGCCTTGGGAGTCTTGCTCGTGGGTGCCGGTTGGTACCCCGCGCTCTTTGGATGACGTTCAGACCAGTTTTTGTTACACAGGGACCATTGAGGGGGATTCTATGAACAGACAGATCAGAGCCGCAGCGTTGCTGCTCGCGGCAGGGTGGGCGTTGCCGCTCTGCGCAGCGGAAATACACATTGGTGAACCGGTGGTGCGCAACGGCCTGGAGATTGCGGCCGTCTACCTGCAGGCGGTGAAGATGGAGCCCGGGCACGCGGGCATGCAGGTCGAGAGCGACATCCATCTCGAAGCCGATATCCATGCCGCCGAAGACAATCCCCACGGCTTCCGCACCGGGGACTGGATCCCCTA